>JAACFF010000559.1 GCA_009937635.1 Chloroflexota bacterium
TCCTTACTTTATTTTTGGAACTCCCAACTCAGGTATGTACGACAATTAGGTATTTACCCGAAATACTAAAGATAGACGATCCAGTAACACCTCTGTAACGTTCAGAAAACGGAACTCATATATGCTGTCGTCAATTCACTTTGATTTGTATGCAGCATTATTGACAAGGAGTTACAGAGATGACGACATTAACCAATAAAAAACGAAACAGTTCTTTCTTTAATATGGCACTGGTGAGTGTTCTTTCCATCATAATTTTGACTGGTTTCGGATTTGCCCTTCGTGGCCGGTCGGGAATTGTCGAAGTGGTTGAAGAAACGGCCACCTCCACGCTACCAAGCAGTTCTGCCAACGAAAAGATGAGCCCTGCGGCCGCTTACAGTAACGGCCGGGCAACACTCTTCTTCTACACACCGGTAGAGATGTGCCAGATTATGTACTGCCCTCAAGCCCAACTTCTACAAGCAGATCTGCAAAAAGCATTTGGCGCACAACTGAACTTCGTTCCAGTGAATGTCAATGCATTAACGGGTGATAATATTGATCAGGCAGGTATAAGTGCAGCTCTCGACAATTGGGATCTTTACCCGGTTGGCGATATCGCCGAGTGGCTGCCCCAAATGGAAGAAACACAATTCGGCACTGGTCTAAATGCGCCAACTATCGTCCTGGTCGACGTCGATGGCAACGTCCAGTATAAAGGTAGTCAGAACATGACGGCAAGCTCTTTAGAAACTCATATAACCCAGCTTCTAGGACGCTAATCGCAGCAAGAAATTAGGATGCCAGGCTTTGATTTGTCTATTGCAATATGCAAATCGATCAATCAACGCCTGGCACTAATACTCACTAATCACCTTGGACAGCTCTCCCTGTACGGTGTCTCTCCAAAAAACTGCTGCCACTCCTCTGAGCTAAAGTTTCGCGAAACTCTTTGGCAAGCCACTTCAATAAGATCATCCAACTTCAAGAAATAACGCCGCACACCGCCCGTTCCAGCAATCATAAGCTGGCTTTCATCCTCATTCAAATCTAAGTCCTTATCCGAGGTGCTGTCGGGAATGGCCATAAGCTGCTTGCCAGTTTTAAGATCCCAGACGCGCGTTACGAATTCAAGCTGACTCGTCGTATACAATCTCGTTTCTTGTTTGTTGAATAAAATATCACTGACAGCCATGTTGTGTCCGGTCATTAGAAGCAACTCTTCGCCCGTAAGCGCATCCCAAAGACGAACCAGGCCATCATCATCCCCAGTGATAATACGACTGCCGTCCTTATTCCATCCCGAAAAAGAAAGTTCACTGTTGTGTCCTAATAGTTCTTGTTGCAGTTCTCCACTCATGCCATCCCAAACACGCGCGATATTATCTTCGCCCCTCGTAACTATTTGGCTTTCATCCACATTCCAGTCCGCGTCATAAATATCACCGGCATGACCACTCATCTTAAATAATAATTGGCCTGTTTCAGCATCCCAGACAAATGCTGAATTGCCACTCACCGTAAGAATTCTTTGCTCATCCCTGCTCCAGGAAGCCACTATTACCCGATCATCATGATTAATATGGATAATTTCTTCCCCGCTCTCAGCATCCCATACGAAAACGCTGCCATCCTCAGTCCCGGCCAATATGCGCTCAAACGCCGCGTCCCATTCAGCCTGTAGAACAAAACCGTTTTCTCCTCCAAGCATTTTTACTTCCGCACCGGTTGTAGAATCATAAATCTGTACCGAATCCCCTGCAAAACTTAATATTGCGCTTTCATCGCCATTCCAAATTGCCTTTGAGGAACCCTCTGGCGGGAATATGGTCAGCAGTGACCGGCCGCTCGCTGCATCCCAAATGCGTACAGGCCCAAGAGGATCATCGCTGCCGGTCAGGATCTTGCTTTCATCATTGTTCCAGGAGGCTGTCGGATAATCAATGGGGCTCCCTCGCAAATCTGGTAGCTCATAATCTGGTAGATTTGATTCCAGAGTCCATATTCTGGTCTTATTGGCAACTTCTGAGATAAGGATCTTCTGGTCATCAGCACTGAAAAAAGCGGAACTGGCACCGCTTGGAAGCTCGAGTTTGCTTATTTCTTCACCAGTTCTTGCATCCCATACGATCACCGACCCATTGGCATCTGCCGATAGAATACGACTTTCATCGTTGCTCCAAGCAGTGATCCAAATTACTTCTCCACTTCCTTCCATTTTGAGCAATGGTTCTCCTGTTTCAGCATCCCAAACACGCACAGTGCCATCACCACTGTTGCTTAATATTTGGCTCTCATCTTGATTCCAAACTGCTCCCAACACCCAATCGGAATGCCCGGTTATCTTCAACAGCTCTGTGCCGGTTTCAGCATCATAAATTCGAATCGTGCCATCTATACCGGCGGTCAAAATCTGACTCTCGTCCTGATTCCACTCGGCTTGAAAAACACCATCATCATGCCCTTCAAGCAGTAACAGCTCTTCTCCACTACGGCTATCCCAAATGCGTGCGGTTTTATCGGCACTATTGCTAACAATACGACTACCGTCATGATTCCAGCGTATTTGTTGTATGAAATCTTGATGCCCACTCATCGATGCCAGATTTTCACCTGTTTCTGCATCCCATACATTGACCATATCGTCCCCACCCGTGGCAATTTTATTTTCATCCGGGCTCCACCAGGCCTGGTTAATATTTTGGGGTGACGAGATCAAGACCAGTTCTTCACCGCTGTCGGCATCCCAAACGCGGACTGTATCGCCTTCACCATAGGTCAAAATTCTGCTGTCATCGTTGTTCCATAGCGCCCCAAGAACCCCACTCTCATGAGCGGCTAGGGTTAAGATTTCTTGTCCGCTAGCGGCATCCCAAATACGGGCAGTTCCATCTCCCCCGGCAGTTAAAACCAGACTCTCATCACTATTCCATTGTGCTGAATTAACAGAATAAATGTGACCCTCAAAGAGAATCTGCCCCGATCGCGGTTGGGAAACCGCCTCGCGCAGGGCTGACCAGGATTCGGCCGTCTCGGCTGCTCTTGCCGCTTCAATGGCCAACAATGTGGCCCGATCCACATTTTCTCGCCGTATTTCCTGGCGAACTTCGCCTGCCAATTGCCGTGAGATAGCAATACGGGCTTGTTCTTCGGCGACAATTCGCTCAGCTTCTA
>JAACFF010000560.1 GCA_009937635.1 Chloroflexota bacterium
CGGGTACCATGACAAAGCAGCTGTTGCTCGCCCCTGGCTGCGGCCACAATGACATTTTACTGCTCTATGGCGAGGCCTACTTCCAGACTATTAGTCGCTTTGTAGAAATGCTGAAAAGGTTGAAGAGAAAGGCTGCCAAGGGGCGCGGTTTCGATCGAAGATACCCGAGGAGATAGTAGGCAGGTGTCAGGTGTCAGCAGGCAAGCCTTGTTCGTGGTCCGTAGTCCGTTGTCCGTCGTGGCTCATTTCGTTCGTGCATGGCGCATTGCGGAAAGCGCATAGCAACTGTCGGTCATGAATTGTACTGTCTGCGCTATGCTTTTTCTGTTACAACTGACCACGGACAACGGACATCTCCGCCCTTAGGCGAGAGGTCCACAGATTCATGTAGTAGCGCGTGAAGTGACCTTAGCTTTCAGCTTCGCCACAAGATTGTGCAAGTCATCCAGGATCACATAGCCGCAAGGGACCAAGAGCAGGGTGATGAAGGTGGCAAATAGCACGCCGAATCCAAGGCTCACGGCCATGGGTATAAGAAATTGAGCCTGGAGGCTGCGTTCCAAAATCATTGGTGTCAAGCCGGCAAAGGTGGTCAAAGAAGTCAGAATGACGGCCCTGAACCTAAGGGCCCCACCCTGAGTAATAGCGTCATGTACACTGGCTCCCTGCCTGCGAATTCGATTGGTAGCGTGTACCAGCACCAGGGAGTCATTGACCACCACGCCAGTCAGACCGACGATGCCAAACAAGCTCAAAAGGCTCAGGTTATGACCCATTAGCAAATGTCCGAACACTGCGCCCACGATGCCGAAAGGAATGGCCGACATGACCACAAGGGGCTGAGAAAAGGATTTGAACGGAATGGCCAACAGGGCGTAGATGAGAAAAAGCGCGATAACCAAACCACTGATAACATCGTCCAGGGACTCCTTCTGTTCCTTTCCTTCCCCTTCCATGGTGTATCGCAAGCCTGGATAACGCAGTTTCAGTTTTGGCAGAATCCGGCTCTCCAGATCAACCCGCACCTCATTGGCGTTGGTGATAGTCTCATCCACGTCCCCGGTCACCTTGATTACCCGGAAACGCTGAGCTCGCTCGATGGAGGCGTAGCCCTGCTCCATCTTCACCTCGGCCACCTGGCTAAACGGCACCTCGGAGCCGTCCGGCGCCCGGATGTACATATCCTCAACAGAACCCAATGACTTGCGCTTGGACTCCGGGTACCGAACCATAACCTTGACCTCATCCTGATCACGCTGCAAGCGGAGGGCCTCGGCACCGTAGAAAGCATGCCGGACCTGCTTGGCCAGATCATCCAAGGTCAAACCTAAACTGCGGGCAGCGAGTTTCAGCTTGAGCTGCATTTCGTCTTTGCCCGGTAGAAAACTGTCACTTACATCGAATACTCCCGGATAGGTTTTAAGCTCCGCTTTCAGTTCCTCTGCCGCCGCCACCAGCAAGTCGTGATCGTCCAGCGACATATGAACCTCAACGGCATTGCCGGCGCTGAAGAGTACACTTTGATAAGTGATAGCCTCGGCATCCGGTACGATGCCCACTTTCTGGCGCCACAAGTTGCCCAGTTTCGTTGCGGTCACATTCCTGTTCTCACTTTCCAAGAGCTCGATTGTGATCTGGGCCAGATGTCCTCCCGACTGTGGCCCACTGGCCATAGGGCCGTGCCCTCTGCCGTGCCTCCCTACTCTGGTGATGATACCTTTCAAGAGCGACGGCGAGTCTTTGGGGCGCTTCTCGTCCGCTTCGGCCAGGGCTTCTTTGCCAGCCTGCTCCAGATAACTGGCGATTTCTGCTGTCCGCTCCACCGGTGTGCCTGCCGGCATGGTCAATCTACACTTCAAAAAGTTACTTTCAACTTTTGGAAACAAGGTAAATTTAATCCAGCCGGCCTGCCATATTCCCACAGTCACCAGCAATATGGCGATACCCAGGGCACATGTGGCATAGCGCCAGCGCACACAGAAATCCACCGCCCAGGCATAGGGTCCTTTTATGAACCATTGTAACCATCGGGCCGTGCGCTTTTCCTCTATGCTACTCTTTCTTCGATATTTGGATCCCACCAGATGGGCCGGTAGAATCAACAAGCATTCCACTAAAGAGCCCAGAAGCACCAGAATGACCACGGTGGGAATGTTGCGCATGATCTTTCCCATGACGCCGCTTCCCAAGAGTAGCGGGTAGAAGGCCGCCACCGTGGTCAGGACTGCAAAAACCACCGGCCGACCAACCTCCAGCGCGCCCTGCACTGCTCCCTCCAGAGGTTCAAGCCCCTCCTCGTGTTTGCGGAAGATATTCTCGCCCACAACTATGGCATCATCCACCACGATACCCAGAACCATGATGAAGGCGAACAGGGAGATCATGTTGATGGATACGCCAAGGGTGGGCAAGAGCATCAGTCCAGCCATAAAGGATATCGGTATTCCGAGAGTTACCCAAAAGGCAAGGCGCGCATTCAGAAACATTCCCAGGAGGATGCTTACCAGGATCAGGCCGAGGGCCATATTTTTCAGCAATAGCCAAATTCTGCTTTTCAGTATTCTCGACCTGTCCCGATAAATACTAATGTCCACTCCTTCCGGCAGGCTCGGCCTTGCCTCCTCGATATACTGTTTGACCGTAGCGGCAACCTCCAGGGCGTTCTGATCGGCAACCCTGTAGACCTCGATAAGGCCGGCTGGTTTGCCCTGAAATCTGGTAAAAAGATCCACATCCTCGAAGCCATCTTTGAGCTGGGCGACCTGTCCCAGAGTGACCTTGCTGCCATCGGTCCTGGTAATTACAGCGATATCTCGATAATCCCCAGCGTAGTAACGACGACCCTTGGTCCTGACTAGGATCTCACCTCCCGCCGTCTTGACGCTACCCGCCGGTAGATCCAGGCTAGCCCTTCGAACAGCCTCGGCGACCTTGCCCAAGGTGAGACCATAACGCCGGAGAGATTCCTCGGAGACTTCGATATGAATTTCTCCCTTGCGGAGACCTGCGAGTTCGGCCAGGGTAATGCCAGGTAAATTGGTTATGTCGTCTTTTATTCTCTCCGTCAGGTGTTTGATCGTTGACTCGGGTGCATCGCCAAAGACGGTGACATTGAGAACCTGGCGTCGCCGGGTCACTTCCCGGACAATCGG
>JAACFF010000159.1 GCA_009937635.1 Chloroflexota bacterium
TGCTGGGCCAGGTCAGGAAACAGCATACGCTCCGGCGCGACCAAAAAGCCGCCCAACAGTTCCAGCGCCAGCGGCAGTCCGCCCGCATCGCCGGCCAATGCGGCAGCGGCGCTCGGGTCGCTGGCCCAGGCGCCAGGCGCGAGTGCTTCTAAGAGCGCATGGCTGGGTTCGGCAGCCAATTCGGGAATGGGCAGCGTGCCTGACGCCCCGGCAAATCGGGTCGCCAGCGACCAGTTGCGCGTGGTCAGCAAATGGGTGATATTGGGCGCGCCGAGCTGCAACGCCTGGGCTGCCTCAAGAGTCCAGGCATCATCCAAAATCACAAGCACCGGCCGGCGCAGTTCGCTGACCGCCTGGCTGAGGCGCGGCAGCTTTTGGGCCGGCGGCAGTTCATTGAAGTTGGGGATGCGCAGTGCCCCGCTCCAAATGGCCTGCACGCCCGCATTGTCGGGCGTCTGGCCCAGCGCTCCCCAAAGCACGCCGCCGCTGAAATGGTCGAGCACGCCTTTGTGGTGCGCCAGGGCCACGGCCAGCGTCGTTTTGCCCACGCCGGGCAGGCCATGTGCAGCCAGCAGGGCTTCTCCACCGGCCAGGCGCGTAATCAGCGCGTCGACGAGTTCCTCACGGCCGAGCAAACGACGGATCATCGGCGGCACGGCCGTATAGAGGAAATCAGGGCGCGTTTCCACGATCCGCTGCCCGCCCATGTAAATGTTGGCGTCGGCGGCGGCGTTGATCACCCCCACGGCCACGCCGCCGGAGTCCACCCGCTCGATCTCTTGCTTGACCGTGGTCAGGGGATCAGGTTGCTTGCTGTCAGCTTGCATCACCGTTCCCTCCTTGCTTTTTTCGCTTGTGTTGCAGAATAATCTCCGCACTGGATAGCCTCATTCATAATACATGAAAAGTGACAATAGTGAAAGCCCGATCAATTTGCGTTTATGGCACAATAGCGCGTGGGAAACTATCCTGATCAAAAATGCCCAAGCAAGTTGCCTGGATCATTCCGAACCTGCTTCAAGCAGGTTTGACTTTCCAGGCACCGGATTCATCCTAGACAGCGGATTATCGAACTTAACAGAACAAATAAGCAACCCATCCACCATCCATAACATGTTTTCAACATGTTTGCCTCACCAGCTGCAGAATTCATTCTGCACTGCTGCTGCACTACACGTCCGGCGGCCCAACGCTTTTAGTTACATAAAAAATACAGCACGCATCATTCGCAGACGATGCCGGTCGACAGTGACATCGGAATAACCTGCCCACTTAATGATTCTTTGCAACTTTCTTATCACAAACCCTGTATAATTTACTGACGGGCCGAACAGCGTTGCCCAAATGATAGCGATCCGGTTGTGGTATCGATACCGCAAACGACATGATAAAGGGAGAAAATGATATTTTCAAGTCGCCGCCACCTTACTATTCGCTACGTCCTGCTTTTCACAGGGTTGTTCTTATTTGCTCATGAGACGCCTTTTCTCTCCGCCTATACATCTGCACCCCAACAGATCGCTGCCATCGAAGATTTGTGGATTGATATGAGAATTGGCCCGCCGCTGGTACCCCTCTTCAATGCGGCAGCGCGAGAGAACGACATCGCCCGCGTCGAACACCCCAGCCAGATCGGGCAGTTGAACGAGATCAAAAACGGCCGTAAGATGGTCATCTTCAAATCGGTGGAAGAAACAGAACGGCTCTTGCCCGACATGGCGAGCGAGATAGATATCATCGGCTATAATCTGGAGCATGGACCGGCCACGCCCGCGGGGGAACAGCAAGATCCGGTGGAAAGCATCCAAAAGATGCGTGAACTGGCCGACGCTTATGATTTGGAACTCGCCTTTGGACCTGATCATGATTTCGCCCTTTCTCACGGCGTGGACATAGCCCCCTTTGTCGATATCTTTGTCTTGCAGATCCAGCGCCAGCAGACCAAGCCGCAGATCGTCGCAGAATTCGTCGAGCCGATTGTTCCGCAGCTTCGCGAGGCGAATCCAGACGTAGAAATCAGCGTTCAGGTACGGACCGAAGGTGATGTGGGGGCCATCGTCGACCTAATTGGTTCGCTCAGCGCGAACCTGGACGGCATATCGATCCTCACCAGTCCTGAAACCGTAGACGTTGCCCAAGAACTGACTATCGCCCTGCGCCCAAACGCTGCGACCCCGTGGCAAAGGCTCGGACGATATTCAACCATCATAATCCTGGCTGTGGTGGGCTTGATCCTGCTGGCTGGCGTGCTGATCTATCGTCGTCACCAGGCAGCCAAGGGGGTCAACATGAGCTAGCGCTCGCCAACAATAAAATATATTTGTGGCTTCCAACGCGACGAAGCCGATGATTACGATGCGGATATCTTGCTCAGCGTGTTGTCGTGCAGAAAAGTCAAGGCATATGCTTGCCGCATCGACACATATGAAGAGCGCTCCATTTCAGGGAGTTCTTTGCATCTCTGGGAATTGTGGTACTCGATTGACGCCCCCTCGCACCTTAAACGAAGCAATTAGTTACTCATTCTCATGCTTACCATATGCATGGGCGCCAAGCAGCCGGGCAAGTGATGGGTCATTATCAAGCGGTGTGCGCTGCAGTTATCTGCGCATAATTCGCCTGGATTTGAGCACATCCTGGACTGTTAATAGTATAGCCACAGGTCAGATCTCTACCATCACCTCAGCTAAGGCCTGCTCCATCGTCAACGCCCGTCCCGCAGCCCAGGCTTTATCGAATTCAGTCTCATCAAGTTGTTCCCTGACTGCGTTTTCGAATTCATCAACTTCGAACTTATCCTGAGGCTGGATGCTGGCTCCCATGGTTTCCAATTGCGCCTCAGAGGCCGCCAGCAAACGCGCCGCCCGCCTTGGGTCTCCCCGTGCGCCAATGGGCCCCGCTATCATGGCCAGAAAATTGGCACTCACGTGCTCCATCGGTAAAGAATTCAATAAAGACAGTGCCTTTTTGCCATAGTCGATTGCCTGGTCATAGTTGCCCTCATGGTAGGCAACATATGAAAGGTTGGCAAGGCTGATGGCTTTGCGGACTCTGTTGCCCGTCTCTTTTGATAAAGCCAGGCATTCCTCATAGAATCGACCGGAACGGGCGTAGTCGCCATCCAGACGCGCAAGTTCTCCAAGCGTATTCAGACCCGTGGCAACGCCTTCCTTGTTATCCAGTTCGCGAAACAGGCGCAGGCCTTCTTTGGTGTGTGTGAGGAGTTCCTTGGTTTGGTCATAAGAAATCATCGAGTGCACACTAATGAAGAGATGAGACCAGGCACAAGTTTCTATGTCGTTGACATCACAGGCAAGGGAAAGCGCCTGTCGAGCAAGACATGCGCTTTCGGCAAAGTCCCCGCGAGCATATGTTACACGGCTGGATGTGTTAAGCGTCCTGGCACGAACCGCAGGTGAAATTTTCCCTTCGGTTTGCAAAGCCCGATCGATCCATGCAGAGCATTCTGACAACAATAAGCCCGAGTAATACCAATAATCGCGCAGAGCCGTAACGAGACGGGCTCCAAGCTCAACATCCACGCCATCGAGAGTCCAGTTTAGTGCGGTGCGGATATTGTCCAGTTCATCCGTCAGGCGTGCATACCAATATTCTTGCCTGGCTCCGTGAAGCTCAGCCTCAGCGCGCTCGGCCAGCGCCACGAAGTACATCGCGTGACGTGTCTTGATGTCATCTGCTTCTCCATTTTGGGCCAGCCTTTCATGGGCATATTCGTGGATGGTTTCCAACTGGTAAAAGCGTGTTTCGCCCGTTCTCCCTTCGGCCGAATACAGCAAGTTCTTGTTTAGCAGCGATTCTAGTCCGTCCAGGACCGCGAAGGACAGATCTGAATCACATATTGTTTCCACTGCTTCAATTGCTCGCCCGCCCTGAAAGACGCTCAGCCGGTTAAATAAGCGCTGCTCATCTGCATCAAGCAGGTTATAGCTCCAATCGATGGCCGTTCGCAGCGTCTGCATGCGCGCCGGCAGGTCACGCGGCCCGCCGGTCAACGTCAAAAGACGGCTTTCCAGGCGCGCACACATGCTCTCGGGTGAAAGCAGCTTGGAGCGGGCCGCGGCCAGTTCGATCGCTAACGGCAGCCCATCCAGGCGCAGACATATCTCAGAAACGAATGGGGCATTCTCTTCAGTCAGCGTAAAATCCGGCTTAACGGCACCGGCGCGCTGGCAGAAGAGTTCCACGGATTCGTACTGGCCCAGTTCTGACAGGGGTTCAAGGCCTTCCAGGTCAGGCAGCGTCAGTGGCGGCACGGCGTATTCCTGTTCTCCGTAGATGCGCAGCGCTTCGCGGCTGGTAACCAGGGCTTTCAGGCCAGGAGAGTCAGACAGGAGCTCGCCCACCAGCGGCGCGGCGTCGATGACCTGCTCAAAGTTATCTATCAGCAGGAGCAGGCGCTTTTCGCGCAGGTAGTTTTGCAGCGTCTTTAGCAGCGGCTGCCCCGATGCCTCTCTAATACCGAATACCTGAGCGATGGTGTTGGCGACAAGTGCCGGATCCCTAATAGGGGAAAGCTCTATAAAATAGACACCATCCGGGAAATGGTTGAGCAGTTCCGCGGCAACCTGCAGACCCAACCGCGTCTTGCCCGTGCCTGGCGGACCTATCAGGGTCAGCAGCCGGGTCGTCGCCAGCAGTCGCTTCACTTCGGCGATCTCACGCTCACGGCCAACGAAAGAGGTAAGCTGCTCCGGTAAGTTTTCGGGAAGTGCGCCCAGAGAATTTAGTGGGGGAAAGTCAGCCGGCAAATCGGGCGCGATGAGCTGGTAAATTCTTTCCGCTCGCCCCAGATCTTTCAGGTGATGTTTACCCAGATCACGCAGCGACAACTTCTCTGGAAGCCGTCTTTGAGCCAGGGCTCGTGTGGAAGCGGAAACTAAAATCTGGCCCCCGTGACCGGCCGAGAGCAGGCGAGCCACGTGGTTGACGGACGGGCCGAAGTAGTCGTCATGTCGAAGTTCGGCCGTACCTGTATGCACGGCTATGCGAATCCGGATGGGCGTCTTCCCCCAATCCTGGGCCAGTATGGCTGCCTGAGCGGCATAGGCAGCCGAAAGCGCCTTCACAGCGTCGTCGAAAACGGCACAAAAGGCATCGCCCACGGTCTTGAAGACACGGCCGTCCTTCTCCTGGATCGTTCGACGCAGCAGTTCGTCATGTTGCCGCAGCGCGGCTCCCATCGCTTCGCGATGTCGCTCCCATAGTTTGGTGCTGCCCTCGATATCGGTGAATAGAAAGGTTACGGTTCCGCTAAGTAATGCTATTCTGGCATCGGCGAGCAGCCCGATCGCCCTGGCCCTGCCCTCTGCCTGCGACCAACTGTGGACGCCCAGCTTGCTATAGAGCTGCTTGTTGTACGACTTAACCGTCCCTTGAGCGATGACGAGTTTCTGTGCGATCTCGCGATTGGACAACCCCTCGGCACGCAAACGCAAAATCTCCAACTCACGTTGGGTTAACGGTTCGAGCAAATAATCACTGCCGCCCATCCGCTCAGCTCCCCAAATTTATCCTCGTGGGTTGCTTCAAGTTGCAAAGCTCCCTGTAGATATTATACTCCAGTTTCGGCTAAATAAAAGGTGGCATGGTCTGCCCGGACATGCCGTGCGCGGGGTTGGCTTCGGCTTGGTTTGTCGGATAGGGCAAGCAGGTGGTCAAAGAATGCCTCTGTTGTGCCAAATCATCCGCACCAACCAAAAGAATGGAAGCGAAGCGAAACTGAAAGCAGACACCTTGCGCTGGGTCAAGCACCTTTTATGCGAAATTCCTTTATAATCCCCTTAGCGGTGTTTCACTGAGGCATAAAGCATATTCTTATCATAAGAGGAGTTAGATGTGATTGAAACTGCCATTACTATGTACGGTGCCTATTGGTGTCCTGATTGCCGGAGAAGTAAACACTTTCTGGGAGAGCACCAAATCCCTTATCGATGGGTGGATATTGAACAAGAGAGTGAGGGTGAACAGTTTGTAATTGAAGCAAATCATGGCAGGCGCATTATCCCCACCTTAGTCTTTGAGGATGGTTCGATTCTTGTTGAGCCAAGCAACGCCGACCTGGCAGCCAAGCTTGGTCTGAAGATGGTAGCCAGCCGAAGTCATTATGATTTAGTAATCGTGGGCGGCGGACCGGCTGGGCTAACAGCAGCTATCTTCAGCACACGGGAGGGGCTTGACACCTTGATAATTGAAAGAGCGGCCATAGGTGGCCAGGCAGCCCTGACCGAGAAAATCGATAACATGCCAGGCTTCCACGAGAGCGTAGCGGGCATTGATTTCTGCCAAAGACTTCGACAACAAGCTGAAAAGTTCGGTGTCGAGATACTACAAGCCCAGGATGTGGTTAGTCTTCATTCCCATGACAACTACCATTGTGTTAATACGGCCGATGGCAGCCAATATAGCGGCAACGCTTTGCTCATCAGCACCGGCAGTCGTTATCGTCGCTTAAGAGTTCCTGGAGAAAACGCCTATTTGGGCGCTGGGGTCCACTTCTGTGCCAGCTGTGATGGCGCTTTCTATAAGGGCAAACAAATCGCTGTCGTTGGTGGTGGCAACAGCGCCACCGAGGAAAGCCTGCTGTTAACAAAGTACGCCGACAAAGTGACCATGCTTGTTCGCGGTGGCGAATTCAATGCCAGCAAAATAATCCAGGAAAATGTACTTGCCGATCCCAAGATTGAGGTGCGCTGGCATACAGAAGTGCAAGAGTTTATCGGCGAGAAGTCAAAGCTAAAAAGGGTGCTGGTGCGCAATAACCAGACGGGCCAAGAATCATTGCTTACAGCTGAAGGCGCTTTTATCTTTATCGGCATGATGCCTAATACCGATTTCCTAAACGGCAGCGATATAAATACAAACGAATGGGGATTTATCATCACCGGTCACGATCTGGTGCATGATAGGGATCACCCGGCAGGATTTGAGGAGCGGGAACCAGCATTTCTGGAAACCAGCGTACCAGGAATCTTTGCCGCTGGCGATGTCCGAGATGGCAGCACAAAGCAGGTGGCTGCTGCAATCGGTGAAGGTTCCTCGGCCGCAACGATGATTCACCAATACTTGAAGACCGTGTAGAAATAGAGCAGAGGTCATTTGATCTCCAGCACGCTATTGAAACCTCCAAATCCATCTGATGATTTGCGGGGATTGTCCAGCCACTTTACACTGCTTGGTAAGAACCCATGTGCATTGCTCGTCTATTCGCTAGACCAATCTATATAATTTCGGAGTATTGTGATGTCAGACGCACGAGAGAGCCTCATACTTTCCAACTGCATCATATTCCAAATCAATGAGGAGTGAATTACGTGACCACATCCACCTATAATTTCGAACGTCACAATGCCAGTATGTACGATATGGAAGCGCTTTCCGGTCCGAAGGCAGGGCAAGCTACTGCAGATTTTCTCGCGCAAAATATCGACGGCCAAGAAGTTAAGCTTTCAGATTACTACGGCAAAATCATCGTGCTGGAAAACGGCAGTATCACCTGCCCGCAGTATGTTGGCAATATACATCCGATGAATGAACTGGCACAGGACTTTCCTGATGTTGAGTTCCTGGTGCTGTATACCCGTGAAGCCCATCCAGGCGAGCGTATTGGTGCGCACAAAACTCTCGATGAAAAGATCAAGCGGGCGAAAGAAACACAACAGCGATTTGGCGAACAGCGCACTCTGTTGATCGACGATATAGAAGGTACCGGTCATCTGGCGTACGGCACCCTGCCGGATATGATCTACGTCATTGCACCCGATGGCACGGTCGCTTTCCGGGGCAAGTGGAACAACGCCAAGGCCATCCGAAATATCCTGCAAAAGTTGGTCAGCAACGAATCGATTGAAGGTCTGCGTTCACCGTTCCGGATTCCACCGCTGACGGCCAATATTAAAGCTGTCATGCCGGCCGGCATGGTTGCGGTGTTTGACCTGATGATGTGTGCGCCCAAAGTTATGTATGTCCATCTAAAAGAAGAGGCACAATACGGCTTTAAGAGCTGAATTATAACGCCTAGCGCAGTTACTTTGTTGGACAATGCCAGTTAGAGAAGGGCATGAATCCCGTTTCTAGGTTCATATCCGTGAGGGGGGTCGTGCGAGTCGACTCGCGCCCATATATGGCACTCTGGTCCTAAAACCAGAGTGTTTTTCATTTATTTGGGATATGAAAGTGTGGTTAGGGCTCTTAAAGCATCTTGCTGACCGCACGGATAGTACGTGGGCGGTCAATTCGCGGGCAATTACGGTTTTGTCAAATCGTAATTTGATCGTTCAAACTGGATAGTCCAGCTCCCCTTTCTTGTATTTCATTGATTGCGTTGAAAAAGTCCATAGTTAATCTTGCCAATCGCGCGAGTTTCCAGCTTACAACAACATCCTTTTTCCGCCAATGCTCAAGAAGACAATAGAAGTTCCATCTTTCTCTTGTGAAAACGCTGACCTGGTCTTTCTGGCCTCATGGATTTTCTTACACCCAGCTACTTCTAGAGCGTCTAGGAAGGGTGTCAGGACTTTAGCTTTTGAGCTTACACGCGTGTATTCAAACTTCATAGCAAAAACACAAATGGCCACTAAATTTTCCATCTTGGTAGCCACAAGCTCTTGATCACCCGACTCACTATTTTCATCCGGTTCTGAGGTCAGTACTGCATGTCATTGGCATATACTAAACCAAGCTGATTCTTTATTTCATCGATTGTTTCCATTAATTGAAGGGTATCAGAAAGGGGCATTATTTCATTCTCCAGTAGCCCATTTCTGATCGATTCGGAAGCTGCCTCTATTTCAAATTTAAATCCAGTACTGTCTTCATGCGGAAATTTCTTTTGAATAGGTTCATGATCAGCTAACTCGAGCCAGACCTCCTGAGCGTTTAAGAAACTCCTGGGGATCATAATTCTCCCCTCGCTGCCGATAACTTCCGCCCTGGATGCGACCGGCGCAGTCATCGTGGCGTTCAGAAGGGCCAGGCAGCCGCTTTCATACTTCAAGAGATAGGAGGACTGTTCGTCAACGCCGGTGGCGCCGATATCGCCAAGCGCTTTCACTTCAACCGGTTTTTGTCTCATGACCATGTTGGCGAAAGAAAGCGGGTAGATCCCTGCGTCAAGGACCGCCCCGCCAGCTAAATCAGGATTAAACAGGCGATGCTCCGGATCGTATGGAAAACGAAAACCAAATGTGGCCCGAACTTGTTTTACCGTTCCAATAACGTCTTGCGCCAGCCACGCTCGAACCTGCTCAAGAGCCGGCAGGAACCTGGTCCACATCGCTTCCATCATGAACAGTTGTTTTTGTTCCGCCAATGCAATTAGTGAGCACATTTCCGCAGCATTCACCGTTAAGGGCTTCTCACACAGTACCGCTTTACCGGCCTCTAAAACCTGCTTGACATTTTCGTAATGAAAATTGTGCGTCGTTGCCACGTAGACGGCGTCAACGTCATCATTGCTAAGCATCTCTGCATAATCGGTGTAATAGTTTTCTATCCCATACTTCACGGCAAATGCTCTAGCTTTACCCGGGGTTCTTGATGCCGCAGCAACAACTTCTGCGCCGTCAACAACTGCGGCACTTTGAGCAAATTTATGGGCGATCCCACCAGGGCCAATAATGCCCCAATTGATCGTTTTCTTCATGGGCCTGTCTCCTTCTATAAGATCGGTAAACAATAAAACAGCACCGTTTGCGAATCAAGCATTGATGAAGCAGTCCCAAATTCCGAGTACGTTCGCCGTGAAAATGGTGCTGAGGCTACGAGCTTCACAAGCCTGATGGTCCTACAGCGTGATGTTCACTGTGCGGATAGTCCGCAGTGCGGCAATCATCTGATCTTCCCAGCTATTTAGGGAAGCTGCTGGTATGCGGCCGTCCCGATCCGCGCTCTCGATAATCCGCTCCAGCGTGACTTCTAGCGGGATCGCCGGACGAAATTCCGGTACATCGCGCATCAGTTTTTCGGGACTGAAGTAGGCGTTATAGGCAAATGAGTCCACCCAGTCAACATAACCGGGCACTTGGAACCCTCCTTGCATATTCTTCAGATCGTCAAGTGTGATGCCGACGAGCTCTACCTCCTTTCCCAATACCCTCATCGCCGTTTGATGATATTTTTTCCAGGTAGTGTAGCCACGCTTGACCATATTGTAGGTTTGTCCGATGCAGTGCTCTTTGCCCACGACATTGGCAAAGCACAGGGCTGCATCATCTACATCCAAGATTTGGAGCGCCTGATTCCCGTTTCCCAACACCACCATCGGCAGACCTTTGCGAATGCGGTCGACCCAGCTAAAGTCAGCGCCGAGTTGCCTCAGCGGGCCATTTTGCGGACCAAGCGTGGTGCTAGGTTTGATAATAGTCACGGGAAAATCTTCGCCATAGTAGGCTGCCATGAATACGGCGTCAGCCTCGACCTTGCCGCGCCCATACGGGCTGGTCGCTCGCAGTGGGTGGTCTTCAGTGGCCGGAAGCCAATCCATTTCCAACCCGTATGTCTGAACCGTCGAGCATTGCACAAAGTGTGAAACAGCACGAAAGGCGCGCAGATCACTTAGGGCGTCCTCACGTGAAAAGCAGATCATGTCAATCGCCGCGTCAAAATTCTCCTGCTGCATCTTTTGCTCAAAATCTTCACGGTTGGCGCGATCACCAACGATGAGGTCTGCGCCTTCTGTAACCGGTCCACGCTGTCCGCGATTGAAGCAGGTAACGTCGTGGCCCTGTTCAAGTAATAATTTCACGAAACTGGTGCTGATGTTGCCCGTGCCGCCCACGACACATATTTTCATTATCATTCTCTCTGGTTCAACATTGCCATTTTTATTTCGATATTCTTTCCAGTTCTAGTTCTCGGGTGCCGGGATAGAAGCGGGAGACTGAACCATCAACTCTTCAATGCTAGTGGCCGTTTGGCT
The DNA here is from genome assembly GCA_009937635.1 of Chloroflexota bacterium. Classification (GTDB taxonomy): domain Bacteria; phylum Chloroflexota; class Anaerolineae; order Promineifilales; family Promineifilaceae; genus JAACFF01. The sequence continues at coordinate 10,937 of JAACFF010000159.1, forward strand.
TGTAGACAGCTTCTGGGTTAAATACATTCTGTGACCAGGCTGCATACTCCATTGATATCCGTTTGCTAGCCGTCCTGTATCTGTACTGACCTCTTCAAAATATTCATTGGTCCCGCAGGAATTATCAGGGTACATGCTTGTATTCCCAATACGCCTGAGATAAAAACTAGTGCCAGTATAAGTGTATTTGGCTTAAGGTGGTACATTTTGTTTGAAGTAGCCTCAAGGGATAACCATTCTTCATGTATGGTTGTGCCAGCGACATTGTCATTGTCCCTGTGGTGGCTGGATTAATAGCTCGTCCAACAAATCTTCGATTTGTGCTTTTGGAAGGGTATTGAGTAGATAATATTGTTGGTTATCGGTTGTAGGATCCCATTTATTACGCCCATCGGGAAACACCACGTTGTTGCCAGGTCCGGACAGTTCCCACACATCTGAAAGACCACGAACCGCGAAATGAACGGCCGTAAGATCCCAACTGCTGCGACCTGCACCATGGGTGTAGATTTCATAAGCCACTCTCACCGGATTGTCCGCCGGCGTCTCTTTGGTGAGGATTGCACCGGTAATAATGTCCTCGCCGATTTCGAAGCCGCTGAAAACGATGGGGGTCGGCCAGTCATGAACTACCATGTTTGTTGCTTCTGCATCAAGTTCGAAATTGTATTCACGGCCGTCGGGGTGGGCGGCTGAATCTGGATAGTGTCCGCCCATGGTCACCAGTTTGTCCACCTTAGCCGCAATAAGCTCTGGCCCGCCGAGATCGCTGTGTTCATCCGCCTCAGAAGCCAGCAGCCCTTGTAGATTTGTGAGAAAGCCCACACTGACGATTGTGACCGAATTATCCGGCCGTTCAGCGAGAATCTGCCGGTATAAATCGACGGCATTTGGCGCAGCCTGCAGATCGTTCGGGAAATCGAGGGCTAGATCCGCAGTGTAATTCGAATCGATGCTCACCGCGGGAGCCCAGGTAGCACTGATGGGGATATCAGGACGGCCGTAATAGGTGTTTACCGTATCTACAGCGCGCGGGGCATACTGTTCGCCGGTGGAAATCATCACGCCCAGAATCTCTACTTCACCGGCATCAGCCATGGCGTGCAGAATCGCCAACGCGCCTACGTCGTCCACATCACCTGCAAAGTCGGTATCGAAAATAATGGTTGGGATCGCTTGATCGTTCTCCAGGACAGCTTGATTCGCCATCTGCGAGCAGCCGGTAAGCGCCAGTAAGAGCAGAAAGATAGCCAAAAACAAGGAGCATTTGGTATGAGGACCGGCCACGGATTTAGCTCCCCTGACACACCATTATGAATTCCGTTTGATGTTACGAGGTACGCTGGTTGAATCTCTAGCAACAAGATGCACCGGGAGGACTATTTCATTGACATCATTTGAGGGCACTTTGCGGTTTTCGATCAGATCAAAAAG
>JAACFF010000018.1 GCA_009937635.1 Chloroflexota bacterium
AGCATGTGTTGCGACAAATCGTTCTTGGCCACGACAAGGAGGCCAGAGGTATCCTTGTCCAGCCTATGCACAATGCCTGGTCTTTTCGTATTGCCGATGCCCGATAGATCGGTGCAATGAGCCAACAATGCATTGACTAACGTGCCACTGTCGTGGCCCGTTCCCGGATGGACAACCATGCCCGCTGGCTTGTTGACAATCAGGATATCGCCGTCCTCGTAGCGAATATCAAGCGGAATAGGTTCGGCCGTTAAGTCGCTTTCGACCGCCTCAGGGATATCGGCAACGACCTGTTCGTCCCCCGTAAGACGCTGGCTGGGTCTGGCAATACGACCGTCAACCAGTACCCGCTTTTCCTTGATCAGCCGCTGCCATTGCATGCGCGACAACTCCGGCATGGCCGCGGTCAGGGCTTTGTCCAGTCGCTCGCCCGGGAACTGGAGATTGAGCTCAACTATTTGAGCCTTCATCAACCTCTTGGGCTTGTGCATCTGATGGGACGTCCAAACGACTATTTGGCTCCGGCATGCTCGCCGCCCGTTTCTTTTCCTCTCGCTCTTCCTGGTACATGATCCATATCAGAAGCACAGTACCGCTAACGACTGCCAGGTCAGCTATATTCCAGACCGGCCAGGGACCGAAGTCCATGAAATCAGTCACGAAGCCTCGCTGCAGGCGGTCGATTAAGTTACCTATTGCGCCGCCCAGTTGCAAGCCGAGGGCAAGGCGCAGCATCCGGTGTCCCGGTTCCAGCCTGAAGTTATAGATGATGATCGCCGTGGACACGATCAGGGCCACCAGCGTGAACAACAAGTTGCCATCTGGGAAAAGACCAAAAGCGACGCCAGTATTTGTGATGTGTGTAATACGGAAGAAGTTCTCGAGGCCTGGTATAGGAGCGAAATATGTATACAGCTCTAAGGTGGACCTGACAATGGTCTTGCTTCCTTGATCGATCAGTATGATGAGTGCTGCAACGATTATGAGGATCCAGCGTTCTCTGCTAGACGCGGATTTTGTTTCAGTTTCTGCTGATTCTATATCCACGGGGTTATCTTTAGATTCAATCCCAGCTTGAAGAATCTGATTTTCGTCTAATTCAGTCATGAGGGTAGCCTAAGTGGGTCACAGTTTTCGACTTAACAATCCCGGTTTTTCTGCCCGAGCGAAGTGCAATCTATTTTCAAGAATCCGGGTTTCATTCACTTAACAGATTTCGGTTGTTCCGAACTAGAGTTAATAGTACCTAGAGGTTGGATAAAACTGCAAATTGTTCTCATCTCAGGAGTCGAATCCTGTTAGGTCTCAGCAGTGGGCGTTGGCGCTGGCGTTGGCGTTGGCTCAACAGTGAATTGGTAGTTGGGAATTAATTCAATCACCCGGTTTGCTGCCTCCTGGATTGTCTTTGTGGTGTTAAAATAGCCGCTCAACATCTCTTGTAAGACGACGGAAAGGGTCAGATTTTCGTACAATTGGCCAACAAGGACACCTTGACCCTGCTCAAATCCCCATCGTTCCGTCTCAGTAAGCCCGTCGCGTAACAGATCGACTATGTCCTGGCCATAGAGTTCACTCAGGCTCTGTCCGTCGACAACAGGAGATGTCCCCCATGCATCAATAAACAAACTTGGATCCTCACTTGTTCCCAGGCGCATGGGCACCTTCCGTTCAGATTCTACCTCCAGCCACGTTGGATATCCCTCATTAAACCAATAACTGGCGAAGGCCGCAGCCGCCACAGGATCGGCTGCCGGCGTAATTCCCAGGTATGTGATGTTACCGAAATTAGCTGGCGTAGCTTCCGGCCCGTTCCCGGTCAACGTGGTCAAGATGCCTGTGTTTTGGTCGAGGCGATTGGTATTTGCCAGGTCGGGTAGGATGCTTGGCGAGGTCATTATAATGCTGGTGCGGTCGTCTAGGAACGCATTGTGCGCGCTGGTATCTGTTTGCACCCCGGGTGGACTGTACTGGTTGACAATAGAAAAATAGAAATCTAGGGCATCGCGGCAAGCGGCATCGAGTAGCCTTACTTCCCCCTTGTCATCTATGAGGCGGCAGCCGTTGGCTGTTGCCAGGTGCTCAAAGGCGCGGTGTGTATTAATCAGGTTCGATTCTGTAGGAATCACTAGGCCGGAGGTGATATTATCGGGATCAAACATGGTCTCGGCCATGGTTAACATGCCGTCGTAATTATCAGGAGTGTCCAAGCCCTGCTCTGCAAGCCAGTCACTACGGTATAGCCAGATCTGCTGAAAGCCATCGCTGGGGATGGCCGATGGCTGCCCATTGAAGGTCACTAAATCAATGGCCCCAGGATTGAAAGTGTCACTGCCGATTTCCTCTATGATGGCCGCGGTAGTCTGCGTATCAAGAACCCCTTCTTCGCGCCATGCCATGGTGTACTCAATGGGGTGCAATACCACATCAGGTAAGGTGTTGGAGAGCACGGCCGTGTGCATCAGGTCGGGTAATAGCATGGGAGAGACAAGACGAAGAGCGACGTTGATCCCGCTTTGTTCTGTGAAATCATCCATCATACTATGCAGCATCGCATCATGTTCCGGTGATGTCTCGTTGATCCATACCTCAATCGCCGGCGAGGATTCGAATTTCGCTTCACTCCTTAAAGCGGGATCGACCGTGGCTGTTGGAGCAGCTAAATAGAGAGGTTCAGCCGCTTCCGGCGTGGCCACCCTGGCCGCCGGCGCCGGTGGCGCCAGACGAGGCGGCATAAGATCTTGTGCGCTGCAGGCCACCAGAAACAGTAACATAAGCGTCAGCACGCCCGAACGAGCGGCCACGAGATGCAAATGTCTAGGATCTTGTTTCCAGTTCATAAATTGACTCTCTCAGCGATGACACGCAAGCCAGTCAGCGTAAGCCACGGATCAACGTGGTCGATGATCGTCGTGTGGGGTGTGATTAACTTGATAAGGCCGCCGGTGCCGATAATATTAATCTTTTGCGCTTTGTCTGGATGTTCTTGCAACAGTCTTTGAATCATCCCTTCGATTAGCGATACATAGCCAAAGATCAGGCCCGACTGCATCGCGTGTATCGTATTGCGGCCGGTTGCTTGTGGTGGGGCCTGCAGGGGCACCTGGGATAATTGCGCTGCGCGGTCAATCAGGGCATCCGCCGCCAGTCGCAATCCCGGGGCGATGACCACACCCAGAAGCTCGCCCGTGGCCGAGATCACATCGAACGTGGTGGCCGTACCCATATCAATGACGATACACGGCCCCTGGAAAAGGTGATATGCGGCCACGGCATTGACAATGCGATCAGCCCCGACTTCCGCGGGGTTATCTGTGCGGATCTGGATGCCCGTATCCGTCTGGGCGTTGACGACGAGCGCTTCTTTTCGCAGTACTTGTTGGCAAAGTTTCTGGAAAGTTCCAGTTAGAGCTGGTACGACGCTGGCCAGAACGACGCCGCTAATTGCTTGGTCTAGCTGGGCTTCTTGCAGGAGCCCGGACAGTAAGATGCCGAATTCATCGGCTGTTCGTTCCCGTGCCGTGTGCAGGCGCCATTCACGCTGCCAGACACGGCCGTCCCACACACCCAGCGTAATATTCGTGTTGCCGATATCAATTGCCAATAACATAGTATGCTACACTCAAAGCTGCCAACTTTTCCGGCTACAAGCGGCTTGCTACCCTGTATGTACATAGAAAAATGTCAACCTTTTCCAGAGCATTCGTGCCTGCCGGTGAGTGCTGGCGATTGTATAAGGGGGCAGCCGCTAGGGCAAACCTCACTCTTTCTCATCATTTGGCGCTTAATTCACTTCCGTCAATCATTCGACCTTATAAACTTCAACCGGTAACAGATCAAGCGCATCGCCCGTTTCTGTCTGCCAATAAAGCGTCACACACAGCGGCTGTCCTGGAGCGCTTGAATCTGGCACTTCATATGCCAGCAAATAAATCCCATTTTCAAAAGTGGTTTCAGAGGGGATAGCCTTCTGCGCAGGCTGTCGCGAATCCAGTGGCTGGCCATCCATTCTACGGTATCAAGAACGGCCAGCGAATTACTTCCACACCCATCTAGCAAGGCTTGAACGCGCTGTAGTACGATGCCGCTGGTGAGCGGTTGGGGGTCTACTCCTTTTTGCAATAAAACCACGTCGTTATCAGCATACAGGGCCCCATAACCGAGGTTGCCAAGGGCGGTTTGGATACCATTGTAATAAAAGCGCGTGTTTTCATCTCCACGTAGATCGGTCAGGTGGATGAGAATGTATTCCGTCTGAGCAAAGCCATGTGGCCGCTCAAATATTCTGGACCGGTCATGGAAAATATGTAGTTGCGAGCGTAAGGCTAGGTGCGGCCCATAATTTGGCATGGTCGCTACTTCAGCGTTGTCCGGAAGCAAAGCTGCTGCTTCCTTAAATGACCTGGCATCGCTTAACTGCTCCTGCCCTTTTACTTCATAAAATGGCTCGGCAACAGTTTGCGTGAATGGGTTGTCCCGTACCCAGGCCAGTAAAGTCGCTAAACCTAAATATATTGTCAAGTTAAGGCGTGCACGCTCAGGAGTCAGCCACTTTTGGACTTCATGCGCGCCCTGAATAGCGGCGATGAAAATAAAAGGTACGGCCGGCGCCAAATATGTGTTCCAAATCACCTGGGCTACAATGGCCAGATCATAGGTCGTGGAGTTTAGGCGCTCGTGACGAGCGATGGCGTATCCCGCTAAGACGGCCGTCCAACACAGGATCATGAGCAGGACTATCTTATGGGATTGTAAGGAAGCAAGCCGCTTCCATATTCCGTTATTTTCCCTCAGCTAAGCAAATGACGCACGCCTGATTCTGGCTTTTAGCACTTGTGGACGTAGCACACAGATTACACAGTTTATGCAGTATGATGTACTGCAACTATGTAGTAAGGTATCTCATAATGTAAGCAGGCATACTTGCCCAAAGAGAACATGTGAGCTAATATAAAAACCCTAAACCCTCACCATTAGCAGCTCAAATGGAGGTATCTATGTCTCACCCAATAGTTCACATTGAATTGTCAGCCAATAATCACAAGGACTCAGCCAAGTTTTACTCCGACGTATTCGGCTGGGAAATGACCGATTTCAGCGAAATGGATTACACTGTCTTTAGTTCAGGTGAGGGTAAGCCTGGTGGCGGATTCAGCAATGTACAAGAGGGAAATCCGGCAGGTACGACCGTCATCTATATTCACACTGACAATATTGAAGGAAGTGTGGCCAAGATTGATGCGAATGGCGGCACAATGTTAGGCGAAGCAATGGACATCCCCGGTGTGGGAACAATGTTTCATTTCGCAGATCCGGTCGGCAATCGCATGTCCTTGCTAAAGCCGGTCGAAGAATCTGCATAATCCGTTACATATTTAGTTTGGAGAGCCGATCATCCAGTGACCGGCTTATTTAGTTCGCCTTTACTTCTTCCCAGGTGACGGCGTTGTTGCGCGCGGCGACGGTGCCTAGGCGATCGGGCGCTGAGCCGGTGAGCGCTTTGATGATCTTGCCTACATGATCATGGCTGGTAGAGATAAATTGGGTGAAGCGGGACTGCGTGCCACCGGCGGCCGTTCCTGCCACGTAAAGACCAGGCACATCCGTTTCCATGGTCGCTGGGTCGAACAAGGGAGCCTGCTCCGTTCCACACAAAGTGACGCCGGCCATCTTGAATAGGCTCATATCGGCCACAAAGCCCGTACATAGCAATACGAAATCTGTTTCGTGTTGGAATGACCGGCCGTCAGGGGTTACGCCGTCCAGTGTGGCAGCTAGAATGACATAGGAAGGCGTGATCTCGACGGGGATCGTAGATGGGTGGAATTCGATTTCCCCTTTACGCAGTCGGTCTCCCACATCCATGGCCAGATGGGGCTTGACGATGTCATAGTTAAAGTCGGGCCTGCGGTAGCTGATTGACACACGTGCGCCGGCCCGCCAGCAGCGTAAAGCCGTTTCTAAGGCGGAATTACGGCCGCCAACCACCAATACCCGCGTGCGGAAGTACGGGTGCGGTCCGGGGAAATAATGTGTGACATGGGGTAACTGTTCGCCTGGAATATTGAGCAAACGTGGCGCGGCCATGCCGCCGCTGGCCAGGACCACACGGCGCGATTGATAAAATTTGGGGCCGGTTAAATGTTCTGTGCGCAGTTCAAAGCCCACGGCCGTTTTCTGGATATCCACCACTGGTTCATAAAGGCGCAGCTTCAGATCATACATCTCCACCAACGTGCGCAGATAGGCCAGGTATTGCTCGCCACTGATTGGCTGTTGGTTTAGATTGTGTACCGGAATACCAGCCAGCGCTACGTGTTCCGGCGTGCTGTAAAAATGGGTATTGGGCGGCCACTTTGTAAAAGCATCACCGATCTGTTTTGCTTCGATGAGTAAGTAATCTAGCCCAGTCCGCTCCAAGGCGATGGCCAGTTCAATGCCTACGGGACCGGCGCCAATGATGGCGATGTCCGTTTTGGTAATCTCATTTTCCATTATTCTACCTCAAATATTGACCAAGGATCTTATCACGATCACCGCAACGAGAAAATCGTTTCAGAAGCACGTTTCCTTACTTGGCGCTGCTGCGAACCAAGATAAAATGGGGATTGGAACAGAGTGCAATTAGCGAATGAACAGTTCAAAGATTGAATCCGTTCGCACTGCCAGCGAAAAGAATGCGCACTTGCAGCGCGAACTGAAGAATGCTCGCCAGGCGCAATTGGAGGCGGAAGCGGAGCTGGCCCAAGAACAAGCAGCGGTCAATGCCTTCCGCATGCATTGCCGCTTGAAGCTGGATAGCTTGGTAGATACGCTGATGGATTTGCGTGCTCAGAAACAGGCGTGCCTCACACGTCTAGAACTGTTACGCCAGGGGATTGATCCAGCCTGGTTAGAAGAGGATGATCTGCTGGGGCAGAACAGGGAAGGCTTTGATGATGAGCATGAAGAGGAAGAGCTGCTTCTGCCGACGCCTACGCCACGGGACAAAGCGGCCGAAAAACGCCTCTACCGTGAACTGGCCCGCCGCTTTCACCCCGATCTAGCCAGAACGGTCGTCGAACAATCGTACCGCACTTCTATGATGGCCTCGGTAAACAAGGCCTATGCGAGTAACAATTTACAGGCTCTGTACGACCTGGCTGGCGAACTTGAGCCGGGCGAAATCGCCGAACTGGCGGGCATTGACAGTGCCGCCACACGCGAACTGCGGCAGCAGATCATGAAGGCCCGTCACCAACGGCGAAAAGCAAGACGCCAGCTACGCCTCTTGCGCCAGGAGAATACCGCCCGTCTTTGGCAGAGAGCCCAATTGATTGAAGGGCAAGACCACGATTGGTGGAGCTTGGTGCGCGGCGAATTGCAGAGCGCGGTTGAGCGTCGCGAGCGGGAGGTAGCCGCGTTACAGACAGAATTAGAGCGCTTAGAGCAGGAGATGACGTCTCATTAACCATGCATCCATTCGACAATTCATCATTTTGCAAATTGATGCCTTCTCATCCTATCCTGAAATGAATCACCCCCATAGCAATATCCATTTATTCATGCAAACCTCTGGTCGTTGGTGTGCAGCGATCGCTAATTGCGCTTCACTGTTTCGACGACCTGTGAAGCCTGGCTCAAAAGTGTAGCGGCGGCCTGGGCCCCTTTTTTCGAAGCCTGTAATTTATCCAGGCGATCATGCCAGAAGGCTGATCCGGCGCTGGCGGCGAAGGCGGTGAGGATGATGCCAACCGTTATCGTTTTGTTGGCTGGCAGCCACGATCTCCAGGCATGCAAAGTATCACCGCTGACAATGATCACGTTGAGGCTATCCAGTACGCCGGGAAAGGCCTCGCCCAGCAATCTGATTACATCTATCTGCAGCAGGTAGGCCAGGACCAGGCCGATGACGATGGCTGCGACGCGCAAGATGCGCAGCCGGGAGGTTTCTTCGTCCCGCTGCTGGTCAGTACGCTGCATAATAAACTGGGCAGTTGTTTCCGCCGAAAACTCGAATCCTGGCTGGCCGTTTGCGGCTGATAGATCCTCGAAGCTGGTCACCGTCTCGGGCAAGTTGAAAGTGTCAGGATCCACTTCAGTGACGTCAAAGCCATGGCGTAGCAGATTCCAAAACGTCTCCACGCGGCTTAATACGGTTGCATTTTGCAGCAGTTGCCGGCCCTCAGCCATGCGGCCGTCAGCAACGGCCGATCTTACCAACCTTTCGTAGATAGCTTTGCCTACCTGGCCTACAAAAAGCAGCAAGATCAAGGTAGAAACGGATAGTAAGACCAGCCAAGACCACCAGGGTTGTGTCCAGGTCAAAAGTTCGAACTGCCCCGACGTACTGCTGGCGCTGGTCGCCTGTAATAACCACAGGATTAGAAGCAAAAACAGGCCAACAAGTAATGAAAGCGCGGTCGCGCCGTACAACCCGATGAACCATGGTTGGCCACCGCGCCCGCGTGCTTTTCTGATCAGGTATAGCAATAATAGTGAAAGGTAAGCGATGACGAAAAAGAGCAGGAGCCAGAGTAGCCAGGGGAATGGTTCGAGGCTCGGGATTTGATTGGTTACATATTGCGTTAGCGAGTTGGATCTACTGCTTATTTGCGCCAACCAGGTTCCATAAAGCGCAAGCGCCGCCAGGAAAAGGGATGGAACGAAGACAGATCGCAAGCGTAGAGGCGGGAAAATGCCGCCGTACCAACTGCGCAAAATGCGCCACACCTTGCGCGCCGGACTCTGTGTTTCGTAGCGACGTAGTTCCACTGCGTCTAGGACGTTCTTGACGCTGGAGACGAAGATGTCTGTATTTTGGGATATGCCCGTTTCCACGATCCTCAGGCGTGAGGCCAACTCCCGCTCGGCCAGATCTACAGACTCCGGCGCAAAGCCAACGCCTTCCAGCATCGGCCGTACGTCACTCTCAAAATTGGCCAGAACCTTGGTGCTGCTCCTATCAAATAAGATTTCTTCTTGTTCGTTGAGCCACCCATCGGCGATCTGCACCGACCAGAAATGCGCATCTTGCAGGGTGTCAAAGAGGCTTTGCAGAAAATCGTCCGGATTCTGGCCATCAAAAAGGCTGATCTCCTGCGCGATCTGATCGCGCATTGGCTGTACCGTCTCAGGTTTCAACTGGAGTTGATTCTCCGCAGCGTTGGCCAAACGATTGGTGAAGGCGAACAATTGCTTCTTCAACTGGTAAATATTTTCCTCTGACACCTCGCCAACTTGCGGCAGCAATTCTTCCGCTTTGCGAAAAGCGTCGCCAAACTCACCACTTGCCACTTGTTCTCGTAAAGCCACAAAATCCGAGGTGCCCTGTAGAACAGCGCCCAGCGTGCTTCGAATCTCTCGTGACATACGCTTGTATTGTTCGCGAGAAGCGGCGCTGACGCTCAAGCTGGCCAGCTCTCCGGGCAGGTATTTCTCCATGCGCTCCAGTGCTTCCATAGTTGTTACTTTGCGTTTCAGGCCTACGCCGACTTTGAGACTGTCAATGACCACCTCCGTCCCCGCGGATACCAGGGCCATGACGGCGAAAAATATTGCCAACCCGGCGAATATACGGGCCAGATCGGCGGGTAGATTGCTGTCATTGACGATTGTGGCCGGAAGCAATGTCGTCAATCCTCCATTATTGTCGCCTTGCGCATCTCCGACGATGAGATTGTACGGACCATTGCTTACCTCCTGTCCACCCTCCACGAATTCAGCCCTCACAAGGTGGGTGTTTTGTCCCTGGGGGCTGATCGCGCAATCAAGGAAGGACAATGCTTGTGGTCCATCGTTGGATGTCAGACCGGCCAAGTCCACTGGTTGGCGGCACTGTTCGATCAACTGACCCGTCTGGGTTTCCGTCACTGTCAAGACGAGATCCAGCATTGCATCTGCCGGCACGGCCGTTGCTGAGAGATTCTCGTAAGTAACCGTGAACGTGGTCTCTTCCCCGCCACCGGCTGATAGGGGGATCGCTTCAATCTCACTGATGGCAAGATCAAAATCAGGTACGCTATCCTGGGCCAGAACCGCTGCGCTGGCGCAAACAATCAGCAAACAGGCGAACAGGATGGATCGGAAAACACGGCCATTATTCATATTAGGTACTCCATCTGATCAATACAATGGTTCCGCTTAGTACCGCAGTCCCATAAGTGCCTATATTATGGAGGAGTTACCAATACTATGTCAAGTAATTTTGGATAATTGGACTTAGGGAGCCGTTAAGCATGTAGGCCAGAATTCCCGTTTTTGGGTATTCTAGCTACTAGTGTACGGGAAAATCGGGTTAATTCTGAAGCGCCTTTAGATACGCTTCGCCTGCTGGCGACCTAAGAAAGCGGCCAGCAAAAGCAGCGCTATGCCAAGGATCGTAAGTCCAGCGACGAACCAGATTAATGAATCCCCAGCCTGATCGAAAATGGCGCCTGACATGGCCGCGGCCGGCACTTGTAGCAGTAATGGCCAAGTGGTCAATTGTGGCACTAACATAGCCAGCCACCAGCTTGCAGGAATAAGACTTATTAGAAAGGTAAGAAGAGCGACGAGCAATAGCGACCAGCCTAGCCAACGGGGCACGCCATCTCGCGTCTGTCCGCCAACAAGCGCGGCAAAGATGAGCAAGAAAACGAAAGGCAGCCAACTCCAGTAAAGCGCTCCCTTGAGCAGCTGCAGGCGACCTTTAAGCTCTGCCATAGATTCTGGCGAAGCCTGTATCAGGCTGTTCAAGACGATAGTTTGCGGGATGATGTCTAGCTGCTGCCGTAAGAGTTCGCCAGCGGCCGGGGCGATGGTTTCCAGAGGAATTAGCGGGGGCAAACATGTTGGGATGGATTCCAGAACAAGTTCACCGGACAATGCCGCGCCAAGCAGTGTGGCGGCTAACGCCAGACTTTCTTCGGCCGTACAGATAGGGAGAAGATCCAAGGCTCCTGATACCAAATTAGTGGCGTCACGGCTTATGTGGGTCTTAAATGGCTCCATGTCCAGCTCGAGAACTGGCATGGGATCCGGCCCCTCAAGCCATTGGTAAAAGCTATTGAGTCCTTGCGCGGCGTATTGCAATTGCAGTTCCGGCGGCAAAATTGTTTGATGAAGTTCAGATTGCGCCGAAATCGTAGCCAGCGCCTCTCCTAAAACGGAATCCTCGGCAACTCCCAGTTGGGAAGGTATCGTGCGCAGGAGCGTTTCGGAAAGCACATTTGATGAGGAAGGGCCCACTATATGCTCGGCTATGAGATTGAGCATGGATTCGGGAGAATAGAGTATCTGCCCAACCTGTAGTCCGAACAAGGATAGGGGTAACAAGAGCACTACGATCAATGTGATTAGAGTTGCTATAAGCCGCAAGAAATTACGCATAGTCCTCTCCAGAAAAATCAAAGATTTCGCAGATTGAAATGATAAAATATTGCTGCAAATGATCTGGACATTCGTTCATAGTGGTAGGATGCCGGGCAAGCTGCCTCCACCTGTAATCGGACGCACTGCATCTTACGATCCCACAAGAACCGCCATTAGGCAAGCCGGTCGCCCCTATTATTTTGTGTAGACTCGGCGGCTGCGATTTCTTGAAGAAACTTTTCCAAGCGCTTGAAGTGTGAGCCTTTCCAGTAAATCTGACTGCACGTTTCGCAAATCTGGAATTGATGGTAGTAAAGCTTTGTTTTAGGCTGCAAACGATCCAGGATACGTTCTTTAGCCACCGGGCGTAAACGGCCGTTGCAACGCAAGCACCGGCGCCACGCGTCTATTTGATCAGTGATTTGGAAACGATGCAGAACCGCCAAAACCTGTTCCTGCGCGTCTTTGCTGCGCAGGCAGTAGCCGTAGACAACCTGGCCTCGCTTTAGTAAACCTCGATCCCGGGTCAACAAAATACATCCTTCATCCTGGGCCAGTTGTGCCAGTTGCGCGTCGTCGAACTTATTATTGAAGTATAAGGTGTCAAAGCCCAGCAGTCGTAAATAGCGGGCCAGCTTTCCCAGATGATTGTCTAATAGAAAACGTACCGGATTTGGCAGCGGCGGACGCAACGAGATGGGGGGACGAATATCCGAAGATGAGAACGCAGGATAGACGCTGATTCGATCGCCGGACTGCACCAGATAGGTGAAGTCCTTAGGTTGGCCATTGACGACGATCAGTTCAGTCTCTGTGTGCGGCACGCCAATGGATTCAATCAGATGCTTTATGGACTGCGTGCCATCATAAGCGGGATAATGAAACGATTCGTGCCTCCAGCGTGCCGGCAAAAAATCGTTGAGGTCGGCATAAAAGCGAAACGTAGCCAGGGCCAAGTCTTCAGCCGTCAGAGCTCTTTCTCCTTTGGCCAACCGAGACTGATCCGGCCACGTGTCTTGTCAACCTTGAGGATCGCCACGTCGAGTGTATTGCCTACGTCGAGACGGGTATCGCGTGGTATTTGGCTGCGATGCAGCAGGCCATCTTGCTTAACGCCAATGTCAATGAAGGCGCCGAAGTCGACGACGTTACGCACCGTGCCAGTGAGCAATAACCCCGGCTCTAAATCATCCATCGTAAGTACATCACTGCGCAAAATTGGCGCAGGTAGGTCTGAACGCGGATCTCTGCCAGGGCGCATAAGTTGCTCGAGAATGTCTTCAAGTGTGGGCAGCCCTGTTCCCAGTTCGGCAGCCAACTCCGCCGTGGGTTTTATACTGGAAAGGACGGCTTCGCGCCGCGTTGAGTCCCCTTCGTTAACGAGATCGGCTCGTTGCAGGAGCGCAATGGCCGTATCATAGCTCTCGGGGTGGATGGCGCTGGCATCCAGCGGATTTTCGCCATCAAGAATGCGCAAGAAACCGGCGGACTGTTCAAACGCCTTGCTGCCTAGACCATTGACCTTGAGTAAGGTTTGGCGATTGGGGAAGCGGCCGTTTTTATCACGATAAACGACCACCCGCTCCGACAACTTAGGCCCAATACCCGACACATGGGTCAGCAAGGCGGGTGAGGCCGTGTTGACATCTACACCCACTTGATTGACGACACTCTCCACGACACCCTCTAGTGCTTCCGATAATTGCTTCTGGTTAACATCGTGTTGGTACAGGCCCACGCCGATGGACTTTGGATCGATCTTGACTAGTTCCGCCAGCGGATCAAGAGCACGCCGTCCGATGGAAACTGCTCCACGCAAGCTAACGTCCAAATCAGGTAGTTCAGCGCGGGCCAATTTACTGGCACTGTAGACACTGGCGCCTGCCTCATTGACGATTAGATAATGTACGGATCCTAATTTGCTCGTCAATTCGGCAGCCAACTTTTCCGTTTCGCGGGAAGCTGTGCCGTTGCCAATGGCGATTAAAGTGACCTTGTGACGCCTGACCAGGAGCGAAAGCGTCTTAAGAGCGTCTCCCCATCTTCGTTGTGGCTGGTGCGGATAGATAGTAGCTGTTTCTAAGAGCTTGCCCGTGGCATCCAAAACGGCGACTTTGCAGCCGGTGCGATACGCCGGATCGACTGCCAGAACGATGTGGCCGGATAGTGGGGGCTGGTTCATCAATCCCCGCAGGTTTCGTGCAAATATTGTGATAGCATGCTTCTCCGCTTTTTCGCTCAAGGTACGGCGTACGTCCCGTTTGATGGCGGGCAGCAGTAATCTTTGTGCGGCGTCGTTGATGGCCATCTGCAACTGCTCTGAAAGCGGTGAACGGCGGTCAGGCCGAAAAGCAGAGCGGATTGATAGTAACCAGTTGCGCTCATCAATGTCGATATCGACACGAAGAATCTTGGCCGACTCGCCACGATTGATGGCCAAAATTTGGTGCGGCTTCAGGCGGTCTACACGCCCTTCATAAGCGTAGTAAAGTTCATAAACTTGCTTGTCGTCGGCAGCCTTTTTTATCTTTTGGCAAGATAGAGTTCCCCACTGCAGCGCTTTCTTACGAATCATGTGCCGCACACCGGCTTGGTCGCTAATCGTCTCGGCGACGATATCTCGCGCGCCGGCCAACGCCTCCTCACATGTTGGAACTTCCTCGCCTACGAACGGAGCGGCAATTTGGGCCACAGTCTGTGACGAAAGCGTCTGTGCCAGTATTAATTCGGCCAATGGTTGCAGTCCCTTTTCACGGGCCATGCTGGCCCGCGTGCGTCGTTTGGGTTTGTAGGGCAGATATAGATCTTCCAGGGCTGTTGGCGTGGCGGCTGCCTGGATGCGCTTTCTAAGTTCGGGTGTCAACTTACCCTGTTCGGCAATCGAGTCCAAGATCGTTTCTCGACGTTCATCCAAAGACCGCAGACGCTTTAACCGCTCTTGTATCTGGCGCAGCTGCTCTTCGTCCAGGCTATCTGTCGTCTCCTTGCGGTAACGGGCGACGAAGGGCACGGTGTTGCCACTGTCCAGCAGTTCAATAGCCGCATCCACCTGGGACGGCCGTATTTGCAGTTCTGATCCGATATGTTTCGCGTAAATGGACATCTGCGAATTATAATCCAGGATGGTGCTGTGTTCCAGATTTGCTTGTCAACTCATACGGTTTACGTTAGGATTTCAGAACGTACGTTAGCGCTAACATTACGTTTCAGAGGAGTTCACACCGGCTGCACCGGCCACCATGAATGAAAATTGGTAAGGAGCAATGACTCTGGTCATCTCATCGCTGAAGTGATCACGCCAAGCCAATTTCAAGGAAGGTCGTTCATAAGTTCTTTTGTAGAACCCTTGTGGAGCGAATGTTCTTTACAACACTCGTAGCCAGACCGTGGGAGCAAGGAAAGATTCATGCAACTTAAAACGACATCTCACCTAGCTGAAGATCGTTATTTCGACCCAGACCCGGGACAAAAGAAGGTGGCTTTAGAGCTCTACCGCTCCATTGCCACGCTTCCGCTCGTTTGCCCCCATGGCCATGTGGACCCCCGTCTTTTTGCTGAAGATGATTTTCGATTCGAAAATCCGGCGGCGCTGTTGATCATCCCTGATCACTACATCTATCGTATGCTCTATTCCCAAGGCATTTCCCTGGAAGACCTTGGCATTCCGCGCCAAGATGGTGGCGAAGTGGAGAGCGACCCGCGCCGTATCTGGCAGATGTTTGCCGAGCATTTTAATCTGTTCCGCGGCACGCCTACGGGTATGTGGTTGGCCGATGAAATGTTTGGGGTCCTAGGCGTAATTGAAAAGCTAACCGGGGAATCAGCGCAAGCTGTCTACGATCAAATTGAGGCAAAGTTACAGGAACCGCAATTTAACCCTCGCCGGCTCTATGAGCAGTTCAATATCGAAGTGCTATGTACTACGGATGCCGCTACGGACACCCTGGAATATCACCAGGCGATCCGTGATTCGGGCTGGCAAGGGCGTATACTGCCCACCTTTCGCCCTGATGCTGTGGTCAATATTGATATGCTCAGCTGGCGGCAGCATATTGATGCCCTTAGCGACGTTAGTGGAATTACGGTGCGCGATTATGCTACTTTCATTCAAGCGCTAGAGAGCCGTCGTGCTTTCTTTAAGGAAATGGGCGCTACGGCCACTGACCATGCGGCGCTGTCCCCGTACACGGCCGTGCTATCATCCCCAGAGGCCGAGGCTATCTTGCAGCGGGCGTTTAAAGGTGATGCAACGGCGCAAGATGCCATGCGCTTTACCGGACACATGCTCATTGAAATGGCGCGTATGAGTGTTGAAGACGGGCTCGTGATGCAGCTTCATCCCGGTTCCTATCGCAATCACAACCGGGTTGTTTTTGAGCGTTTTGGCCTGGATAAAGGCGCAGATATCCCCTTGCCAACCGAATATACGCGTAATTTGCAGCCTCTTCTAGCTAGATTTGGCAGCGAAAAGCGCTTTGATTTGATTCTATTCACCCTGGACGAAACGACCTACGGCCGTGAGTTGGCGCCGCTGGCCGGCCATTATCCCGCTGTGAAGTTGGGACCCCCCTGGTGGTTTTACGATAGCCTTGAAGGGATGAGACGTTATTTTGACCAGGTCATGGAAACTGCCGGCATCTACAATACCGCCGGGTTTAACGATGATACGCGCGCCTTTCCTTCCATCCCCGCGCGGCATGATTTATGGCGGCGAGCCGCAACCAATTGGCTGGCAGGTTTGGTTGTGCGCAGCATCGTCGATATGGACGATGCGCTCGATATGGCGCACGACCTGGCCTATGGCCTGGCGAAACGTGCTTATCATCTTGATTAAGAAGTGAGAAAATCCATGCATACCAAGTTCTCTACTATGAACATCTACGATAATTCAACGGTTACCTACAAAGGGTCGAGTTATTTCATCGGCCGTCTGGAGCAGGTTGGCCAGAAATGGCTTGGTGTATCTGGCAATTCCCAGGGTTTTACAGACACCGTGAAAGAAGGCACTGTTGTCTATTGCCCCCTCACAGCGCAAAATGCGGCTGAAATGCGTTCTCGCCTGCCCTGGCTGAAGCCTGTCCCCCTGGGACGTTTGACATCTTTTGGTTTTGGCGACCGGCTTGGTTCGGCAACGCCAGGCCACATCCAGGCGGTAAGGACGGCGGTTAAAAAGAAGGGTTCGATAGCCCCGATTTTCGCCCAGCAGTCGGTCCGTGAAAACAACCGTACTGGGCGTACCCCGCAGCAAGTGGTGGATGATGCGATGTGGGGTGTTTTGCAGGAAGGGTGGCGCGATCCTTGGGGAGCGGACGCGGATCATGTAAAAGATGTTGGCGATCTGCCCCCTTTTGTGGCAGCGGGCTATACTTTCTACACCATCGATCCCAGCGATCATGTTGATAACGATGCTGCTGGTGACAGTCTTGAATGGTTAAATAGTAAATCGGGTCAAATTCCCTGGAAGGATTTTGGCACAACTTACGAAGATTTGCTTGATGGATATTGCCAAACACCGTTGCAGCTAGATGGTTACCTGCTCGAATTCGACGAAGAGGTTTTGCTGCGCGCCTTGGTGAAATACGGCCGTGCCATCATCCATACGGCGACCATTACTGCGGCACTCGATCGCCAGATGGGGGGGCAACCCTATGATATGGAGATGTCAGTAGACGAAACGGACACGCCCACCTCTGTCCACGAACATTTCTTCATCGCCAACGAATTACACAGGCTTCAGATCCCGGTTGTCAGCCTGGCCCCCCGTTTTGTGGGTAAATTTCAAAAAGGGGTGGATTACATGGGAGACCTGGTTCAATTTGAGGCAGAGTTGGCCAAGCACGTGGCCATCTTGCATCATTTTGATACGTACAAATTGAGCGTACATACCGGATCAGACAAATTCAGCCTTTACGGCACGATCAATAAGCATGCTCGCGGCTACGTTCATGTAAAGACAGCGGGTACCAGCTATTTAGAAGCGCTGCGAGTCATTGCCCGCAAAGACCCCGATTTGTTCCGCCCCATGTTGGATTTATCCCGACTGCGCTTTGAGCATGATCGCAAAACCTATTTTATTGACGCGCAATTGGATCGGGTTCCAACAAACGCCGATTTAAGTGACGCCAATTTGCCTGACCTTTTTGAGCAATTCGATGCCCGCCAGGTTTTGCACGTCACTTTTGGCTCGATTTTGGATGCATTCGGCGACTTGCTGCACAGCTTTATTGCCAATCACCAAGCTGACTATCGCTCGGGGCTGGAAGCACATTTTGTGCGGCACTTGGCTCCTTTTTGTGGTTGAGTGCTCTGTTCCTTTGTCGCTATCATTTTCCTGGATGGGGTCAAGAACAAGGTCGATTGGGATTGCGATAGCGATCGAGATGTGGGTGGTGAGGTTAATAGCCACTCTTCAAGTCCACTTTGTTGGGCAGCGGCTTGCCTTCAATGGCGTTGTTGAGCAGTTTGGCGAGATGAACCATGCGCAAGCGCCCGGTTTCTGCTGTATCCCCACCTCGATGAGGACTCATCACCACATTGTCTAGTTCGTGGAAAGGGACGCTCGCCGGTGGCGTACTTGAACGAGATTCCTTGCCGGCAGGATAACTGTACCAGACGTCCAGGCCGGCAGCATGGAGCCGGCCATCACGCAAGGCGGTGTAGAGCGCCGTTTCGTCGACGATGGGGCCGCGACCGACATTAATCAGCACGCTCTTCGCCGGTAGCATGGCCAATTCTTCCTCTCCGATCAGATTTTCAGTTTGTGGCGTAAGCGGTAAACAGATCAACAGAGCGTCAGCACGTGGCAGCAGGGTATGAAGCGCTTGCAAGCTATGGATCTCCTGGGCGACTTCGTCGCTGGCCTGCGCCGGCTTACGCTTGACAGCCAGGACAGACATGCCCATAGCACGGCAAGCTTTGGCGACCCGCTTGCCAATCGCCCCGTAACCAAGAATAAGTGCGGTTTTGCCATCCAATAACAGGGCCGGTGTTGATTTGAGGTAACGCATGCTCCAGTCATGCTGGCGCAGCGTGCGGTCATAAGGGATGATGAACTTGGTCGCGGCGAATAGAAGGGCGATAGCCAACTCGGCCGTTGGCGCAGCATTGTGATGCAGGTTATGGACGGCGATTTGCGGATATTCGGCTAGCAACTCGCGTATTTCTGGTGATATCCCTACCCAAGGAATGATCAGGGTGTGTAGATAGGGGCTTGCAATTAGCTGCTGGCGATCCGGCCGTCCGGCCACGAGAACGTGGTAATCGGGTTCTTCCGCAATCTCCTTGCCAACCGCAAGCGTGATGCCACGCTGCAAGTAGGATCGCAAGGTATCGATTTCTTGTTGATCATAGTCGTAGAGCAGGCGAACGCGCAACGCTTCCTCAGGCTCGATCTCCAGCGCAACAATGCCTAAATGCTCTTTTTCAGCGGGATAGATGGCACGTATTTGACCGAGCAGCTGATCGGGAGGCGTATCAGGAGCGATTGCGGTTGGGTTTTCCTGCTCTAACATTGTGGCAAAGTCAGGGTAACGGCCGATGCGTCGCACAATATACGGGTGTTTTTCGTTCAGCAAGAGACGGTCTCCCACTTGCAGACGCCTGATATTGCCGTAAGCGACGCGAACTTCGACTGTTTTTCGCCCGTCAAGTATTTGTTGCAGATACGTTTCTTTAATCCATAATGTCTTCGTGCGCATTTTTTGGAGTGTTCCTTTCCAATGAATACCCTTTTCGTTTAGGTCCGGCCCGCTTCTTTTATCGCTGGGGAATGGTGCTTCCCACGGCCTACCCACACAGCCTCAGCGCTATATACCAACAAGGCCATCCAGATCAAACCGAATCCCACTAACTGCTCTTTGCCAAACGCTTCATTAAAGACGTAGACGCCCAGAAGGAACTGCATTGTCGGCGCGATATATTGTAGCAGACCAATATTGGTTAGCGTGATGCGCCGGGCCGCTGCGGCGAACAATAACATGGGAATGGCCGTGACAACTCCTACCCCAATCAACAGCAGCGTGGTCTGTAGGTTGCCCTGTGCAAAAGAGGCAGTACCAGTTCGAAACAGCAAAAGCATATAGATGACAGCCGGGAGGAACAGCACGGCCGTTTCCAAAGCCAGTCCTTCAGCAGCCGCCAGGGGGGCCGTCTTGCGCAGCAACCCGTAAAAGGCAAAGGTGAAGGCCAAAGTGAGAGCGATCCAGGGAAAAGCGCCGTAACTAAACGTCAGATAGGCGACACCTAAAACGGCCAGACTCAAAGCTGCCACTTGCCCGCGACGCAACTGTTCACGCAGAAATAGGACCCCCAGCAAGACGTTCACCAGGGGATTAATGAAATAACCGAGACTGGTTTCGATAACGTAACCGGCATTGACGGCCCAAATATAAGTGAACCAGTTCACCGCCAGTAGGGTAGCTGTGGCTGCAAAGGTGAGTAAGATCCTGCGCTGATGCAAAGCAGGCCGCAGCCACCGCCAGTTCTGCCGCAATATGAGCAGGCCAACCACGAAAATGAGCGACCAAACGACGCGATTGGCCAGAATTTCAACCGCCGGTACTTCCTGTAACGCTTTCCAGTAAAGGGGCAGCAAACCCCATATAACATAGCAACCAATGCCATAAAGTATGCCGCGATTCATGCTCGCATCACGCTATATCCCCTTCCAGTTAGCTTGGCGCTTATTAATAAAGGCGTCCATGCCTTCTTTCTGATCCTCGGTGCTGAAAAGCATGTAAAATAGCCGGCTTTCATGAGCCAATCCTGACTGCAACGGCATCTCATAGACGGCATTGATCGCTTCCTTGGCCAGACGCACGGCCGCCGGCGCACGTGCCGCAATCTCGCTGGCTAAGACCAAGGCTTCTTCCAGGTAAGTTTCTACTGGCACAATCCGATTGACCAATCCCGCCTGTTTTGCTTCCTGGGCGCTCAAGCGACGATCGTTGAGGATGATTTCCATGGCCAGGGCTTTACCCACGGCCCGTGTCATGCGCTGCGTGCCGCCCGCTCCGGGGATGATACCCAAGTTGATCTCCGGCTGCCCAAACTTGGCTGATTCGCTGGCCACGATCATGTCACAGGCCATTGCCAACTCGCAACCTCCGCCGAGGGCAAAACCAGAAACGGCAGCGATAACCGGCTTGCCAATCTTTGCCAGCCGGTCCCACTGCGCTATTAGCGGGCTGTTCAGCATAGCCATCGGCGTAGCGGCTGCAGCCATTGATTTAATATCTGCGCCGGCGGAAAACGCTTTTTCATTGCCGGTCACCAGTAAGCAGCCAACAGCGGGATCGGCGTCAAACGCTTCCAAGGCATCCATCAATTCCTGCATCAGCGCTGGGCTGAGTGCGTTGTAAGCCTTGGGCCGGTTCAATTGGGCGATGCCGACGCGTCTTTCGGTCCGGGTCAAGATGTATTCGTATGACATTTTGGTTTCTCCTAGGTGTTAATGATTGCAGAAAATTTGTTTGCAGAGCACTCAGGCTTATCCTACAAACGGTAATCATCCTCTTGTTTGGGCCATAGCCGCCAGATGATGACCAAATAGGCGACTGTGGCTGACAAATACAGGTTTTGTAGCTGTGACTGTTGTGGTTCCGGATAAGGAGGGAGCGCTACCCATGCCGAAAAAGATTGCAGGGACTGGATGAGTACCGTTCCCAACAGGCTGCCGGTACGTAAACGTATGATGCCGTATAGAATACCCCAGATGATGAAGTATATGATGTTGAGCTGACTACCGCTATAGGATTCCTGAAACAGAAGTGTCGCTATCAGGCCAAAAAAAATTCCGCTGGTGATGGCGGCGGTGATCGGCCCGCGCCAGCCAGCGACGGCACGAAACAACAACCCGTAGGTCCAGATTTGTGTGGCAAATGCTTCGAACAAAAGTAGATAGATGAACGTTCGTGCCGTGTTACCCGGGCCAACCGGAGAAATTTCGACGAAGAAGATGCGTAAAGCGAGGGTCACGATCCAGGCTAATGCAGCAAAACCAATGCCGGCATAAAGCGGCCGTCCCCCACGCAAACCTAACCCACGTGCACCATACCAGCGCAATCCTAGAAGCCAGGATACCACGGCGATGTTGCTCATGAGAACGGCCGTTGCTCCCTGGCTGGAGAGTTTGCCAGTTTCGGAAAAATTAGTGACGAAAAGACCGGTAATAGCGGCTGCTGCTAAGGGAAGGGCAATGGCAAGTAAAACGCGCTGCCCTGCCGAACGGTCTGAAACAGATGATTCACTTCCATCGGACATAGGCAGGATTTTAGCACTGAATCTATAGTTCTGAAACCTGGCTATTGGGCATATTGGTCACTACTCAGGCTCTGGCCGCCCCTCGGTCCCGAAGGGTAATTCTCCAGACTGAGACAGTCGAGGCGGCACGGTGAGGACACCGGCCGCAGCCAGAGAGGGCTAAGTGGTTACATACATTGTTAAATAAATGGCTGCACGATTGTTCTGGAAATTTCGCCGCGCCCTTCTCGCACAGTTCTCTACTCTCAGATAGACTCCTTACTTGTGGAAATCCAGAAATCACCATCCTTAACCAAACAACTGGGCGCGCTAACGCTGGCGCGCCTGTTTCTGAACACCGGTGTGCGCATGGTATATCCATTCGTCCCCGTCCTGGCCCGCGGTCTGGGAGTAGGGCGAACAGACATTACCCGGCTGATCACGCTGCGTAACTCTACTGGATTCCTGAGCCCCCTCTTTGGTCCGCTTTCAGAACGATATGGGCGCAGAATCGTCCTTACCGGCGGCATGCTATTGTTTGGCCTGGGTTGTATTGTTGTCGTGATCTGGCCCACTTACTGGGCATTGGGCATCACATTGGCTGCCATGGGTGTGGCCAAAGTGATTTACGATCCGGCGCTGCAGGCTCATGTGGGCGATGTTGTCCCTTACGCCCGACGTGGCAGGGCAATTGCCTTTACTGAATATTCCTGGGCATTGGCTTTACTAATTGGAGCCCCTTTGACCGCGCTGGCAATGCAAAAATGGGGCTGGCAGGCTCCATTTTTCTGGCTGGCTTTGCTTGGCAGTGGCGCTGCGCTCTTATTGCTGCGTTCCATTTCCAGTACACGTCCCGGAACTCCGGCGCTCACTCACCTGCGCAGTTCACTGTGGTTTGTGCGCCATCACCCTGTTGTCTTGTACGCCATGTTGTACACAGCATTAATCACCCTGGCCAATGAGATGTTGTTCATTGTCTTTGGAAGTTGGATGGAAGACAGCTTTCAACTCAGCCTGGCCAGCCTGGGTATTGCCGCCGCGGTCATTGGTGGAGCGGAATTGATGGGAGAAACGATTGCGGGCTGGTCCGTGGATCGTTTTGGCAAAAGGCCGGTGATCATCACCACAGGATTGTTTAATGCCTTGTGCTACTTGTTGTTGCCTTTCACAAGTGCGAGCTTGACGGCAGCGCTGCTCACCCTTTTTCTTGTCTTTCTTAGTTTTGAGATCACGGTGGTGGGGGGCATGCCGCTGATGACGGAACTGGTTCCCAGCGGACGTGTTATAGTTATGTCCATGATTATTTTCGCGATGTCGATGGGCCGTACAATTGGCGCTTTCCTGGGCTTACTGCTTTGGCAGGCGGCCAGCCCCATATGGAATGGGTTTCTGTGGGCGATTATCATGGCCACGGCCGTGCTCATCCTGGCCCTCTGGATTCGCGAAGGGACGTAGCATTCTAGCTGGCGGCTGTACGCGAAGCGGTCGTTTTGCGACATTACTGGCGCCTATTTTGGAGACTATTGTGCAGAAAGTTGATTTAATTATTCACTCAGCCACTCAATTATGTATTGTACCCGGTGCAGATGGCCCGCAGCGTGGTCTGGGACTGGGCGACCTGGGCATTGTCGAGAATGGAGCAGTAGCTGTGGCGGATCGTGTGATCGTGGCCACTGGGGAAACGGCCGACATACGCTCAGATTATTCGGCCAGGACGATGATAGATGCATACGGCCGTTGTGTCATTCCCGGCTTTGTCGATCCCCATACCCACATTCCCTGGTACGGTGACCGGGCAGGCGAGTTTGAAAGCCGGCTTGCCGGCGCGACTTACATGGAGATCATGGCTGAAGGTGGTGGGATCATGTCCACAGTGCGTGATACACGCCGGGCGCGGCTGGACGAATTGGTAGAAGACAATTTGCCCCGCCTGGAACGCATGTTGCGTTACGGCACCACCAGTGCCGAGGCCAAGACGGGCTATGGCCTGAACACGGCGACAGAACTGAAACTGCTGGACTCAATCATGGCCCTGAATGCGCGGCAAGCGATTGAACTGTCCCCCACGTTCTTGCCGGCGCACGCTGTTCCGCAAGAGTATGAAGGCCGCACGGAAGCGTATGTGGACCTGGTGATCCAGGACATGCTGCCGGCTGCTGCAGAGTGGGTGGCCGAATACGGGGTTCCGATTTTCTGCGACGTTTTCTGTGAGGAAGGTGTTTTTGATCTGGACCAGACGCGCCGAATTTTGCAGACGGCCGCTTCTCTTGGATTTCGGCTAAAAGTGCACGCCGATGAATTTGTTGGATTAGGTGGAACCCGGCTGGCTGTGCAATTGGGCGCAGTCTCGGCCGACCACCTGGTCGAAACCCCGCAAGAAGATATTGAAGCGCTGGGGCAAGGGAGCACCGTTGCCGTTGGCTTACCCGGCACACCCTTCGGCCTGGCCCATGAGAAGTACACGCCGGCTAAAGCGATCCTGCGAGCAGGTGGCGCGCTGGCTTTGGCCACGGATTGTAATCCCGGAACGAGCTGGTGCGAATCGATGCAGATGGTCATTGCCCTGGCTTGCCGTTATATGGGCCTGACGCAGGCGCAGGCGCTCGTCGCTGCTACGCTGAATGCGGCCCACGCTATTGGACGTGGGCGGGAAATTGGAAGTCTGGAAAACGGGAAACAAGCGGATATACTTATTTTGGATACGGTCGATTATCGGCAGCTTGGCTATCGTTATGGCACCAATCTTGTAAATAAGGTCATAAAACGCGGCCAGATAATCGAATAAGGGTGGATTATGAATGCGCTTTTGGACGCACTAAGTGGTGGAGGATACCTGTCATGGTTAATCCTTTTTGCAGCGTTAGTCATTGGCATTATACTACTGCGAATTGTCTTTGAGATCGCTTCCGCGGTAATTCGCATAGGATGTTCCATCCTCTTTATCTTGGTTGTGGCCTATCTTTTGTTCACATTTTTTGGCTGATCGTAGTACTCTTATAACAAAAAGTTGTCAACTTTCTGCGGTCAAAAATTGCGTTCTTCAGTGTAAGTAAGAAAAGTTGACAACTTTCATACATAGGTAAAAAGATGTCTGCAATTAGACGTGCAGCGATATACAAATTGGCTGCGGCTGCCCAGGAAGTTGATTTGGAAGTGATGACCGGGATCGCACACCTGGAAGAAAACGGCCGTTGGCTCGTCGGCGATCATGATTTGTTAACTTGGTTATCTGCCCATGAAGGGGAAGAATTGGTGTTGGTTATAGGCTCACTGGCGGATGAGCGTCCCGTAGAAGAGCGCACCTGCCGCACTTGCGGACGAGACTATATGGACCTGGAATGCCCCACCTGCCGCGCCAATCGCATCCGCCTTCGTGGACACGCTTAATATCTCCCTTACGTAGATCAAACCTTATGAAATTGAGAATGAGATCCCTGTTACTCTTTGTATTGTTATCCCTTACTTCTGTATCCTTGATAAGGGCGCAGGCGCCGGTTACAGACCTTGATTCCGTATATATCGCTTTCTGGCCCGATTATGATGATCCATCTGTTCTCGTACTCATGACGGGAACGCTACCTGCCGATGCCTCTTTACCGGCGGAAGTGAGCGTGCCCTTACCTCCGCAAGCGGAGATTAACGCCGTCGCGCGCATCAATAGCGACGTCGGAATGGCTGATATTGAGTACCAGGTTGAGGGCGACGAATTGACGTTCACAACTCCGGACGAGCAGTTCCGCGTGGAGTACTATGCTCCCTACGGAGATGATGGGGAGTGGCGTAATTTTGATTTTGCCTGGAATGCTGACCTCGACGTACAAGAATTCATAGCTGAAATCCAGCAGCCGCTTAACGCTTCAAGCCTGAGCACGCAGCCCTTAGCAGCCAATGTGGGCACCGGCCCGTCTGATGGGTTAACTTACCACGCGCTGCCTTCACAAACGTTACCGTCCGGCACACCATTCGAGCTGAACTTTCGCTATAAGATGGATTCACCAGGCCTGACTGCGGGAGGAGCACCCCCATCGCAAGCGAACACGGTTACCACGCCGAGTAGCACTGTTGAAACTTCTTCCGCCTTGAATTGGCCCCTCATTCTGACAGGTGTAGCTCTGTTGTTGGTTACCGTGGCCACGACGTGGTATGTAGCAACCAAGGTTCAAGGCAACAGTAGCAGTAAGTCTCGTCGTTCGAGTAAATCTCGTAAACCGCGCAAACCCAGCCCTAAGGAACGTTCCAGCCAGGCTCAATTCTGTCACAACTGCGGTGCGAAAGCCGGAAAAGCGGATCAGTATTGCCGCAATTGCGGTACGCAGTTGAAGGGTCTCTAGCAACGAATAACTGGATGCACAAACACGTTTTTATGCCCACGAAGGAGGGTGTTCTAACGCCTGGTTTCCTGCCTTCGCAGGAATGACAATCCCTGATAAGTCTTTAGTGGACCCCAAAATACTCGGTATGCCAATTACCCGGAAATTGAGATGCTATTACACAATGCAAGTCTCAACGAAATTTCCGGGGAAATTGTAGGTCGCTCAGGAAGAAACGGTGACTGGATTCTTCAGCCAGGTTGGTACGATCTGTACCCAACTGTTGCCGATCTTTAGGGGGAAGGGTTGGCCTGCACTATCAGTAAAAGTGAGTGAATCGCCTCGATTTTCGCGATGCCAGGTGACATTGTAAAGTTGTCCATCACGGAACAGTTTCGCGCTGCCTGTGCCCCATAACTGTACTTCCACTGAATAGGCGGCACAGGTGCCATCTTTGTTAACTTGTTCGCAGATGTTGCCGTCAAATGCGTGGAAGGGGGAAATAATGATGACGTTGCTTACAGCGATCTGTTCTCCACTATTGCCGTCGTTATGGATCTGGCCATCGGCCCAACGTTTGTAACGGCCGCTGATGCCATCATAATGCCAATCGACCGTCTCCCAATTGTAATCGATGTTGATACTGCCTGCCGGTGTACCCCCAGGCGGCGCTTCATTACTGAAGACATTGGTCGATGTCAATGCTGGCGGGACGTTTTGCTCAAGATCCGCCAGCGCTTCCCAAAGCAAATCCGGATTTCCATATAGGGTATGTTCGACCGGCTTGTCCTCCTCGGTACGATAGTATCCCTTTTCCCAGGCGTAGAGGATGCGCGGGCGGAAGTCGGAATTGCGCAGGCGTTCGGCGACGCCTTTGCTGGAGCCGGAATAGGCCAGGGCTGCATCATACATAGCGGGCAGCTCGAGGTCAATCAGGCGTGCGCTGCGCACCGGGCCAATTTTTTCTGGCGTATTGCCGTAGAAAATGGCCGTGAAGCGGGTTAAGTTGCCCTCGGTTGTGTGTTCGAAGATGATATCAGCATCATTGAGACCGGATTGGGGGCGTGTATGCTTGGCGGGCGCGTTGGATAACTTGATCGCGATCGGCCGTCGTTGAAGATTGTCCGGATTTTCTACCAATTCGCCCGTCAGCGGATTGCGGTCTGTGCCGAAATCATCGGCGGTGATGATCCCCACGACCTGGGGGGCAGCGCCACCTTCCGCTGTGCTGGTTGGCAGGGGCGCAATCGTGGGCGGAGGCGCCTGCGTGGCTTCAACTGGAACCGCGTCGGGCGTTGCGTTAGGCGCTGTGATAGTTACCGTAGGGCTGGCTTCGGCCGTCCCCATGACGATCGCTTCAAGTGGTGTCGGTGGTGGTGGGATTGGCGTGGGTGCGCTGTTCTGGCAAGCGACCAGTATCAAACCACTCAGTAACAACGAAACAACGATCCAAATCCTCATCATTTTCCTTATCAGTCAATAACAGACCCCTAGGATTCGCCTTCGAAGCCTAAGGGTCTGCTGTTTTTGTACGTTCAGGCCAAACAGCGGCCTAGAAATTATGCGGTATTGTCCGCTTGCCGTTCAAAATGTCAAGAACAGTTAACCAAGTTTCTATGTATTCCTTGGGGTTGCCTCTCAGACCCAATGGGCGGCTCTTCTATCCCCCTTAGCACGGTCTGGAGAGCAGTCCACTAGGACGGAGAGGCGGCCATAGCAAATTCAAGATTCTACTGGGGCTCGAGCAGGAAATAGTCTTCAAGCGGATCGACGTAATTGACCGGCGTATATTCGCCACTGCTGCGATCGAGCACGTATTCGCCCTGGTATTCGCCCTTTGCGACACGCTCTACCATCTCCACCAGGTGGTCAACATCACCGGTGTTGTTGTAACAGCCAAAACTCATGCGTACCATGCCCGGCATATTAGATTTGTCACCCCCTAACAACTGAGCCTGCCACGTGGCGGCTTCGTGCTCGTCAAGCTGCAAGAGATGAACTACATAAGGATGGGCACAGAAACAGCCACTGCGTACGCCGATGCCGCCTTCGTAGCCCAATATGGCCGCCAGCAAGAAATGTGACATGCCTTCAAGATTAAAAGGAATAGCGCCAACCTTTTCATGGGCTCTGGCAGGATTCGTTTCACCGTATATTTTAACCCCCGGAATCCGTCCCAGTCGTTCGAGAGCGTAGCTGATTAATTCCTCTTCGTGGGCGGCGATATTGTCCATGCTGGCTTCCATGAGCACCTGGATCGCGGCGGCCATGGCCACGGCGCCGACGACATTGGGGCTGCCGGCCTCGTCACGATCGGGCATGCCCGCCCAGGCGACGTCGTCCAACGTCACCACGTCTACTGTTCCTCCGCCACGATATTCTGGCGGACCCTGTAAAAAGAAAGCCTTAGGGCCGATGAGTGCGCCTGTGCCAAATGGGGCATACATCTTGTGCGCCGATAAAACAACAAAATCGAGATGCTCGGGATCGTCGTCCGCTTTCATATTTAATTGCCGGTGAGGGGCCAACTGCGCCGCATCGACGAGAATCATTGCTCCCACGCTGTGCGCCTTACGCGCCAGGCGATGAATGGGCGTGATGAAACCGCTGACGTTAGAGGCGCCGGTTACGGCAACCAACTCCACCCGTTCACCATACTTTGCCAGCTGGCGATCAAAATCATCTTCATCCAGGCGGCCTTCCGGAGTTGCCCGAATATGGACCACTTTTGTGCGGCTGCGCCAGGGCAGATCATTGGAATGGTGTTCCATTTGCGTCGTGATAATGACTGAATCAGGTTTCTGTGGGAAGCGAAACGCCAGTTTGTTGAGCGCCTCGGTGCTGTTTTTGCCAAAGATGCAAGTATTGGTTTCCGTGTCGGCGCCCACAAAACGGCCGATAGTCTTATGCGCCTGATCGTAGGCGACAGTGCTCAGCCGTGACTTAAACCCATTACCACGATGGACGCTGGAATAGTAAGGCATGAAGCGATTGACGGCCTCCAGGGCATCACGTAAGGCGGGGGTGCTGGCGGCATTATCGAGATTGATATAGGGGGCCAAACGGCCGTCTAGTAAAGGCACCTTGCGATCGAGGCCAACGATGCGCTCACGGAGATTGATCGATGTTGGTAGAGTGCTACACATAAAAACTCCTTGATTATAGCTGATAGCCGTCAGCCGTCAGCTTTTTCATTATTGATGGCGTGCCGTAGCGCGCGGTTTTGCCTGTAATAATGCAGTTAACGCATAAGCATATCCACACAATGAAACTGTGACAACCCATAAGGAACCGGCTTCCTAGCGGGTAGTGATTTCAATTGACAGGTGGTGGTCTGGAGATATAATTACGAGGTACCCAGCCCAGGTGGCGGAATTGGCATACGCAGCAGGTTGAGGGCCTGTGCCCTTACGGGCGTGGAGGTTCGAGTCCTCTCCTGGGCATCAGCGCCGCGGTTTTCCAACCGTGGCGTTTTTCGTAGCTATTCCAACTGTAGGGGCGAGACAGCGCGGTAGGGCCTTGGTATTGCCGAGGGGCCTTGTCTCCGCGCTGTTTCGCCCGTAAGCGATTGTGCGGGTGAGCCTTTGTCTTGCAGAAGGGCCTTGTCTCCGCGCTGTTTCGCCCGCTGACGGTCGTACGGGGGAAGGGATGTAACTAAGCAGCCGGGCGAGACAGTTGGTGACGAGGCTTTGGTTTACCCGTGAGCTGAACCCCAACTGTCTCGCCCCTACCACAGAATTGGGTTGGTGAAGTTGCGGGTGGGGTATGGACATAGGATGGTGCTTGCGCAGCAATGAAGAGAATGATCGCAAGCGGTAGGGGCGAGACAGTGCGGTGGGGCCTTGGTATTGCAGAAGGGCCTTGTCTCCGCGCTGTTTCGCCCGCTGGCGGTCGTGCGGGGGTAGGGATGTAACTAAGCAGCCGGGCGAGACAGTTGGTGACGAGGCTTTGGTTTACCCGTGAGTTGAACCCCAACTGTCTCGCCCCTACGATAAGTTCGAGTTTTTCTTTTAGTGGGTTTCGACCATAAACAAACGGAAGCGTTTATCACTTTCCAACATCAGTCGCAGGCCATCTCCCAGCTTGATCTTGGGTTTAAAGTCGAGCAGAGCCCTGGCCCGGCTGATATCGGCGACCAGGCGGGGTACGCCGCCCGCTCCTGTGGGATTGTAGATACGGTTAACAGAACGCCCGGTAACCTGCTCTATGCGGTCGGCTAAGCAATTAATGCTAACTTCGACGCCGCTACCAACATTGATGATGCCGCGGTTGACATCGACGGCCGTTGCAGCACTGATCAAGCCATCGACGACATCATCGACGTAAACGAAATCCCGCGTCTGCTGGCCATTGCCAAATAAAACCACGGAGCCACCGGTTAGCGCCTGCTGCAAAAAACGAGGCACGACCGGGGCGTGGGAGAGGGGCAGGCTCTGGTTAGGCCCGTAGGCGTTGAAAATGCGTAAAGCGACGGTTTCCAGTCCCCACAATTCGCCGATGGTGTGTATGTATTGTTCGGCGGCCCACTTGCTGACCGCGTAAGGGGAGTCGGGGTTTGGCGGGTCATTTTCTTGGACGGGTTCGCGCAACAAACGGCCGTATATGGCCCCGGAAGAGGTGAATACAACACGCCGCACGCCGGTATCGCGCATCGCTTCCATCAGGCTCACCGTGCCGCCCACGTTGACGCGGTTGTAGTCACGGGGATGCAATACGGATTGGGCGACGGAGACGCGTGCCGCCAGGTGGTAGACGCAGTCGACATCATAAAGAAGTGACCAGAGCAGGGGGATGTTGTCGATATCTCCCTCAGTGAAATCAATGGCGGGATCGAGACGATCCTGCTGGCCATTGCTGAGATCGTCCAATACGGCTACATGATGTCCTTCCTCTAGAAGGCGATTGGACAAAGCCGATCCCAAGAAACCAGCTCCTCCAGTTACCAAGAAACGCATTAATCTTCCCCCCTCACCAGTCTGAGACCTTGACGAAACGAACGTCTCGACTATCAAGATCGACGATACAAACAGTACGCGCACCGTAACGCGCCCCACCCAGGGCTCCGGGATTGATGACCCGCGTTTTGCCTACCAATTCATCCCGCTGCCTGTGCGTATGACCGGTGAAGACGAAGGCGTGTCGGCGCGACTGTACCAGTTGCTCCAGCTTGCCCGCTATGTGCCCGTGGGTGACGCCGATCGATACGCTATCCACCCTACCGGCGTAGGCAGCGCCGGGCGTTTCGTTCTTGGGATTGAGCATCCACAAGGCGTCGTTTACAGCCTCGGCCGAATCATCCATATTGCCATTGACGTAAATGACGTCGAAGCTGGCCATCTGGCGCGCCGTGGTTACATTGACCATGTCACCGCAATGGATCAGCGTCGTGATGCCCTCCTCTTTGAAAAGGCGCAACGCCTTCAGCAGGTTGCCAATGTTGTTGTGTGTGTCAGAGAGAACGCCGATGCGCAAGTTATTTCTCCTTCGTAATTCAAGCTTTCTAGCTTGATCGCAACCTGGAAAGGTTGCTTTACATTTATGGTAGCGCGCTGTGGCGCATGTTAACTCCTTAAAACATCAAAGATTTCGCAGATTGAATAATAGGCAAGTGAATTCCTACTAGGTAGGCTCATAAGCCAGGTTTTGAGCGAGCCAACGTTCGGCGGTGGCTACGTCGATTCCTTTGCGTTGGGCGTAATCTTGGACCTGGTCGCGGTTGATACGGCCGATCCCGAAATAAGCGGCCTGCGGATGGGAGAAGTAGTACCCGCTCACCGATGCTGCGGGAAGCATGGCGAAGCTCTCCGTCAGGGTGATGCCGGCGGCTTGTTGGGCGTTGAGAATGCGAAATAGTTCCCCTTTCTCCGTATGGTCCGGGCAAGCCGGATAGCCGGGAGCCGGTCGAATGCCGGGATAAGTCTCGCTGATCAAGGCCTCGTTGTCGAAAGTTTGGGCATCAGCGTAGGCCCACAGTTCCTCGCGAACACGCTTATGCATATATTCGGCCAGCGCCTCAGCCAGGCGGTCGGCCAGGGCCTTGGCCATGATGGCGCAATATTCATCATGCTGCGCCTCTAAGTCGGCCACGATCTCTTGCAGACCGATACCCGCCGTCACGGCGAACATGCCCACGAAATCTTGCTTGCCGCTCTCCCGCGGGGCGACAAAGTCAGCCAGCGAGTAGTTGGGCCGCCCGGGCGGTTTCTCCATCTGCTGGCGCAAACAATGGATCACTGCCGGTTTTTCCTCGCCGTTTTGCAGCACAATATCATCCCCATCGCTGGCGGCAGGGAAGAGCCCGATTACCGCTTTGGCGGTCAACAGCTTCTTGGCAATGATGCGATCGAGCAGTTCTTGCGCGTCATCATAAAGCTGGCGCGCCGGCTCACCTACCTGAGGATCTTGCAGGATGCGCGGAAATTTACCCGCCAGTTCCCAGACGGAGAAGAAGGGAGTCCAATCAATATACGGCCGAATCTCCTGCAAGTCTACCGATTCAAACAGCTTGACGCCGGTGAAGGCTGGCGTAGGCGGCTGGTAGGCTCGCCAGTCGGGTTGGAAACGATTGGCGCGCGCTTCTGCCAGCGAACGCAGCCGCTTGCGGGCCGTACGACCGGCGTGTTTAACGCGAATGGCTGCATATTCCTCTCTTACAGCATGTGCAAGACCATCGCGTTGTTCAGGGCTGAGGAGTTGTGAGGCCACGCCAACAGCGCGCGAGGCATCGACGACGTGGATCACGGGGCCGTTGTTATAGTTGGGATCGATCTTGACCGCCGTATGGATCTTGGATGTGGTCGCTCCACCGACGAGCAGCGGCAGATCAATTCCTTGGCGCTCCATCTCCGCGGCCATGTGACGCATCTCCTCCAGCGAGGGGGTGATCAGACCGCTCAGGCCGATGATATCGACATTTTCCTGGCGAGCCGTTTCCAGAATCTTCTCCGCCGGGACCATGACGCCCAGGTCGATCACGTCATAATTGTTGCAGCCGAGAACCACGCCCACGATATTCTTGCCAATGTCGTGCACATCCCCTTTAACGGTGGCCAGCAGAATCTTGCCGTTGGAGCGCACTTCACCCGTGGCGGCCTGCTCTTCCTGGATATAGGGAACCAGGTAAGCCACGGCTTGTTTCATCACTCGCGCGCTTTTCACAACCTGCGGCAGGAACATTTTGCCGGAGCCGAACAGGTCGCCGACGATGTTCATGCCATCCATCAAAGGACCTTCGATAATGTTTAGTGTTGCTTCGACTTGTTGGCGCGCCTCTTCCACATCCTGCACGATGTAGTCGCCGATGCCCTTGACCAGGGCATAAGAAAGGCGCTCTTCAACTTTGCCTTCGCGCCAGGACAGGTCGATTTTTTGGCTCTTCTTGCTGCCTTTGACCGTTTCGGCGTAACTTACCAGGCGATCTGTGGCATCAGGGTGGCGATTGAACAGGACATCTTCCACCCGTTCCAGGAGCTGGGGCTCCACCTCTTCATAAACCTCCAACTGCCCGGCGTTGACGATGCCCATATCCATGCCTGCTTGCACAGCGTGGTAGAGAAAGGCAGCGTGTATCGCTTCGCGCACACTGTTGTTACCGCGGAAGGAGAAGGAGATATTGCTCACCCCGCCGCTAACCAGGGCGTGGGGCAGGTTGTTCTTGATCCAGTGCGTGGCCTCGATATAGGCACGGCCGTATTCGTTGTGCTCTTCAATGCCCGTGGCGATGGCGAA
Organism: Chloroflexota bacterium; assembly: GCA_009937635.1. Lineage (GTDB taxonomy): Bacteria > Chloroflexota > Anaerolineae > Promineifilales > Promineifilaceae > JAACFF01. Next base: position 33,606 of record JAACFF010000018.1, read on the forward strand.
GATATTGGGATCGAAGATGATGTCCTCTGGCGGGAAGCCTACTTTCCCTGTCAGGAGCTCATAAGCGCGCTGGCAGATGGCGATCTTACGTTCGACGGTATCGGCCTGCCCTTCTTCGTCAAAAGCCATGACGATCACCGCCGCACCATATTTGTGGGCCAGCTTCGCCTGGCGCAGAAATTCCGCTTCGCCCTCCTTCATACTGATGGAGTTGACCACGGCTTTGCCCTGCACACATTTCAGCCCCGCTTCGATGACCGGCCATTTGGATGAGTCAAGCACGATGGGTACCCGCGCGATATCGGGTTCGGCAGCCACCAGGTTTAAGAAGCGGGTCATCACCGCTTCGGCGTCTAGCATACCCTCGTCCATGTTGATGTCGATCATCTGCGCGCCATTTTCCACTTGTTGGCGGGCGACGGCGAGCGCCTCTTCGTATTTCTCTTCGACGATGAGGCGCGCGAAGCGGCGCGATCCGGTGACATTGGTGCGCTCGCCGATATTGACGAAATTGAGTTCCTTGGTGAAGAGCAGCGGTTCCAAACCACTCAAACGGCAGATGCGTTCCTGCTGCGTCTTTTGGCGCGGTGGCAGCCCGGCGACAGACTCGGCAAACATTTTGATGTGGGCGGGGGTTGTGCCGCAGCAGCCGCCAACCAGGTTGAGCAAGCCTTCCTCGGCGAATTCACGCAGAACAGGGGTCATGACTTCCGGCGTTTCGTCAAAATCACCAAATTCATTGGGCAGCCCTGCATTGGGATAGATGCTGACGTAAGCGTCAGTTAATTTAGCGATGGCTGTGATGTACGG
>JAACFF010000160.1 GCA_009937635.1 Chloroflexota bacterium
CGTTCAATAAACTACACCGATTAGAAAAAGCCCGAAAAAGGCCGCTTGGTCTGACAATACCGGTGTGGTCAAGACAAAAACGATATACAGTAGAGTGGGAATTCCCAGTACCAGTGTAAGTATATTATTCCAGCGGACCGTTAGGAATTTTTCTTTTGTCACAGTTTCACTCCTTTATACTCATCGATTTCCAAATAGTGGTGCCTGATATTTAAATTAGGTTTTGTCATTGTTCTCCACAACTATTACTTCGCTATCGCGCGCGACGGAGACATCTTCTGAATTATCCCTATCTTTAGTTGGGCTTCAAATTTCATCGTAGTCCGGATATTGCGGCGGTGATTTACCTTGCTTGCCGACCACTTTTGGATGCTTACCCTTTTTGGCTTGGGTATCAATGCTCAGAAGGGTCACATCAAATTCGTGGTTGTCGCCGTAGTCAAAGAGATAGAGGAATTTCTGCCCTTCTTTGAGTTCGAGTAGACCAACTTGTACTTGGTGTGTATGTACCCGTGAGTCTGACCAGGGGCAACCTATTTCCGAGCTGTTGTCCCACGCCTTGCCGCTCATGTAGAAGGAGTAGAGATGGTCATCATACCAACCATAGGCCTGTTGAATGGCCAAGTGTAGGTCTTCCAGATTTTGGTCTTCAGCCAGTTCGATGTCGCGCCACACTTTGGGGAAGGCGCGATGATTGACGCGGAAAGTGTAGCTGGTAAAGGTTCCTTCTTGAGATTTAAGTGAAGGTCGTGGCCTGCGCCTTCCATAGTTAGGATCATACTCTCGTGGCAAGTCCGGAGGGTTCTCAGGATCATAAACCTGTGCCGGCCGTTCAAATAGCTCGCTGAGCAACGGGTCTAGTTTAGGCTCCGGACTGATCATTCCCGGATCATTGGCAAATCCCCACATCGTGTCTCGCAACAGCTCATATAGCGGGTCGGGAGGAATTGGGTGCTGGTATAGTCCAGTAGCTAACGCATGCGCGCTGATATGCCAAGGCGCAGCACCAGACGGCCGGTTCAGCATCTTTTCAATCATTTCCAGGAACACATCGTTCCGCGCAGCGATGGCTTCCTCGTCGCGCTCAGTACGGGATTGGAAAGTGACGCTGTAGCGTTTAGCTTCGCCATCTTCCACCTTGAATAATAGGTGGTCGCCGGCGTTGGCTTTCAGATTATTGAACCACTTCCAGAACTCAGGTGTGGCATGCGTGCCCCAGGTCGCTTCAAAGAGATGCTCCAAGGTGAATTCTGTTGTCTTGCCGTTTGGCAGCAGGGCGAGGACTGGACCAAGATCCCGATGTTTCTGTTTGGCGAAAAAGGTCGGCCAGAGAGCCTCTCTGAGTTCCTCGCTCCACTGCAAGACTTCCATCAAGATGTCCGATTCTCTAAGAGTCTGTCTGATGATGGAACCGCTAATCACCCGCTGCATCCAACCGTATCGGCCGTCACCGGTGGGAACGATCAGGCGGCTGTCCCCTATCGCCCCACGAACTGTGCTCCTTGGGTTCTTGGTCGATATAGGACGGAGCGTATTGACCTTCTCGATTATTTCATCAAGGGTCAAAGGTTCGGGCGATCCATGCACCACATCATGGGTTAATTGCGTGTAACTGGGTTTGCGGTCGGGCATCTGCATTTCTCCATACCGATTCTTGAAGTGTATTTTGCCATGTCTCTTGATTTAGGGAAAGCGTTGCCTATATCAAAACATCGATTAGTAAGCTTGGTGGGGAAAGTCTTGAGTGCTTCTCAACGAATGGACATCGAGTAATCTCTCTCCCCTACTGCCTATTGATTTCCTTCCATCTGCCTTGTATGATGCCAACGAAGTGGTACTCACCAGATGCGGATAGACGGGTGAGTTAATTGGCGTTGGGTCCTCTATACCTTGACCAGCCACTTACATCCTCAGTATCTGTCCTCGTGGGAATTCGTGCACCTATTCTACCGTTTAAGAAATTTGAACCAGTAAAGGACAATTTGTCAGACTACACACCGGAAAGCAGAACCTATCTTCGCTTGTGTGATCTGCCTGCCGATGAACGGCCACGCGAGCGACTGTATCATGTCGGAGAAAAAGCATTATTCGCTACCGAGTTACTAGTTGTTATCATCGGCAGCGGACATGGCAATGACAATGTCTTGCAGTTGGCGCAGTTATTGCTCGGTGAAACAGATGGACTCCCAGGTTTGGCCCGTGCTACTACACATGAACTGCGCCAGGTGAAAGGTATTGGCGAGGTGAAAACGGTGCAGATCAAGGCTGCACTGGAGTTAGGGCGGCGAGCTATCAAGTCTCCATTAATCGAAAGACCAATTATCCGCTCGCCGACCGAAGCTGCCAATCTACTCATGCCGGAAATGTCGAATCTGGAGCAAGAGCATACGAGAGTCATCCTCCTGGATACCCGCAATCATGTTTTGAGCATACCTACTATTTATATAGGCAGCCTCAACCACTCAGTGCTTCGTGTTGGCGAATTGTTTCGCACAAGCATTCGTGAAAATGCGGCTTCCATTATCGTGGCCCATAACCATCCCTCAGGAGACCCCTCTCCTTCCCCAATGTCGTCGTTACCAGAAAGTTAGTCGAGGCTGGAAAGCTACTTGATGTTTGTGTTTTAGAGCACATCATCATCGGCCGTAACTCCTTCGCTGCATTGAAGGAGCGTCAAATTGGATTTGACTGATAACTCGGGCAAACAGGAATCCAATAGAATGCTATTGTATTTATGAGGGAGTCCAAACATGCCCTGATTCATACTCTATTGAGCTTTCGGCATAGTTAACACGATTCCAACCATAATGAACAGTTCCTCAGGGAGAAACTGTTGTTACAGTCCCTACGATAATGCATCCACATGACCAGAAGGGGTTGGTCGATGGCCGAGGTGTTTCTCGGTCGGGATCTACCCTACATAACACTACTTGGTATTGGAATCAACTAGGTCGTGGAACCAGGTTATGGCCTCAGGGTAAATCGTCGTATCCATAACAAACTCTTGTCCTCGTCCAACTGTTCTCAGATTTACTTTGTCCTCCTCTCGTTTCCAGCGATCTCGATCGCCATGATATGTCAGTGGAAAATGTTCATTCTTTGGGAAAAACCAGCTTGGGAGTTCCCAGACACTTCTGTTGTATTGATCTTTTGTTAATTGCAGTTTATTTGAATAACGCTTGAATATTGCTGCTCCTGGGAACAATGTTGTGCCAACGTTAGGCAAGGTCAAGCATTCTTTGCCCACATATAAGGTGTCATTCTTGAATGGTTCTGGTCTTTGAAGGTGGGGGTGATAAGTTGCCCAATTTGGAACATTATCACAACCCCCAACCGGAATAGTCTCCTCAATCTGCAACCAACCGTAAATAGCGTGAACGCCTGTTGATTGCGTTCTGAATCTGAGCTTGCCATCCACGAGTTCTGATTCTTGAAACCACCCGAAAAAGACAAAAATGTCGCCGGCCGTGACGTTTTGATTCATTAGGTGACCTTGCGCCGCACCAGCTTGCCCAAACAAGGGACGCCAGCCAGGCTTCCTCTCCAGGCAACCGATATTCAGATCCGGGTCAACATGTGCTGTATCTGTCGGTAGAACGCACCCATCGGTTATGTCATAGACAATGTCACCTAGATTGAGCTCGTCAAAATGCAGGTCCTTGTACATTATGTTTGAAGTACTGGATGGAATGGGGATGTGGATCATTCGTCCTTCAGGCAAAATCGGGCTTGGCACTTTGCCGAGTGTCGAATCGAATCCTTTGCGACTGAAAACTAACTTCATGGTCTTGTAACCGTAGCGCCACCTGTCATTATGTAAGGTGGATCCTGGGGCGGATCATCTAAAAGTACAATTTCCAGTCCAACCAGATCTGGGGCATCTTCAGGAATAGGGAGTTCAATTTCCCACGCGCCAAATTCACCAACGGGCGCAATGCCTTCGACAATCAACGAGCGGTCATCGTTGTTGACGATCGAAACCTGAACTTCAGGGGCATCAACGGCTATGCCTTCAATTTTGCCTATGCCACCAGCCGGGAACTCTAATTGATGTGGCTGTGTGGTTAAATATAAACGATTGGCACGCTCATCATCTGGAGCATAGACGGGCAACGGCCGTTGTGTTTCTAACCAATTCTCGCCATACTCCCCAGTGTAAACAGAGGCACACGCCTGTTCATCTTCAATGAATTCTGGCAGGATGACGGTGCCTGTCCATTGCCCACTGCCCGCAACCATAAAGGATTGACGGGCGGCCCAGGTGGTGCAGTTATCGATGAGAACGCCGACGGTGACGCTGTCATTGATGGCGCTTGCAACTTCGCCTTCAAAGAAAACGGGATAGCCGGAAACGGCAGTTTCTCCATCATGCGGTCGGAGGAAACGAATTTGTGAATCCCCCTGCATTTGCAGTCCTTGCACGTCGTCAATGTATACAGAGACGCTGTCCGTTTGTGTGCCCATTGTTGCCGAAATCAACCCTCGCCCGGCTACATTAATGGGGACCAAAAGTGTTGTTTCCCAATCGCCAGTTACTGGATCTGGCGATACCGTGGTTTCAATGAGCATGCTGCTTCCTGCTGCCAGGGTAACCGATAGTGGTTCTGTACTGTCTAGTGCGGCATAACCGGCAATGGGAACCTCTTCCCCAATCACAACTTGCCCGTTATGAACCGGATATGTCACTGTCAATAAGAGATTTCCATCTGTATCTTTTCTTTGCGGTATAGGGTCTTTTTCAATGAAAACTGAACGAGCAACATCATCGAGCAGCATCAAGTTTGGCTCAAATTCCTCAGTTGTTAACCCATCGAGCATGTCTGTTGTTTCTTGGACGTATTCAGTGTAAATTGCGGTAAACTCATCCCAATCGATGTTGGGATCTGGATCATCGGGCAGGGCATCTGTGCGTATAGGGAAAATGGCGGCTACGTAATATTGGCCATCATCCGTTATCCCTTGAAAGGTGTAATGCACCCCCCGGTTTAAGATAAGATCAACCGATTGTGCCATATTTCGGATGTAGCGAACGCCTTCTCCTCCATTAAAGGATACATAGTCCACTTGTGCTGTAAAAGCGCTCCCTGCCGTAGAAATAGGCAAGTAAGGTAAACCAGATGTAACCTCGTCTGGTTCTGGACGTTCATCAAGTAAAGTGAGCAGTTGTTCAATCTGACTTTTGGCAAAACTGCTGCGACTGGCTGCTTCTTTCACTGGAATCACGTAGAGGGTTGCCGGTGGGTAGCTTTCTGGCGGAATGTAATCTTCAAATGTGAATAGATCGTGGGTGGGGTAATTGCTCCAACCTGGGCCTTGGATACGCTGTTCGGGGGCCGGTACGGTTTCTGCTTGTACACCTGTGGCTAGACTGTTGTCGTATTGGAAGGAGATGCCCTCATAGTTAACGGATTGCATCGTTTCAAGTTGCTCTGTTTCTGCTTCGCTGGTGGCGGTGGAGGGAATCTCTGTGGGGGAAAAGGCCGTTTCTGTTGGGGCTTCTTCTGGTATGTTTGTTGGCGCTTCCGTCGGCGCTTCTGTGGTAACTTCTTCAGCCGGTTCGGCTTCTGTCGGTTCTGACATCGTTTCCGTAGGGGTGGTCGTTGGGGTCGGGTCACTGCCACAGGCTGTTAGGATAAGCAGGATGCTTAATGCATTTAGAAATTTCTTCATCGAAATCACTCCTTGAAATTGGCTCCCGGTTTGCTTCTAAAACTTCTGGGTGATGGACGCATTTATGCGGAATTATAGCGTTATCTGTTTGTTTCGGGCAGGACTTACGCAGGGGGCATTGAGGTAGTTGCTTTGCGCAATTGGTTCGCGCATATAGTTATCCAGCAATCCCTTCTTGATACGATAAACATTCGTCTTGGCATCTTGAGCTAATTGATTTAGGCCAACCCAAACCAACATCGGTCAAGCTATGTGATTTCACTGTGCTCGTTGCGAACGACATTGAGATGGTTCGAAACCTGTCACTTGCTTGGCTTCACGATGAAGCTGCTTAATCTTCCAACGGATGGCACTCTATTCTCGAGTAGCATTCGTCGAATCATGAGAAAGGTTGTTGGTCAGGACATAGTCCGTGCGCTGGGAAGACAACACAAGCCAGAACAGCTACTTATCATGCGCTCGTTCCCCAATCAGTCGAGTCAGCAATCCATTATGACTTTATTTTGGATCATACTCATCCTGGTTGCGCTCGTCTTTCTAGCCGGCAACCTGACTAACTTACCAGGTTCGAAAGGGCTGAAGAGGACCGGTTTATCATTGGGGCATTTGATCAACTGGAATTGATAGGCATTGGCGGTTTTGTTCTGACTATACCCGACAACGATATTTCTCCTGATACCGGCGAGATAATTCAAATCAACTGGACGGCTCTCGACGGATGTTCCTTCGTCGAGTTGACTGGATTGATGGGTTCACCTCATAGTGGCCAATCAAGCATCTGCGACGCAACCCAGGAGCGGTCAGGTGCCACAAGAACACAAAACCTGGCTAGAAAGCTCAGAAGAAGGAGGCCAGTTGCAGCCAGTTGAAATACCGATTTGCTACTCCATGGAACAAAATGGCGCTTACATGAATCCTTTTATATTGGATCGAATGAATAGGTACTCTCAACACGAATTGAGCTGCAAATCCAGCTGACGAAGCGATCTGAGTTCATAGGAGATTGAACCATGTATCAGAATCGGGTTTTTCTTATCATCATAATTGGCATTCTCTTGGTCGTGACGGCCTGCACAGCGACGACGCAAGAACCGGAGGCTACGGTCACGCTGGCAACAACGTAGGTCTCCTCAACCCGTTCCACTAAGCATACATTATATCGCAAAATATTTTACTTCCAGAAATCTGCTCCTTTCATAGTCAGTCTCAAACCTCAAAATATTATCAAACCCTCTACACATTCTCTACACAATCTTTCTTTATCCTCCTGTTAATGGTGAATTGAACCAATCAAGAGTCTGCTACAAAGGCAGGTATTAGCAAACAGGAGAGTTTGACATGTTTTGGAAAGTATTTGGTGGAATCGTAATCTTTTTCATGGTAGTCGCATTGGTTTTAGGGTTGTTGGCGACGGCAAGCCTGGCAGCGGTCGGCGTTGCGGTTGGCTCAACCATAGACAACCTTGACTTCAGCACGGTCCAAGTGACTGATGAGAACGGCCAAACGGAGACATATAGCGTCAACGACTTATTCTCTGACACGGGCCGAGTGGAAGTCACCGGCGAGAATGGCGAGCGGGTCACGATCGACATGACCTTGCCGCAGATAACAATTCAGGAACAAGGCAAAGAAGCCGCCCGCGTGGTTATCAACGGCGAAGATGCCGCAAGTTTGGTTATCGGCGGCGAGTCGGGACTTGAAATAGGCGCTGACGGATCCCTGATTCGCATCGATGGTCGCAGCATCGACAACTTTAACAACTTCGATGGCGGTCACTTGGGACGATTTATCGCAGGGCTCTTCCGGGGTTTTTTCACTCTAGTAATCTGGACCCTGATCGCGGTCGGCATCTGGCTACTGGTGGTTCGCAACAGGCGAACCGAGTCCACAGACAAGAAACCAGACGCTACGGCATAGTCTATAGAAAAGCGGCAAAAGGCCCGGGAGGATTGCCCGGGTCCTTTGCGGTTTCACGGCTGCGGTGACTACCACATTACTCCATGTTAGAATAAAAAAGCTAAGACAGCAGGTAAAGCAAAAGGCGAAACGGAGCATAGCAACGATGGCCAAGATATTGATAGTGGAAGATGAGCCCCAGATCGTGAGGGGGCTTTCCCTTTACCTGGAAAGGGCCGGCTACACCACCACCTCTGTTTACGATGGCGCCCAAGCCATACCCGCCTTTCGCCAGGAGAAACCTGACCTGATCCTGCTCGACCTCAACCTGCCCAATCGAGATGGTGTCGACATCTGTCGCGCAATTCGGAGCGACTCGGCCGTCCCCATCATCATGCTTACCGCCCGCAGCGACGAGATGGACCGCCTGCTCGGTCTGGAACTGGGTGCCGATGATTACATCGTCAAACCCTTCTCGCCGCGCGAGGTGGTGGCCCGGGTACGCGCCGTGTTACGGCGGGTAGGCGGCGTTCTGGGCGAAACAGATGTCGTCCGTGCCGGTGCGCTGCTGATAGACACGGCCGCTTATCGGGTCTGGCTGGCCGAAAGCCCGCTGAAGCTAACTCAGTCTGAGTTCGAAATCTTGCTGGCTCTTGCCCGGCACGAAGGTCAAGTGCTCAGCCGGGTGCAGTTGCTAGAAGAGACACAGGGCATCGCCTATGAAGGGTACGAACGCTCCATCGACCAGCACATCAAGAATCTTAGGCTTAAGATTCGCAAAGCCGGAAGCCCGACCAAGATGATCGAGACTGTTTACGGCGTCGGCTATCGACTGGAAGCGCCGATTGACCCGGCAGTTACCGAGAAAGACCATGCTGCGTAGCCTCTGGTTTCGGCTGACCGGCACAGTCGTGGCGCTGGTAATCTTCACACTGGGTCTGGCCCTCATTGCCACGCTGGTCATCGCCGGCCGCCAGTTAACCGAATTTATTCAAAACACCTCTGACGAAATAATAAAAATCACCGCACCCGCCGATCTGGCGGGCGATCAAACCCTTGTTGATCCCGGATCCGACCCTCCCAGCATCAAGTTCAACGAAGATACGCCTGGCAGCATTGAAATCGGCACTGACTCTGGTGCGGGCATCTCGGTTAGCCCGGATGGCGCCGTCGAAATCACCACGGGCGACCAGGCGCTAAGCCAGATCGATGTCCGGATTCCCGAGATTGTCCGCAGCCAAAGCGCGCAGCTGGCCCGCGACGTGCAAAGCACGGTATTGGTCGCTGTTGGCGTCTCTGGTTTTCTAGCAATACTCGCCGGTACCTGGCTCTTCTGGCAAATTACGCGACCGTTGACCCGGCTGCGCGACGCCGCGGAACAAATCGCTGCCGGGAAGCTTGACACCCGAGTGCGCGTCAAGAGCAAGGACGAGGTGGGCCAGGTAGGCCTGGCCTTCAACCATATGGCCGGCGAACTGCAGCACCAGGAAGGGTTACGCAAAGTTATGGTGGCTGATATCGCTCACGAACTGCGCACCCCACTCAGCGTCATGCAGGTCAACCTGGAGGCAATGAAAGATGAACTGCTGCCTGCTTCGCCAGAGGAGTTGGAAGGGCTGCATCATGAGGTGATCCGGCTGTCTCGGTTGGTCGAAGACCTAAGACTGCTTTCCCTGGCCGACTCAGGCAATCTCCATCTGCGCAGCGATCTGATCGATGTTAATGCCCTGGTAGAGACAGCGGTTCGGCGCATGAAACCACAGGCCGAGGCGCAGGGCGTCATTCTCGGAGCAACTCTTTCCAGCAAGCCGGCGACCATCGTCGGGGACGAAGACAAACTGCACCAGGTGCTGGCCAACCTGATGTCCAATGCACTGCGTTTTACACCTTCCGGTAAGCGGGTAGAGGTCGGCGTGCAGGCTGACCTGCAGCAGGTCACGCTGCAGGTAGCTGATGAGGGGCAGGGCATCGATCCCACTGACCTGCCCGACCTGTTTGAGCGATTCTTTAAAGGCGACCGTGCTCGCAGCCGGAACGACAGCGGTTCCGGCCTGGGCCTTTCCATCGTCAAGCAGTTGGTTGAGCTGCATGGTGGTCAAGTGCAGGCCGGCCTCCCAGAGTCAGGCGGGCTGCAGGTGACCGTCTGGCTACCGGCGGCTGGAGCAGAATCACTTTCTTCCCAGTGACCGAATTTAGACAGGATTAGTTCCGGTTCATTATCTATGGCGAGGAAGACGCAGTCTTTATCAACGAACAAAGCAAGGTCTTATATGCCAAAATGCAGGCGGTGGGCGTTGTATCGAAGCTTGTCGTCATTCCAGATTTGGGTCATTTGTTTCTTGGACAGGATGAAGTGTTCAATGTTCAGGCAAGCGACTACACTATGACAGAACTCCTGTTGTGGTTTCAGAAGCACCTTGGTGAGAAATACAAATGCCGGGTCTGAAGAAAGGATCCGGAGTTCGAAATAGACGAGATAGAGAGCAAAGATGTGGTATGATGTTGTCACGCAACTTTACTACGGCATTCAGGGGGCTGGCCGTGAGAACTTTAGCTAAGGGAGGTAATCATGTCCGCAACAATGCTTTACCGTCTTGGCGCCGTGGCTGGAATCTTGAGCGGCTTTTTCATGATTCTTGGCAGGATTCTTGCGCGCTTACCGAACACGCAGCCCGGAGAAATCATCGACTGGTTTGCGCCCACCTTCGCCCTCTTCTTTGCGATTTTTCTCTATCTCCGGCAGCGACGTGAGTCTGGCGTCTTTGGCGGTGTTGCGTTTATTGTCCTTTTCGCTGGTCTCGTTGTGGTCGTGTGTCTCGATTTCTACGGGGCTTTTATGAGGATCCATCTGCCCGACGATATCATAGCTCTGATCGAAGAGGGACCCAGCGCTCCTGTGTTCGTGGTTGGACTTCTCACCTTTCTGATTGGCGAACTGCTTTTTGGGATATCGGTGATTAGGGCGGGGGTTTACTCTAAAATCGCGGCCATCCTGTTCATGGCCGGCCTAATTCCCGTCATGTTGCACCCGACTGGTATTTTCCCCGAAAGCATTGTTGACATTGGGGCTGCCGCGGCCGGAGCTGGCTTGATCTGGTGGGGTATTGAACTCTTTAGGCTGGCTGGTGATAAAGAGGAGGAGTCTCCTGTGCCGGTTATGACAACATAGTGAGACCTAACTGTGATACATCAGTACATCGTGTAATAAGTGAAGCACCTTAACAACCGAATAACCATCAGTACATCGTGTAAAAAATGCGATTTGTGAGACGCGCTGTGCGATTGATGGCAGAAGAAATGAGTCGGCCACCGACCCTTGATACTATCGTGCGTGGTTGTGAATGTCTTGGCATTTGGTGGTGATCAATCCTTATTTGCTTGATTTCCGATTGACTGAGAGCCTTGTCCTCTTTTGTGAGCTTATCTACCCTTGGCAGGATGGGTTCATTAACCGGAAATGGGTACGAAGCGAGGCATCGCCTCTCTGGTCTATCGGGCGCCTCATCGAAAATGCGTAACGTGGCACCGGTGGTCAGAAACTCAATGGTCACCCAGACACCTTTTTCGGCATCTGGATCGGGTACGACCCACTCATCATTGAGCACACGTACCTTGCCCTCCGCACTAACCCGCCGCATGAAGTGAACACGTCCCTCTTTCAAAGGTCGCCGTGTCTCGGACAGGGTGAAATCTGAGTCCAACTTCTGCACGGGGTATTGGCTATGAATAGTCTCGGGCGATTGCTCATTGAGCCTGCTATGGTCTTCGCGCTGACGATAGAGCCTGAAAAAATGTTGAGACTGCTCAAGAACCTCATCTATATTGTCCAAATAAGTGTCTTCCCACACATGCCGGTCGTAATCTTGATGAAAACGCTCGACTGTACCATTGCTTTCCGGATGGTAAACAGGTGAAAAGACCAACTCTGTACCTACCTCCAAGGCCAGGCGTACGACCTTGCCCAAAACACGCTTGTGGGTCGCGCCACCACTGAAGCAACCTTCGTTATCTAGCTGAGTGTAACTGGGAATGCCGATTTCTTGCCAAACATGAATGAGAAAGGCGGCGGCATCTTCAGAACGGCGATGCGCAAATGGCTGTCCGGTCGGATAACGAGAAACAACGTCAATGGCGTTGAAACAGGAAACCTTTTTGCCACCGGAGAGGTAATGAGGCACGATATCCACCTGGCATAGCTGGTGTTCTTGGGTCGGTTTTAGATGGGGATAGTCGACTTGTGGTTCGACCCGTTTCTCCTTGGGTTTTGTCATTCCGGCCTCTTTCAGAATGCGCTCGATGCTTGGAACGCTCGGCACTGGTTCGACTTTCTTTTTCCGCAGTCTTGTTCGGACTGCAATTGCTCCGACATATTTCAGCCCTTCGCCCAACGCTGCTTCGGCCTCCAATTCTAGTCGGGCTTGCCGAACCGCTTCCCGTACCCTCTCGGACAGCTTGTGGCCGTGATATTTTGGTGCACGTGAGCGGTCTTTCAACCCTACCCAGCCCCCGTTCTTAAAACGCTTTTGCCACTTCGAAACCCATGAAGTTGAATGATCTAGGCTCTGCGCTACTTCGATTATGCGTTTCCCTTGTCGCAGCTGGAAGATTGCCAGCTTTCGTTCAGCCAATAATTCGCTATTCGTCATGATACTTACCCTCCACATTGGATGAGTATTATGACTCGTGATTACACGATGTATTGATGGTTCGGTTGTTAAGGTTCTTCACGATGTACTGATGGTTAATCAGTTAAGCTAATACACGATGTATTGATGTACGACA
>JAACFF010000561.1 GCA_009937635.1 Chloroflexota bacterium
AATAGCCGGATCGATCACGGCCTCGCCTTGGGCCACTGCGCGGATGGCTTGAAGCAGCTCATCCAATTCCACTTCTTTGAGTAAATAACCATTGGCCCCGGCTTTGATAGCTTCAAAGACATAGTCGTCGCGCCGATACATGGTGAGTATTATGACGCCAGTCTTTGGAATTTCGGTCGTGATGCGCCGAGCTGCTTCTACCCCGTCCATTTCTGGCATATTGATATCCAACAAGGCTATGCGTGGCTGGTGGCTGCGTGCTAACGCAACCGCATCGGAGCCGTTGTTTGCCTGGGCAACAACTTTCATGTCAGATTGGGTTTCCAGCATCTGGGCAATGCCCTGACGCAGAACGTTATGGTCATCTGCTAGCAGAATCGTTATTTCTCCCGTCATACATCTACCCCATTCGCGCGAATCGACGCCGGCAACTTGGCGATCACGGTCGTACCCTTACCCGGTCGGCTATCTACCCGCAATGTTCCACCAACAGCAGCCACGCGCTCCTTCATCTGATACAGTCCCAGACCACTGTTCATAACCTCGTCTGGGTCGAAGCCACAGCCATCATCACGCAGCAGCAGCCCAAGCGCTTCACTGCCTTCAACTCTCTGTAGTGATACCCAAACGCGGCTAGCATCAGCGTGTTTGGCTGCATTGTTTAGCGATTCTTGGACCAATCGGAAAACCGTTGGTTCAAGCCTCGAGGGAACTGTCAGTCCGGATACATCAATATCAACCTCGGATTGCCACCCAGCCTGCTCGGAGAATTCTTCTACAAAGCGGGTTAGGGCGTTCAGGAAGTTGCCTTCAGACCAGTCCAAGGGACGCAGGGCGAAGATAGTCCTGCGCACCTCACGTATAACTCGACGAGCCGTTTGGCCAACTTCCTTAAGTTCGGCTGTGGCCCACTCAGGCTTCTGCACCACTTGCTGCCCGATCAGGTCGGTTTTGAGCGCCATAAAGTAAAGCGTCTGGGCAACGCCGTCATGAAGATCGCGGGCGATCCTTGCTCGTTCCTCTTCGCGAATGTTCTCTCGTTCGCGTCGCGTCGTCACGTCGCGCATGATGATGAGGCTGCTTGCAGATTCTTCGTCTGCCTCGATAAGGCGCGTTTGGGAAAGCTCCACAGTCAGCTTCCGCCCATCCATTCCGGCAGCTGTTGCCTCGAACCCCTCCACTACGCCATCTCTATCCAATCGAGCTGCCAGGTCATCTGTGTCTAATAGCAATGTGCTCAGGGGGCGACCGATAACGAAGTCCTCCTGGTAACCGAACATCTGCTCCGCACCCTCATTCCAAGAAGTAATTTGTCCTTGCGCATCAAGGCTGAGGATGGCATCGGCCGAAACGGCCGTCAGGCTGGCCAATTGCTGAGCATGAGCCTGGACCTGTCTCTCAAGTTGTTCCTGCTGGCGCAATCTCCGCTCAACCCAAATTAGCGTAAGAAGCGTCACAACCGGACCGACTAGACTGTAGAATCCGATTTCTACACCATAATGGACGGTATGTCCGTAGTTGCGCTCCAGGCTCTGGGCCACGCCCAACTGATAAATGATAACCATCAACACTAACGCCGGCGGCAGAACGTAGCGAAGCCAACGGACTCGCTCAACCAATGATGTTTGTTGCCATGAAAGAAGGGACATGGTCGATTCCTTTTATGCCGCTCGAGATGATTGTGTGGCTAAATTGACAACTGGAGAAGCCACTGTGATGCAGACTCGATCTAACCTCCAGCAAATTGACTTCCCAGAACTTCTTCCAGTAGATTCATCGTCGAGGATTGGTCACCGACATATAACACAATAAGCTGGCCGCCGCTGTAAAAATGCGGTGTGGCGATCCATGTCATCATGGATGTACCGACGGAGCTTCCATCTGGCGCCACCAGATCAGCTTCGGCCTTCGCATCTGCCTCGCTCTCGTACTCAAATACCTGCACGTCTTGTCCGTCCACCGTGATCACCTGACCTTCAGGCGTGAAAAAGGGTTGAGATACAGTACCGGTCACCTCAACTGTCGCTCCAGCCGTCTCAAGGCCAGCAATAAGGCTCTCGGAGTCAATCACAGAATTATCTTCAGTTTCAACTGCTGCCTGCTGACTGTTGCAGGCAACTGACAACATCAACATTGCCGTCATGGCAACCAAAAAAGTCAGGCGAGTAGCGCTCATCTCGTATCCTCCTATTCTGAATCGAGCCGAAACGATATCTGGAATCGACTATGCTTTATCTCCAGAGACTATGGATACTGTCATCCTAGCCGAGATTCTGGTTTCCGATCGGTGGAATAGCAATATCCGGCAGGCTTACGGTTACCAATGTGCCCTGATCGGGCTTGGACTGGATAGTTAAACGACCGTCGATCAATTCAGCGCGTTCATGAAGTCCAAGCAAGCCGTAATGCCCCTCGGGTGCCATCTCGGCCGGACTTTCTGGCACGTCAAAACCACAGCCGTCATCGGAAATGGCGAGGGTAATGGTGTCCGCCCCGAAGTCAAGGGCAACCTCGGCCGAAGCCGCGTGCGCATGGCGAGCCACGTTGCTCAATGCTTCTTGCGCCATGCGATAAAGTGCAAGCTCAACCTCCGCTCGTAAACGCCTGTCAGAGCCTGTGGCCTGGAACGTCACCGGTATGCTCAAAGCAGCACTCGTGTCACGAGCCAACATATCTAGTGCCGGGACCAATCCTAAATCTTCTAGGTAAATAGGACGCAGATCTCGCGTTAAGCGGCGTAAGTCTGCAATCACTTGCGCCGTCATTCCCAGCATTTCTTCTAGCTGGCCGAGAGCCGGATGGCCGTCCAGAGCCATTTGAGCCAACTGCCCTTGTTGGTTAATGGCGATGAGTGACTGGATTGTGTCGTCATGCAGTTCTCGCGCCAAACGGCGGCGCTCCTCCTCCTGACCAGCCGTAACGGCGCCAAGATATCCGCGCAGGTTTTGCTGCGCTGCTTTCACCTTCTGGGCCATATGGATGAGCTCAGTCTGCAGTCGCTGAATCTCGCTGATACCCCCAACTGGTTCCTCAATCGCCTCAAAGTCACCCCAAGCCAATTCAGTGGCTTTCTGTTCTAATGATTGAAGGGGCTGCACGATTTGCCGCACCCCAAACCACAAACCCACAAGGGCGATGAC
>JAACFF010000161.1 GCA_009937635.1 Chloroflexota bacterium
TATCAACTTGCGGATTGATGTCTCCGCTGGTGCTGCTAATATCCAAACGGATGATATCTCCAGCCGAGCCACTGAAAGTGTACGCCTTGTTCTGGACGATAGAGAGCGTGGAGCCAGCGACCACTTCGGCGAAACTGACGGGGACGGTATCGACGGGATTGTTGAGACGTTGCATGTAAAAAGCGAAGCCGCCAATGGCGTTGAGGCTGCGATCAAATACAAGGATGGTATAAGTACCGTTGGCGTCTAGCGTGCAGTTCATTGTGAAGGTGTCGCCGATGGTGTAGTTGCTGCAGATTCCACTGCCGTCCTCCCGATAGACATCAACTTGCGGATTGATTTCGCCGCTGGTGCTGCTAATATCCAAACGGATGATGTCCCCAGCCGAGCCGCTGAAAGCGTACGTCTTGTTTTCGACGATGGAGAGCGTGGAGCCGGTGATGACTTCGGCAAAATTGGCGGGGACGGTATCGACGGGATTATTGAGGCGCTGCATGGTGAAGGCGAAGCCACCGGTGCCGTTAAGGCCGCGATCGCTAACAAGGATCGTGTAAGTGCCGTGCGTATCCAGCGTACAGGTCATCGTTAAAGCGCTGCCAATAGTATACTGGCTACAGATCTCGGTGCCGTCGGGCCGGTAGATATCTACCTGCGGATTGATACCGCCGCTTGTTTTGCTGATGTCGAGACGGATGATATCCCCGGCCGAACCGCTGAAGGTATAGGCTTTGTTTTCGACGGTGGAGAGCGTGGAGCCGGTGACGACTTCGGCGAAATTGACGGGAACCGTTTTTACGGGGTTGTTGAGACGTTGCATGTAGGTGACGTAACCCCCGGTCGCATCAAGACTGCGATCGCTAACAAGGATCGTGTAAGTGCCGGTTCGGTCTAGGGTGCACACCATGGTGAAGGCATTACCAATGGTGTATTGGCTGCAAATCTCGCTGCCATCCGAACGGTAAATATCAACTTGCGGATTGATGTTGCCGCTGGTTTTGCTGATGTCGAGGCGGATGATATCTCCAGCCGTGCCGCAGAAGGAATAGGCGTTACTATCCGTCGGAACGCTAATGTTGCCGGCGGTTACTTCGCCGAAATCTACAATGGGATTATTGGCTGGGCAGGGCAGCCTGACTATGATGGGCAGATAAAGCACATTTTCTGTTGATACACGTGAGCGGTCAGGACGCACATCACCCGAGCTGGCCTCGGCTGAAAGCGGGCTGGTAGCGAGGAGAGCAACCGACAGCAAAGTAATGACGGCAAAAAATGATGATATCAATAGGATACGTAATGTGCGCTTCATCTTATGTTCCCTCCAAGATGGTGCTCTGCCAGCGTCGGCGATTGGTATGCAAATTGATTATAAGGTGACTTGATAGAAAAGGGAATATTATCCGCGAACAACAGGAACTGGTTGACTCACAAGGATCGCAATATATTGGTTCGCAGCAGTATCTCGGACACGGCGGCTTTTTTAAGGGAGGCAACAGTAATCAGTAAAGAGTGGGCAGCAATCGATAGACAGTGAACCGTAGTCAATGGGCAGGCGCTGGCTCGTATTGACAGGTTTTCTCTGTTGCCGATATACTTTCCTGAGTTTATCAAGAGAGCCCGGCCTTGAGATGTCGGGTGCCTTGATACATCCGGCGCACGAGGTGCTGCCCCATGCCTTACTATTTTTACGCAATTAGCGTTTTTCTTTCCGCTTTTCTACTTTTCCAAATCCAACCGATGATTGGCAAATTTCTGCTGCCTTGGTTTGGTGGAACGCCAACGGTATGGTCTACGATTCTTCTCTTTTCACAGGTATTGCTGACTGCGGGATATGCTTATGCTTACTGGTTGCTGGGGCGAATGCGTAAGCTGTTGCAAGGCAGTGTCCATCTGATCTTGCTGGGCATATCACTCCTCGTGCTGCTGGTTACGGCCGTTGCCTGGCCATCACCGCTCACGCCGGATGCAAGCTGGCGGCCCCAAGGGGATGCATCGCCCATCTGGGGCATCCTGCGGGTATTGCTGATATCTATTGGCATCCCCTTTTTGTTGTTGGCCGCGAACAGCACCTTGATGCAGGCGTGGTTCCATCGTGACTTCCGTACGCCAACGCCTTATCGTCTGTATGCGCTATCCAATACCGGCTCTCTGCTGGCGCTGCTCACTTATCCCATCATTTTCGAACCCAATTTTTCTTTGCAGACACAAGCCTACTTGTGGACTTTTGCCTACCTGGCCTTCGCCATCATCGCCGCTTATTTGGCGGTACGGACCTATCGCTGGCGGCAACGTGACGAAATGCGGGAAAGTACAGAAGAACAAACGGCCGAGGCGACAAAGCCTAAAGTAGGCCTGATCCTCTTGTGGATTGGATTGGCAGCTTGCGCCTCGGTTTTGCTGATCTCAATGACCAGCCAGATCACCCAGGAGGTTGCGGTGGTGCCCTTCCTGTGGGTTGTACCTCTGGCAGTTTACTTGCTGACCTTTATCCTGGCCTTCTCTGGCGGTTATCTGTATTCGCGCCGGGTGTACCTGGTGGCTTTCTTTGTGGTTGCCATCGGCAGTAGAATGCTCTTGAATATACCTTTTGCCAGCATCGTGGCCCAAGTCTTTGTTTTTATGCTGCTGCTGTTCATTAGCTGCATGTTGTGCCACAATGAACTGTACAGACTGCGGCCGGACGCGCGCTATCTGCCAACATTCTACTTGATGGTTGCCGTTGGCGGCGCTGTTGGCGGTATATTTGTGACTTTGATCGCAGCGCTTATTTTCTCGACCGGTTTCTGGGAGTTGCAATGGGGATTGGTCGCCTGTGCCATTCTCATGGCCATTGTTTTGCAGATGGAGCGCGACGAGACAAAAAGGAAGCGGCCGCGCAAGTCACGCCGACGAGGAAAACAAAAACGGGATCTGATTCTCAAGCCGGTTGTGATTGTATTGGCCGCTCTTGTCTTGCTGCTAAGCGGCTACGTTATTTTCTACATGCGCTCCATTTCGACCGAAACGGAGATGGCGACACGAAACTTTTACGGCGTACTGCGTGTCTGGGCCCTAAATGAGGAGCAACCTGAGCTGCGTGCCTACCAGCTTACGCATGGCAAGACGGCGCATGGTTTCCAATTTGAAGGAGATGATCTGAGCGCTTTGCCCACCGCGTACTTTACCCCGACCAGCGGCGTGGGTTTGACCATTTTGAACCACCCCAACCGTCCTGACGCATTGCGCGTCGGCGGCCTAGGACTGGGGATCGGCATCATTGGCGGCTATGGGGTGGCGGATGATGTTTTTCGATTTTATGAAGTTAATCCCGACGTGATCCGGATCGCCGAAGGAGAAGGGGATTATTTCTCTTTTCTGGCGGATTCGGAAGCGGATATCGAGGTTGTTCTGGGCGATGCGCGTGTTTCGCTTGAAGATGAGCTTCTACGTGGAGGATCCAATGATTTTGACCTCCTGGTGATCGATACTTTCAGTGGGGATACGATCCCGCTGCACCTGTTGACCCAGGAAGCATTTGAGATTTACTTGAGCCATCTCAACGAAGGCGGGATCATTGCCATTAATATTTCCAATCGCTTGTTTGACCTGGCAAGGATTATCTATCGCGTGGCGGATGAATTTGATCTAGACGCGGCCAGGATTGAAGATAGAGGGGATGGTATTCAGAGCTACGATTCAGAGTGGATGTTGCTGACGCACAATGAAGCGTTTTTGCAACTTCCGGCTATCGACGGACGCAGTCTGCAGCCCCCCGCTGACCCCACAAGTGTGCGTTTGTGGACGGATGACTTCAGCAATCTGTTCCAGATTTTGAAGTAACAAGATGGGGCAGGTCATAATTATCAGTGAGCGGTAAAAAGTTATCAGAAAACAGCAATCAGTTTTCGATAATCGGTTGAAAGCTGATTATGTGACAAACCCCGCTCCGACCAGTAAAAACCTTTCGTAGAATTGGCAGATTATCTTGAGTGACTCGGTGGGGAATTGTCAGTTTTGCAGCCTGGAGGTCGCTGGCCAAGTAGTCGTTAGTCGTTTTTCTCAAAGAGCCCGGTCGCTCCCATTGGTTGGGAAACGACCGGGCCCGAAGACATCTGATTATTTCTGGTCCGCATTATCGTGCGCTTGAGCCGTTTAGCCTCCAGGCGGAACGAGGCCTACACCGACGTTGATGTTGGCTCTTTCAATTTGCTCGAAATATTCCACGCGAAGTTCAATGGGGCCACCAGGATAGTTATAGTCAGCCCACTTGGTCATGCTCGCCTGAACGCCCCAATTGTCGATGAGCAGGACATTGTTGACGTAAAGGCGCGAGCCATCATCGCTGGTTAAGAATATACGATAAAATCCTGGATTTGTGTTTATCGTCCTTGTCCAGCGGGCGGAGAAGAAATCAGGTGTAATTACGCCAGGAGCGGGTGAGCCATAACCCCAGTTAAAGCTCAGATATCGGTCGTCACGGACCAGCGCGGGCGCTCCAGAAAGTGTCGTATTATTGAAATATTCTCCTTTCCAGTTAGGGTAATAGGCGCCCCCGCCCGATCCGCCACTGCCAACGAGTTCCCAACGGAATTTAGCTATGGCGACGCCGCCAGCTTCATAATATTCAACCACAATCTTATGGTCGCCCTGGGTCAAAGTGACATCACGGGTCATGGTGTGCTCTTGACTGTCAGTCCAGGAGTCGATGATGATATTGCCGTCGATGTAGACACGCATGGCGTCGTCCATGGTGGCAATAAAACGGTAAGTTCCAGCATCGAAGTAGACATTTCGAACCCACCTGGCAGAGAAATTGTCATCATTAACTCCTGGTGCGGGTGAGCCGTGGCCCCAGTCGAAGTCAATGGTTTGGTCCCAACGCGTAAGGACAGGATCGCCTTCGAGATGTTTGTTGTTCCAGAAGTTTGCGGTCCATTTTTCATCTGCCGCCTGGGTGGATCCGCCTATCATGGCCAGCAATACGATGGCCAGCATGGTCACGAGTAGGATGTAGGTTTTACGGGAAGGTTGGGTTTTCATAGAAAGCTCCTTTTGAGAATTGTGAACAGTGATCAGTAGAAGTGATCAGTGGCCAGTAGATAGTAAACGGTCTATTGAAAATGGTACTTAGATTGTGGCGAATGTCAAGATGAATCGATGATATACACAAAAACAGAAAGTTGAGGTAAATTCAACAGGATAAAGCAGCTCGCGCCGAGGCGTAGCAAACATGAACATCAATCTGGCTGACAGGCTATCGGCTGGCTGCTGATAGCTGATAAGGAAGGAGCTTATCGTCATGAAAGACAAATCTGTTTATTTGCATATGGCTGTATTTGATGGGTTGAAGAGCGCAGATATGGCGCTGGCGCAACTGCCGAGACGGGATCCATCGGTGGTATCGGCCGTTGTCATGGAAAAAGACGACGCCGAGAATGTGCAGTTCAAGGACGTAGGTCTCACACCCGGAAAAGGGGCCGTGGGCGGCGTCGTTATCGGCGGAGTGATCGGCTTGCTGACCGGCGGCGCTGGACTGGCGCTGGGCGCGTTGGGTGGCCTGGCTGGCCACCGTGTTGCTAGAAAAAGACAGGCGCAAGAACTGGCGCCCGATTATTTGAGCAAAGTCGCCGGTTCCTTAGGGCCAGACTCCTCGGCGATCATTGCCGTCAGCGAGAAGGAGACGGAACCCGAGATCAAGGCGGCGCTGAAGGAAATGGGGGCGGAGATATTTGAAGCGATCATACCGCCTGAAACTTCCGGCCAATTGGACGAAAACGCCGAAGCTGCCTATGCGACGATGCTCGAAGCGCTGGCACAGAAGACAGGAGGCCAGGCAAAAATGGATGTGCCCTACCGCAGAATCCACGTCGTGCTCAATCCCGTATCCGGAAAGGACCAACCGATATTGAACGTGCTCAATCGTGTTTTTTATCGTTACGGCATTGATTGGGAGATTAGCATCACCAAGAAATATGGAGATGCCACCCGTTTCGCGCGCCAGGCGGCCGAAGCGGGCTTTGACCTGGTCGCCGGGTATGGCGGGGACGGCACGCAGCATGAAATCGCCAACGGCGTCATGGGCACTGGCGTGCCCATGGGTGTGCTGCCGGGGGGCACGGGCAATGGCTTTGGCAACGAGCTGGGCGTTCCCAAGGTTTTGGAGCCGGCCGTTGAACTGCTATGTACCAGCCATAACCAACGCAAGATTGATATTGCGCAGGTGGAGGAAGGTTACTTCGTCCAGCGCCTGTTCACAGGCATTGAGCCAGATGAACAAACCAGCCGGGAGGAGAAGGATAAATACGGGACCTTCGCCTACCTGGTACGGGATGTGCGACGCATGAAAGAGATCCAGGATATCCCCTATAAATTGAGGATCGATGGTGAAGAAATCGAGGTAATGGGTTACAAGTGCTACGTGGTCAATTCGGCCACAGCGGGCACGGGGATGTCGATCAGTCGCGAGTTTGCCGTGGATGATGGTTACCTCGACGTGTTTATGCTCAGCCGCGATCGCAAGAGCTCGCAAGCGGCGCTGGAGCGCTTTTTCAACTTGAAGACGGAAAAGGCGGGAATGTACTACTGGCGCGGGCAGGAGATCGAGATCGACGCCGGGGTGGACCAGCCGGTATGGACGGATGGCGAGTATACCGGACGTACGCCGGTATCAATCAAGGTGCAGCCCAGGGGGCTGACGGTTGCGGTTCCTTGAGTTGAAACGTTGCTTGTGGGCGGCGCAATGCGCTGAAGCAGTGCACCGCACCGGGAAACGCACCTTATTGGGCGAGGATGAGGGGTAGACGGGTTGTGTCGAAATCACCTACCTCAATGTATCCGGGGCGGCTGGTAAAATCATCACTTGCTGGTCCGATGACGGCCAGAGAGACAGTGTATCTACCGTCCTCCGTATAGGTATGGGTAGGATTATCACAGCTGGCGCTGTGTCCGCCATCGCCAAATAGCCAGAGGCATTTGTCGATTTCGCCCGTGGAAAGGTTGGTGAAGTTCACGGTCAGCGGCGCGGGCCCGCAAGTGACGTTGGCCGCAAAATTGGCAACCATTTCCCGGCCCACTAACCTGGGATCCCAGCTCGTATCGATGGTCAAGGGCGGCGTGGTGCCGGTAACGATGTTAGACCAAGGGACGAGTTTGAAATTGGTTTCCCCGTCGTCATCTGGCTCATCTTCCCCATCGTGTGCGATAAAAACACCTTGGGAGAAAGCCGGCCCCAGAAAGACGTTGGTGACGTCGATACCATCTGTTCTGAAAGTGCCGTCGATGCCGTTGCCAGGCACAATATCGAAAGTGGCTATGTAGTTGTTGGGGCTGCGGCGTTCGTAGATTACATATTCAGAAGCGCCCTGGCTGGAAGCGAGGAGGTAGCCGGGATCGCTATTCTTATTGGTATAGTAGATGGCCAAGCCTTCGACATCGGCCGTCAGGTGGCCACCAGGTCCTGTGGAATCGACGGCCGTTCGCGCAGATCCGTCTCCTGGTTCTGCGCCATACTTCCAAATGCCAACATCTTCCTCCGCAGCGTAGAAATCGCCACTTACATCGTCGGCCACACAGCCCTCGGTTTGTGAGCCGACATCAATCGTACGCTTCAGGGCCCCTGTCACTTTACCGGCTCCGTTGTCAAACAGCTCCCATTGTTCCACAAGCCCTTCTTTGCTGGTGATGAAGGCGTAATATTTGTTGGTGTCCGGGCTAACGTACATGCAAGTACCATATACTTCGCTGACGGTTGGCGTAATAGGCGGAATGGCCGTCACGTTCTCCAATTTGCGCGTATTTGGGTTGACTCTGTACATGGCCAGCGTATTGATTGGTGAGAACCTGTTTGCAGCTACCACGAGGTCAATCCGCTGGTTGCCAAGCGGGAAGTTATAACGGAGGTCAACGTTGTTCATACCGCCGTCCTGGCTCACCAACTGCACCAAGGTACCATTCATATTGTAGGCAGCCAAACCGGTGCCCTTTAGGGTGCCGATCACCATGCTTTGGGCAGGAATGGAAGGATGAATCCAGATAGCCGGATCGTCATGATCTCCGGCAAACGCTTGGGTTTCGACGGTGGCGGAAACGGAAAAATTGGCGAGCGCATAGAAGGCACCTGTGGGGATCAGGATCAGACCGGCAAGCAGGATAACGGCTAGGACTGGGTGGAATTGGACTTGTCCTTTGTTTTTGACCATAGCCAATGCTCCATCAAATTGGTCGTAGCAAGCGTTAACGCTCGAGAGGCATCCCCTCTATTATACCATCTGGCAACTGAGAAGTCATCAAGACTTGACAGATGCCAAGGATGATCTGTGGGCGCAGGCGCATTCTTGAACCAAAGGTATGCGAGCAGCGAGCGCCAGGGCGTCAGAGTTGTTGCCCTGGCGCCGGCTATTGCCTTTGCCTTGAACACTGCCCAAC
Source organism: Chloroflexota bacterium (assembly GCA_009937635.1). Lineage (GTDB taxonomy): Bacteria > Chloroflexota > Anaerolineae > Promineifilales > Promineifilaceae > JAACFF01. Next base: position 8,401 of record JAACFF010000161.1, read on the forward strand.
CTGCGGATGCGGATGGCGAGGTATTGTGCCAGATATTCGCCGGTGATCAGGGTAATAAGCTCGATTGCCCGGGAGAGTAAAACGATAGACTTGTAGAATTGATGAGGGCGCAAGGGACTTTGTAAGGTAGTGGAACCAAAATACCGTTACGCCCGCGCGCCCTCATCACCACGGGGAGGATGCCAATTCATCCCCGCGCGCGGGCTACTGCGATATGAGGGGCGAGTAGCGAGGATACGACTGCTTACATTGTAACATAGCAAAAGGCGAGTCTTTTGTGCGCTGTTTCGATACTGGCGCTTTGGATCGACAAGTTATTCGGTTGTTGTGCGTTGCATGTTAATTGTAGACTGCTGTTTATGAGTTGTTCATGAGCCGCTTACCCATCTCCTAGACAGGAGTACCCTATAAAGGTAGCGTTGGCCGATTGATTTTCGTTTTCCATGTTGGCCAGTGCCATGCTCTGGTCAAACGTGGGTTTAGTTCTGGAGAGAATAGTAAGTTGTCGAAAAAATTGTATGTGGGAAATCTCTCGTTTCAGGCCACCGAGGAAGAAGTCGAGGACCTGTTTTCGGAGTTTGGTAAAGTAGAATCAATAGCTTGGATCAATGATCGTGACACCGGCCGGTTTCGCGGTTTTTGTTTCATCGAAATGGATAATTCCTCGGCCGACGCGGCCATAGAGGGATTGGATGGAAAAGAGGTAGGCGGACGCAATTTACGCGTCAATGAAGCCAGACCCCGCGAAAACCGCTCAGGCGGCAAAAACAGCGGCGGTCGCCAGAACTACAACCAGAGTAGCAATCGCTGGTAGTTAGCCATTGCGTTAGATAAATTGTAAAGTTCAAAAAGGCTGTCTTCGCCTCACAGGCAAAGACAGCCTTTTTTATTTCGTTTTCCTTTCGTTGTTCCCTGTTAAATGTTGGCTGTTAATCGTCGACCTTCCACATGATCACAACGGCCGTCAACGCAAAAAAGAGGCTGCCGATCACGCCTACCACGGCCGGTCCTAACAACGGGTTTGCTTCACGCGCGAGGAACAACAGCCAAATATTGGCCAGCCCGTTCAACGAGCCATGCCCGATCACTGCGGGCCAAACACTCCCGCTGCGCAAGGTCGCCCAGCCAAAAAAGGTGCCAATAACGAAAGCGAACCACAACATGGCCAGAGATCCCAAGATCGGATAACCCGGATAATTGAAGCCCATCCAAATCACCGGCCAGTGCCAGGCCCCCCAGATGATCCCCACCAACACGTACATTTTGCGCTCCCCCAAGGGCAGCAATTTAGGCTGCAAATAAGCACGCCAGCCAAACTCCTCGCCTAATGTAGGCAACGCATTGATTATAGGCGCGGTCAGCGCCGCCCCTGCCGTTAATAGCAGCACCATGAGCCATGCCGGCATGCCGGCAGCAGGCACCCCGGGTAATTCGCCGTCCGTAGCGGCGCTCATGTCCAAATATTCAGGGAACAGCAAGAAAAAGAGCAGCCCACCGGCCAGCACTAACAATGGTGTTAGCAGCCAAACTATGAGCCAATACTTCCAACCCTGCTTCAGCTTCGGCCGTAACCACAAATCATGCGTACCTTCCCCCGTCACCAACCGTGCTCCAACATTGCCCAGGGTGGGGCCTAGCATATAGAGCACCAGCAAGGGCACAGCCCAGGTTATTGGTGATCCCGGAGCGATGGGCCGGCTGTTGGCCAGCCCACCGTTCAAGTAAATAATTAAAGCGATCGTCCACGAAAAACCAAAAGCGATCAGCAGGTATACAATAACCCGTCTAATATCCAATTTATCCATCGACTTATTCCTAAATATCCGTAACTATCTACAAGCCAATACAACTCAAACTGTGATTACAAGTCAGCAATAAATCTGTGTTATCTGCGCACAAGGTCCTAGTAGAGTGACAATGTTAGTTTGCCGGATGAGGAGTCACGCATCCTCAGTTGGACACCGTTCGCATCTGAGGATGCGAACTCCACAAAAGATGTTTGTCAGACTACTAGTTTAGGAATCTTTGATGCCAAATCTGCTCTCTTTTCAAATAGTTAATCTTCAGGATGCAGCACCGTCGCCAACTTATATTTACGACGGCCGTTTCCCGCTTCCTGCTTCAACAAAGGCAGCAGCGCCGCATTCACTGCGCCAAAGGCTGCATCCAGTTCCTGTATCGTGGCGTAAAAACTCAGTTCGCGGTAGCCGACGCGATCGGCCAGCATATCGATCGATCCCTGCGCCGCTTCCGTGCGCGATACATACGCGGCGAAATCATGTAGCAAGGCCAACACATAGGTGGTGAAGTAATGTACGTGATCGCCGGCCGTCCACAGCGCCACATCCCCAGGTCCTAACACGGCCGATTGAGCCAGGCGGTACGCTTTTTCCTGGATACCTTTGACCATCCGCGTATCTATTGCCTCTACCAAACCGCCTTCCAGCAACAGCTTCAAATGCCGGTATACGGACGAAGTAGGCACATCGCCCAATTGCTCCGCGATCTCCTGCGTCGTCTTCGCTTCTCCATCCAGTGCCCGCAGAATCCGCAAGCGCACCGGGTGCATAATCAAATCCGCCTTGCTCATGGCACACCTATTATCAATATTGGTATCATTATCAATAATAATAACCTTTGCGCCCGGTTTTGTCAAGATGATTTTGTTCGCCACTCGCCCCTCGCCACTTCCTCGAGTATAATTCCCCAGGCTTCTCGGGGTGAGTCCGAGCCTCAAACTCACCATCATCTTTGAAAACCACAAATAAATCTGCGTAATTTGCGCAATCTTTGACAGAAACCTATTGACAGCATTTCGCAGTTTACCCACAAGGAGAATCTTTGAAATGGACAAGCAAACCCTTATCGACAACTTGAACGGCGATCTGGCCAATGAGCTCAGCGCCATCATCCAATACATCACTTACGCGGCCAAAGCGACCGGCCCTTACCGCCCGCAACTGGCGGCCTTCTTCTTGCAAGAAGTGACCGACGAACAAGAGCACGCCCTGTTCCTGGCCAACAAAATCGTCGCTTTAGGTGGAGAACCGACGACACAGGCCGCTCCCGTTCCACCGGCCGATACAAATAGGGCAATGCTGCAGGCGATCCTGGCCGCCGAAATTCAGGCCGGCAAAGATTACACCCAGCGCGCCGTCGAAGCAGACGAATTCGGCGACAAAGGATTGGCCGTCCAGTTAGAGGATATGGTGCGCGACGAGATGGGCCATTCTGAGGAAAGCGAGCGCATGCTGCGCGATTGGCCGATGTAGGTAGGAACCAGTGGCCAGTAAGTAGTGGCCAGCTTTTAGTAAGCTTGCCAACGGACGGCGGAAGCCCCTGAGTTCGGCCGGGCCGATGCCGGCACCCCCTGTTGATGTGTGGGTGCGAGGCGACAACAGCAGCATAATTACCACGACCGATGGCACCGGGATTTGGACGGCCGACTTCTGCGGCACGACGTACCTTATCTTCCTTTCTGACGGTGGATCGAGACAGGTCGACGATGGTGGCGACGAAACGGGCGTGTGGAGGGCCAGCCTATTTGATGTAGGTTGCGGCAGGTGGGTTATCGCCGGTGGCAGCGGCGAACCGCGTCGCCATGAAGAAGACGTAAACCACAACTGATGCCCTGATCAGTGACCACTTGTTTTACTTCTCAACCGGCCGACCCAAACCCAGGCAGAATAAACCAAAACAACAACCAAATAGATGGGAATCCCCAACAGTGCCACCACAAAAAAGATTCCCTCATCCCCATCCTCGCGCAAAAAGGCCGGGTAAAAAAGCGCGTAGACAAAGTTATGCAGCAGCACCGCCACCACAAAAGCAGGCAGTACCAGCAGCGTCCACCTTGATAGCAGCAGATACTGCTTCGGCTGCAGCCGCCGCACGGCCGTATAAACC
>JAACFF010000162.1 GCA_009937635.1 Chloroflexota bacterium
AACACGATGTAGCGATCGGCAACGGCGAACCAATAGACGAATAGGGTCAGAATCAGCGCCGCTGCTGGCAAGCCAAAGATCAATGGTTTGCTCCATGAGCCTGCTTCACCAACTGACCGATTACTGCCAAGTTTCATCTATGGAGTTCCCTACCAATTTATTTTCTGGCCTTCATGGCCTTACTGCCATTTTACCTCTTATCAGGCCAGGCAGCAGAGATTCGAGTGCTTCCGCGACTGGCTTGAGGCGTGCCTCTCGTCGCTCGCCCCCTGAGTAACCGCTCACGTTTATTGACGTATCGCAGCAATTGTTGTATGCTTTGAATATCGTAAGTCAACACCGGATAAGATCAAACATCATTACCGCCCGGACTTCGAAAGACTGGGCGGTTTTTTGCGCGATTGCGTCCGGGTAAGCAAAAGTAGGAGTAACCGAGCAATGGAAAACGAAGAAAATGGAACCGTGAAGTGGTTTGATACGCGCAAAGGCTATGGCTTTATCCGTCGTGATAATGGCACGGACATCTTTGTGCATTACTCAGCTATCGTCGAACCTGTAACCCAGGCTTTGGAAGATGGCGACCGCGTCACGTTCGTGGTTGGGGAAGGACGTAAAGGCCCTGCGGCTAAGGATGTCCGCCGTGTAGCTGGCTAAGACTAATAATCTTAAGCATGTGATTTGAAACAGGGGCATCAACTGATGCCCCTGTTTTTTTTGCTTATTCCAGTTTGACTGCTGTTGGCTTTTTTTGAGCAGGACTATTCGGGATGCCACATGCAGGCATGGGCATAGGTCAAGAGTTGGAAGCCATATTTTTCGGCGATGGGGCGGCTCATGCGTGAGGCGTCTATGGTCAGGAAGCTGTAACCACGGCGGCTTGCTTCTTGCACGCGTGCCGCCATCACGGCCGTATATAGGCCTTGCCCGCGAAATTGAGGCAGCGTCGTGCCGCCCCACAAACTGGCGAACTGGCTGTTTTCTGTAAACTGTACCCAGCCCGCGCAAGCTGGCTGATCGTCGACGTAGGCCATGTAGATGCTGCTGTATGACGGCCGCTTCCACAAATCTTCTTGTAGCAATTCCCCCAACGATGTGAAGTCCATCTGCCATACTTCTTCCAGCAAGGTGATCAACCTCTTAACCTCTTGGGCATCAGTCAAACGACGCACATCGGCTTCTACCGGCTGTAAAAGGATTGGCGACGCGGCGTGGATATCGAGGACCATGATCGCGTCTCGTTCCCTGGCTTTAAACCCGTGCATGAGCAGTCGGGCGCGCAAGTCAGAAGGCGTGTCATGATCGTACACTTTCCACTCAAATGGAAAGCCATAACGGCCGAAGAAGGCGATCTGTTCGCCAATCACATCATCCGCATTTTCAGCAGTCAGACGGCCGTAGAGCACAAAATTGCTGCTGTGTCGCTCTGCTGGTCCCATAAAGCGCACAACATCTCCCGTGACTTCCTTATGCAGATCAGGATATTCAATGTCGATGCGCTGCTCTTTATCGTAAAGAGCTAAAATCGTTTTACGATCCATGAATCAGTGGGCAGTTTTCAGTGAACTGTATTCCGTAAACAGATATCAGTTATCAGACTGTCTAAGCGCTGATTGTTGATGCCTGACGCAAACGCTCCTTTTGACCAGGGGATTATGTCTAATTGGGATGCGGGTGTCAAATTATTGGGAGGAGGGAACACTACGGCAACGAGAGCGGAGCAAGATGTAGAGCATTGTTGGTGGACTCGCTGCCGGAGACGGGCAGTCGCTCACCTGTTTCACGCAAGTAGACGCCAAGATGTAATTCATAGGTGCCGGGTGGAAGGTCAGAGGGTAGGGGAATGGAAAGTGGATCGCGGATGATGTCGCCTTCTTGCCACACATCGGTAGCCACCAGGCCGCCAACGGGCTTCTGGTCGACCTGGGTCACTATCTCCCCACTCTCGTCCATGATGTGCAAAAAGATGTCGTAGCTATCAGTAACGGACGTCTCGCTCTGCCAATAGAGTATGATTTGCAGCGGGTCAACAGCGGTCACGTCGTAACCCAGCAGATTAATACCATCGCCAAATGTGGCATTGATCGTTTGATCGGGATGGGCCTCGGCCACATAAGGCCAGACCATCTCGTAGACGAAAGCATCCTGCTGAAAGACGATTGTATGGCTATCAGTGTTGACCTGGTGGAGTACCTGGGCCACGGCAGGATTGGTGGCTATATCCCAGCGCCACAACGGGAACGCGGCCATATAGTCGGCCCGCGACTGGGACAATATTCTCGTCAAAACCTGGTTGCGGGCCAAACCTTCCTGTTCTCGTATGGCTGGCCAAACTTCCGGCGAAACCAGACCATTCATATCCACGATGCGGCGGCCCGATAGATAGGCGATGGCCCCGATATCGTCGACGGCTATCAGGGCATTGGGATCCGTGTTCTCAGCCAGCCAATCTCCTAGAGCCACGTCTATATCTTGTACCTCGCGCGTATTGTTACCCAACATCATGGCCCATTGTGGCAAACGCCAGGCTCCGCCCAGTAGCAAGAGCAAGGTTAGCAGGATAGGCAGAGCGGTTCGTAGCCAAGAAACTTTGATGACTCCTTGCTCGCCTGTTAGCTTTTGGACAAGCCAGTGTGCGCCGGTAGCCGCGGCGACCATCTGCAGAGGGATAAGGGGCATGGTGTAACGGCCGTGATGCCAAGTGAAATCGATGACCACGGCTGTGAATAAGGGTAGGCCCAGCAGCCACAACACGGACAGGCGACTGCGCTTCCACAATGGCCAAATGCCCAACAATAGTAAAAGGATACTAAGGGGATTATCCTGCCACTGCCATGCCACTGTCTCCTGCAATGTGCGCCAGCTAAACAAGTGCTCTGAACCTGCTTTGGCGTAAAAGGTGTTTGGTAACCACCGTCCTGTCGTCGAGAGACTGAACAAGCTATATGGGGCTGCGATCAGGATATAGGCGATCAACGGGGGGGCAAATTGCCGGGCCAGCGAGTGCCAACGCCCCTCGTGTATCCTTTGGTTTACCCGCCACCAGGACCAACCGGCATTGGCAACAGCCAGGGCAAAAAGAGCATGCCCTTCTGGACGAAGCTGTCCGGCCAGGGCGAAGAGCAGCGCTGTGAAGACGCGCAGCCCCCATTTTGAGTAGGCCCAGATCGCGGCCAGGCTCAAGGCGGCGAAGGCCGTGGTTTCCATTCCCGCCAGTCCGGCCCACAACAACCGACCCGTCAAAGCCACGCCCAACCCTGCCAAGAATGCGGCCCAGGTGCTGTGCGTGATCCAGCGCGTGAATCCATAAGCGAGCCACACGCTCAATAACAGGAATAAGGCGCTCATTGCCAGCGCCGGTCGCAGAAAATCAGTGGAGAACCAGCCCACCGCAGCCAGCATCAGTGTCCACAAGGGGGCGGTAGATCCTGGAGTTGGCTCACCGGGATTGTAGCTGAACCCATGTCCCTGGCTGATATTGCGCGCAAACTGGAAATGAATCCAGGCGTCATCAAGCGGGACTCCAAGTTCTCCGCCCATAATCCGCAATTCCGTTCGCAGATAGTAACCGAGCAGTAGCAATGTTACAACACTCAGCAGTAATAAGCTGCCCCACTTAGTCACCTTATATTTGTTCACCAACATCGTTTGAGGTGCCGCGATAATTTATTTATCGTGGCTCCGCTGCAGAACCATTATCGATCCGTACCATGCGAACCTACGCAAGAACGTGAAATGTGTCAATAGCACCTGGTCTAGAGTGGAAAGTAATGAAAAAATCGTGGCGAACATCTTCTCGAAGCCTGGAATTAATCTAAATGTATAGGCAAGAGGGGCAAGGAGGTAATAGGTCTGCAACTTCGGTTCTTCAAAGGTGTGGCCAAAGTGCTCCAAATCGCTTAGCTTCATGGGGCGTTCATCGTCAGTTCTGAGTTTTGGAGTGAGCCGCCTCCCCAGCCAGATTATAAAGTGTCTGGCCATCGGTTCTGCGAACGTTGCCCGTCCATTTGAACTAAGAAGACGTTGTGTCTCCTTTGACGAAGCATCCAGGTCGAGGTGATGAAGAATGGCTTTCCCATAGATCATACGGAAGCTGCTATTTGCAAAAGGAAGCTGCTCTGCATTCGCTTGAATAAGACACAATTTGGCTTGTGGTAACTCCTGTTTGATTAGCTCACGGGCGCGTTTTAATTGGGTGTACGATAGATCGGTGCCAACAACGTAAAGATTTCGTGACGCCAATTCAAGCGCTTCTTTGCCTTCCCCACAGCCCATATCAAGTACAAGCTCGCCTGAATCTCCTTGCAGGAAATCGATGGATTGCTGAACAACATCATCAAAAGCAGGCGGATCGTAAAGCAGAGAATCCAGCCGGTGGCGGCGATGGCTCTCTTGTTCATGCCACAATAATTCGCGCTGTATTACTTGTTTACGGTCCATAACTGCATCCGGCATCTTTCCCTCTCCTTGTTATCTCTGCCGATAGGTGACCGTTAGCGTCTTGTCACTATCCAGATCAGTGGTGAAATAGACTGTGTTGGCTTCCTGCGCTGTGGGTTGAGGCACCGCCGACACAAGCTGCGCGTTATAGGGCAACGTCACAGCTACTTGCACCGGATGCACTGGGGCACCAGCTTGCCGATACAGGCGCAATTGGTAATGTCTCAGCTGACCTTCTTTTTGGGTAATCGCGGCCGGAAGCTCGTAGCGGTACTGGCTGGTCACCTCGGCATCTCGCGGCAGAAGCATGAAATTGGCGAACGTGGTGAATCCGGGCAACTCTGCGCTCACTTCCGTGGTGTGGTCCCAGTCGTAACCGCCAAACCACGTGTCGCCCGGTACCACATGCTGCGGACCGCTATCGAGCCGGCTCTCTTCAGGCACATATACGCGTAGATAGTTCCAATAGCATTTGTCTGTTAATGCTTGATAAGGTTCACCATCTTCATACTCTTGCAGCGTGCTTTGCCAGCATGGTTCACCGTTGTCTTCTGCAGTATGTATGTGGGTGACCGTCAAATCGGCCTGTCCGCTGCCATCCTCAGCCAAGCGTACATGATAAGAAATATCGCGCTCGACAAAAACATTTGCCTTGTTATACCCCATGTTACTATCGACGATCATCAAGGCATCATGATCGATGGGAGGCACAAGTTGACCATCCCAACCGACATCGGCGAGAACGGGGGAGACTTGTGGATCACGCATATATAGCTGCAGGTGCTTATTCTGCACAGCTTGACCCATCGCCCTCACTAGGTTGATTGGATCTACCGACCAAAGCTCATTTTCCAGACGATTGTGGATTGCCAGGGCAAAGGTGCCCAGGAAAGCTTTACGATTTCCGACACCCTCTTCAAGCGACCAAGCATCCTGTAAACTGGCGATGGCATTATCTTCGCTGACCACCTCACCAGAATCGGGAATCAGCACAGGACCCGTTCCTGAAAGTAACAGCTTAATGAATTGTTGATCGATGGCGATGGCGCCGTCCAAAGGTGCAACATCTTGTCCGTAACTGTAAAGGTCCATCGCTTTTTCCGCAGACACGGTGTAATCTGGCCAGAAGTTAGCATCACGGAAAAGGAACAGATCGAGCAGCATGAAATCCGAAAGCGCTTTGGGTGGGTCACCGTATGGTTTGGTAAGCTCAAAGGGCTTACCCCAGGCATCAACCAGGCTGGCGTCCTGAAACTCTATCTTGACGATTCGGCCGTTATCGACTTCGATCATCCCCGCCCCGCTGATGTATCCACCGGTGGCTCGCAGCTCATCTTCATTCTGGGCCATTATCAGATAGCGACGAGGACCTTTATAACCCAACAGTTCCGGCAATACCAAAGCGACCTTCAGCCCATCCTGTCCTAATGGTAGCCATTGATCGGCAAGCTCTAGCAAGCTGCGTACGCGCCAAGGCAACGCTTCTGTGTCCGCGATTTCTTGCCGCGCGGCCACGACATCATCCATAGCCAGACTTGCCTGCGCCAGGTCCGACTTAGCACCGTCCAGGATCGGCAGCAATTGAGGAACAAGTGAGGCCTGCGTATTCTCCTCATCTTGGAGGATCAACATAGCTGGCTTTAGGCCTCGGAATGCGTAAGCCGCTGCTTCCGTACCGGAATCGGCCATGTCCATAAGCTGGGGTGCAGCGGAAGCTAAGGAGCCTACCTTCGGCAGCCAACCAAGGTACGGCAAAATCGGCATCAGAAAACCTACTTCCTGCCTCAGGTCGACAACATCGCCCCTGAGACCAAGCACCAGTGCCTCCGCTGCTTCGGGATCGACGTTTCCTGGCCCTTCAGCCAGTAACTGTTGCGCCTGAGCTTGACGGGACAAAAGGGAATTGGCGATCTGGACTGTACGCCAAGCTTTTAGGCCAGCCCATATGAATAGAATGATTAACCCTGCCAGAAGCAGCAGCCATATTATTCGGCGCCGGATTTTAGATTCACGGTTGCTCAAAGATTCTCCTCGTTTTAGATAGGCATGTATAATCGATATCGTTGATTTCGCCAATAGGATGGCGAATTCTTTCTTTATTCTATCGGCCTATCCTGATTTGTGCAGTAGTCGCTCAGGGTAGTCAATTCTAATTCTGGTGTTTCAACAGAAATTGTACACACTGGTCGGTTAATGGTATTCAGGGTCATAAATTTGGCCAGATCATCTTGACCCAATCCCTGCAGATCGGGGTAGCGCAAACTTATATTCTCACGATACCAATCGAACGCAAGCAGATTGGCGTCTACCAGGATCAAGTCGGGACGCTGCCCTTCCACGTGCTGGAAATACCAGAGCAAAAAAATCGATTGATCACCTGGCGTCAGCAAAATGGCATTCTGCGGGACTTGCTGTAGAGTCGCTTCTACCCATGGTCTGATGGGTTGTTCATGTCGTAAGTTTTGAGATTGGAAATTGAGTATGAGCAAAGCCAAAGGTAGAAGCAGCGACCAGCGCCCGACGCAGGCCAGCCCAGCGGCGAGAAGCGGACTCAACACCAACAGCGCCGGCAGCAACAAGACGGTGGCATCATTCGTGGTATAGAACAGTGTGAAGATGGCATAAATTGCGGCTGTTGCTAGAAGCCAGATTGTGCGAAGCGATCCCAGCCGGTTAACAGGAACCCCCAAGATTATAAACAGCCAGCCAATTAAGGCATACTGAGTCAATATTGTATGGCTAAAGAAGGATAGGGGGTGCAGGAAATTGGCAAATGGCGGCAGGCTTAGGTTGGCCCGGTAGAGTTGCCCGCTCACAAGCCACCACCACCCGGACCAGGTCGTAGGGTCGCCCCAAACAACAGGGCTGCCCAGGCGGGCCAGAAGCGGTAGGGCCAGAAGCGGTAGTAGACCAAGGGCAACGGTAAAGAACAATAATCCTCTCCGGCCACGCTTTGTCAAAGCGACACCCATTGGCAGCATCAGCAAGGAAGTCAGGTGTGTCGTGATAGATAGGCCAAGCATGAAACCTGACAAGGCAGATGAGTTCCGGCCGATCAGGGCCCAGAGGTAGATAGAGAGAAAGGCACAATTGAGCGCATATACTTCGGTGATAACGGCTTGGCTCCACACCAAAGGTGTGAAGGCAAAAGCCAGCCCCGTCGCCAGGGCGGCTGGCCGAGCCGATCTTGATCCAGCAAGACTCTCGTAGGCTGTAGCGCTTACGAAGCCGACGGCCGTAGCCATAGCCAATGCCGAGAACAAGTTGAAGCGCAAGGCCATAGAACCAATAGGCAACAAGCTGAAAAGCTTTCCAATTAGTACATAGGTGGGATAGCCGGGCGGATGGGAGATACCCAGGGTCACGGCAGCTGTAATTAACTCGCCGCCATCACCGCCAAAATTGGATGAAGTGAGGTCGAGGGCCATGGTTAGCAAGTAGACCACCAGCGCCACACCTCCGGCCAAGCCACCGATCAGCGTAGATGGTGCAAAACGCTTCAGAACTCTATCGGGCATTGGCCAATTCCGGAAATTAATGTCTGGTACAGACAGAGGGTATGACAGCCCAGACATAGAATACTCAGTGCGCTCCCACTCCGCGAATGACGGCCGGCACAGTTTTCAACAATACTACCACATCTCGCCAAAGCGAGTAGTTCTCGATGTAGTCTAGGTCCAATTGCACGCGAGCATCCAAAGTCAGGTCGCCCCGGCCCTCAATCTGCATAGGGCCGGTCATGCCAGGTTTAACGGCCAGGCGTCGCCGGTGCCAATCATCATACAAGGCCACGAATCGCGGTTCTTCTGGACGTGGCCCAACCAGACTCATGTCTCCTGACAAAACATTCCAGAATTGGGGGAGTTCGTCCAGACTCCAGCGTCGCAATACGCGCCCCACATGAGTCAGGCGTGGATCATCTTTTTGCTTGTAGACAGGTTCCCGCAGCAGATCAAAATCGACAAGCTGGGCAAGTTCCGCTTCAGCGTTATCATGCATGGATCTGAATTTAAGGAGCGTAAAGAGCCGCCCCTCTTCGCCTACTCGTTCTTGCTTGAAAATGATGTGGCCGGGCGTTTCCAACTTAATCGCCAGGGCGATAAACGGAGCGGCAATCAAAAACAGTATCAGACCTAACAAACCGCCGATAAGGTCCATGGTTCGCTTAAGAAAGTAATTGAAGCCATTTATCGTGTGTTCTTTGCCAATATCAGTCTGTGGCCTAATTAGCCCCCAAGCATAGCCAAAACCAAGGGCCGCCGCCCTTACGGCCAGTAAGAACGGAGCTGCAAGCGTGACCGCTCGGTCTTTGGGCCATGCCTTGGCCAGGAAAGGAACTGCGCTGGCGAAGAAAAGAATAAGCGTCGCCGCTAGCGCAAGGCCGCTCCAGGGAGTGAAAAGCATGCCTATGGCCGTGACTAAGGTTAAGGCCATAAGCATGATTTGCACTTTTAACACCTGCGGCGTATGTGAATCTTGCACGACACGACCTGGAAAACGACGCATTATCTGTGATTTCCAGAAGCCAATCATAAATTTCTTGCGAAAATATGCGAGCAGAGTTTGACTATGCAAATGATAGACTGTTGCTTGCGGCTGAAAAACCATTTGATACCCACGCGCCGCCAGACGGAAAGACAATTCTTGATCCTCTACGTAGAAGATATTTTCGTCAAAACCATCGTTGGCCAGCAACACCTGTCGCCGATAGGCGGCGGAATAAGTATCAACGAAGTTTATGCGTTCTTGTGTTCGAAGCAAATCATATTTGTCTTCATATTCGATCTGCACAAAACGGGCGACTACGCTGCGTTGTTTCGTGGCGTAGGTCCCTTTGGCGCCGGCGATCTCGTCATTGGCAAACGGTTGCAGGATTTGCTGTATCCACTCTCTCTTTGGCATGCAGTCAGCATCGGTGAAGCAAATGATATCCCCTTGAGCAACACCGATACCTGTATTTCGCGCTGCCGCAGCTCCTCGTTTTTCGCTATGCCGAATGACCTGGACCCCTTCGGCCGCGGCTAATTCGGCCGTGGCGTCAAATGAAGCATCATCGACGACGATAATCTCGTAAGGCAGGTCGATCTCTTGCCCTTTCAAGGCTTTCAGACAAGTCGTGATAGCTCCTGCCGCATTGTGGGCGGGAATAACCACGGATATCTGTATCCCATCTCTCGGATTATCTTCCTGCGTCATAAGTTAACACGTCAACCAGATCCCGCTGTCATCTGCTGCTCCAACGATCTTTGCCAACGCCAATTGGTGCGAGATGCGGCAATGATGCCTAGCACAATCTGCGGCAAGACAGCTACCAGGTGAAAGACAATGGAGTAACTAATAATAATGGCCTCATCCGCCAGCCCAAAGTAAATCAATACGAAGGCCACAGCGCCATTGAATACTCCGATCTTGCCTGGTGTGCTCGGTGGCGTGATGGCGATGGTAACAGCAACATGTATGAGTGTGGCGGCGACCAGCCCTAGCGGGAGGTCGAAGGCCAAAAATAAGACAAAAGGTAAAAGCAGTGAAAGGAGGGCAATGAACGCAGAGGATGCTACCAACAAAAGCGATAAACGATGGTTACGCAAGGAGGCCAGCCCTTCCAATCCTGAAATGGACCATCTTAACAGGCGCTTGCCAAACTGCGCCGGAAACTTGTCAGCCATGGCTTGAAAAAAACGTGTGATCAACTTGGTTTTGTAAGCCAGTAAGTAGAGCACCAGCAGAGTGGCAAAAGGCAATGTCCACAATATCCATCCTGGCTCACTTATGATTTCGGGCAAGATCACGAGCGGCAGTAGAATCGCGATCGTCAAGGTAAACATAATCAGGTCCAGCACTTTTTCGACGACCAGCGTGCCGAGCGACCGCGCCATCGCAATATCAGTTTGACGGTTGAGCGCGTAGATCCTGGCGATCTCGCCAAGACGCATAAAGGGCACGATCAGATTTACATACTGCCCCAGCAAAGAGGCCCAGAAAAAAGGGGTAAGGCGGAGTGAATCATCCGACGTCATAAACATCAATTGCCAGCGCCATGCCTTGACCAAGAGCGTGGCCAGCACAATAAATACACCCAATAGGACATATCCTGGTTTGGCTAGGAGTATGGCTTGAATAACTTCCTTGAGGCTGACCTTGCCGGCAAGATACCAGATACCCAAGGCGATCAGTAGAATGGACAGGACCAAGTTAAACCAAGGTAACAGCCGGCTGGTTTTGCTCGATGGCCTCGTCTTTTCAGAATTCTCAGCGATCACGTCGCTTCTCTCCATGTATCGACAAATCGATACGACCGTACCATAATTGTGCTAGGATCGCTGAATAGGGCAAACGTATCGCTGATCTCACGCAAACCATCCGCATATTCTATCTCTAGCGACTGCTTCGCTTCCTGAAAAGCGTCGCCAATGCGTACTATATTAGAGTCTTGCATTTGTAGGAGCAACTCGACGGCAAAGGGCTCTTGATGGCTGGAAAGGGTAAGGCCGGTGGCGGCTATGGTAAAAACTGGGCCCTTGGGGTGCGTAAGCATCGCTTCAGAGAGCGAGGTCTCTTGCGGGTGGGAAAATAGTCCTGACAGGCATGTCAACTGTACCACGATAGGTAGATTTTCAGTTGCCAGATTGCTCACGGTCTCCAAATTGAAAATATCATCTTTGTCCCCATAGGTAATAAACTGTTGAATGCTTTGTGGAGTAGCGGATCCGTGGCCAAATTCATCGTATATTTCGGCGAGGGGAACGAGCGCCACACTCAGGCCTTGTTTTTCTCGCGCTTGCCGTGATGGGTCCAATGCCGGGGCCAATTCGTCGGTGGTAATAATAATCAGGTCAGCCTGTCGCGCCGCATCATGCCAGTCGCTCTCGCGAAATGAATCAAACGTTGGCTTGTGATAGCCTTCTGGACCTACGCTGGTAGTAATCATTCTCTCCCGGGTGGGCAGACTTACCGGATTGTCTTCAAAGTCCCAATCAACCAGGCGCTCGGGTGCCGTCGGATCGCTTATGTCAAATATATCTGGCCTGGTATTATCTTGTTGCCCAAGTTCATACCAAAACCAGACGTCATCGCGATCTTCTTGTCTAGCTTCGGCGGCATAGAGGAGGTTTTCTGCGATATGTAGGGTTTGGTCTATTTCTTCGATGAGAGGGGTTTTGACATCGGGAACGGCCGTCTGTGCCATCTCCTTTCCAGGTTTCCCCACATCCAATAAATAGGGCTGAATAATTGTATAGCGACTATCCGGAACCTGCCCGTAGAACACCAGAGCATTGTCTATGATCAAGAAAGGGATCGCTTCACCCCCCTTGCTGAGTCGCAGGCTGGAAATGCTCATTTCAGGCAATTTTAGCCCCGCCTGGACCAACTCACGTTCGGTAACCCGGAACATGCCTTCTTTCTTTACAAGCGGTTTGATGCGCTGGGCGGTAACATTATCGGGATGGGAGCGGCTGGTAGTTGCTAGCTTGTCGGTGCGACAGGCGGTGGCCAATAGCACCAGCTGGACCAATAGTAATTCGAGACGCCGGGATCTACCAACTGTGCGAGGCATCCGAGTCCTATTCCTTGATACGCTGTCGAGTATAGAGCAGAATGGCGCCGATGACGGCAGCGACAAAGATCACAAAAGCAGCGAAAAAAGCGACCCATAAGTATATTTTACCCAGCAGTGAATCGCCTGCCGCGTCCGTCTCGGCGTCCTGCGTTTCAGGCTCAGAAACTAGGCTGTTATCCGGATACTGTCTCTGCCCTATCACAAGTGGCCCTGTGGCTCGTTCCTTGATTGTGTCCGAGCTCGTTGTTACACTTAAGCTT
>JAACFF010000562.1 GCA_009937635.1 Chloroflexota bacterium
GTTCAATTCAATATCAGAGAAAATATCCAGATGTCCCTATATGGCCTGGATGTGTTGGAGCATTTCGCGGAGGAGATGGCCGTCGGCGACGATAAACCGGACGTTGCTTTCCGCCAGCAAGGGGATCTTTTTCTGGTCGACGAAGACGGCCGTGAAGGAGCGTTACAGGGACTTGAATTACAACGTAGTATGAACTGCGACGTGCAGTGGATGACGCCGGAGATGATAGGAGAGCAATATCCCCTGTTCAATATCGCAAGCTGCATAGGCGGCACAATCGGCCGGCAAGACGGCACCATGGATCCCTACGCCGTGCTTATCGCCTACAAAAATAAAGCTGAGGCGCTGGGAGCGACACTGATCGAGGCTGAAGTTGCCGAACTGCTGAGAAACGGCAAGCGCATGGGTGGCGTGCGGCTGGCTTCAGGCGAAGTGCTGAAGAGCAATATTGTGGTGAATACCGCCGGGGCCTGGGCGGCGGGACTCGCCCAAACCATTGGCGTAAATTTACCCGTTCAACCTACGAAGCGACAGGTCTTTGTCATCGAAACCAACGTGCAACCGGAACGGCCGTTGCCGCTCACGGTCTTTCCCTCCGGGCTCTACCTGATCCAGGAAAACGGCGGCGTTTTTCTCTGCGGCAAATCCTTGGCCAGCGATCCCATTGGCACGGAAGACTTTAGTTGGGATTTGCAGTTGTTTATTGACGTCCTGTGGCCTGATCTGGCGGCCTATGTGCCAAGCTTTGACCGCCTGAAGGTCTTGAGGGGTTGGGCGGGACTTTACGCTATTAATACCTTTGACGGCAATGCCATCCTCGGCGAGTCGCCGCAAGTGTGCGGACTCTACCTGGCCAATGGCTTTTCCGGACACGGTTTTCAGCAATGTCACGCCGTCGGCCGTTATCTCAGCGAGCTAATCACAGGCCAGGAACTATCCCTCGACCTCTCCATTTTTTCACCCAAGCGCATTTTGGACAATAAGCCAGTATTTGAGAGTAAACGTAAGCTGGTTTAGCTAGAGTTCACCTTTATCGGACCAATAAATTTTCAGGACGGATCACTCCACTGGTCACTCTCCAATAGGTTTCACTTCACCAAGCCCGCTGATTTCATGTGTCACCTGGGGCGGCCGTTATAGTTCACAGATCCGCCGCCGCTAATGTTGGCGTCTAACACATCATTTGCCCAAACACCTGCCGATCCCAGCCCAGAGATGGTGATACTGGTCTCGTCGCTGGGCAATTCGACTGCGTTGTAATTGCCACCGCTTCTGATAGTAACTATCTGCTTAGACACCTCACCGTCGTCGATGTTGAGATCGCCCAAACCGCTGATTAAGACATCGAGTTAACGGCTGAAAAGTCGCTCACTTCTCGTGTTTCGGCCTTGATATCGCCGGTGCCGCGTATGGTGCGCAATCTTTGATTTTTTGTCATTTTTGACCCTTGACAAGAACACATGTTCTATCATAAAATGGGGCTAGATTAGAAACAATCCTCCACCTGGGAAATGGGAGCCCCCATTTGACAGCGGCGGATTGATCGCGTTGCAGCCAGGGCCTGGCGACCGGCTTCTCTTCCCATCGTCTCTCCTTCCTGCAACACAATGACTTGGCTACCATCGTTTTATCCTGTTCCTCGACACTTCTCCTCACGTCACCGGGCCAGGTCCTGGCCGCGCGATATTCTGATCCACGGCCGTAGCTGCGCCAAAAACTTCCCACCCGCAGCTACGGCCGTCTTACCCATTCCCAGCCGGCGGACCGGACTACAAGACTACCCGACCATATTATCGATTTCGATTCCGGCAAAATAAGAACAAAATCAATCTCCGATATTATGCAAAGTTGAACCATTTACGAGCGATTATTTATGTAAAGTTATTCGGTTAGAATCATCATTTGCAGCCAAGAAACCCCCTTTCTCGAACTTGCACCGTAATGAATAGCTGTTTGCCCGCATCCAATCTACATACCATAGTCTCCCAAAGCTGCATTTCTGATTGTTGATCTGCTGTTGCATGTAATAACTATAAACAGGCGACAGCAACAACAATCTGCCGCTAAATCTGACGAGGAAAAGAACCATGCTGACTTTCTGCCGCAAAACGCGTTTACATTTACTATCATTGTTGCTTGTTTCGTTGCTTATTCTTGCCGCTTGCAATGGGCTGGACATTCCGCCTAACAGGGAACTGGCCACTGTTGGCACGAGAGCTACGGCCGTCCCAGCAGAAAAGACCGTGGCGACTATTGCAGCGGTTGAACCCCTCAATGAGCCGCAAGCCTTCCTGGCAGATGAGCAAAATACCGTTGATATAGTCAACGCATTCGGTCCTGCCGTCGCGGCGATCAACGTCAACGTGCAGGGTGAAGCAATGCGGCCCTTCGAGAATATCCCCCCAGATCAACTTCCGCCCGAATTCAGAGACCTGCTGCCATTTCTAGACGAAGAAATCCCGGTGAGGCAAAGCGCGGGCAGCGGCTTTCTGGTCGATTTCAAGGGAACCGGCAATCGCTACGTGGTCACCAACTTTCATGTCGTAGAAGAAAGTCTAGAGCCAGGCAGCACAAATCTGCTGGACGGAGCCTCGATCACGGCCGTTTTCCCCGAACATAGTGCCGAACCCATTCCTGTGCAGGTTGTTGGCGCAAACCCGTCGTTCGATCTGGCGCTCCTTACTGGCTTAAAGCCAAGCGACTCTTTTCCAGAGGTAGCTGGACTGGCTATCGCCGATTCCGATACGGTGCAAGTTGGACAGAAAGTAATTGCCATTGGCAATCCGTTTAGCCTCGAATTCACGGTTACAACGGGCATTGTTTCAGCGATTGGCCGCTTTGTACCCTCGGTCGGCCAAATCACGATTCCCACGATTCAGACGGATGCGGCGATCAATCCCGGCAATTCCGGCGGGCCATTATTAAATTCGCGGGGTGAACTGATTGGCATCAATACATCCATCCTAAATCCGGAAGGGCGCTCCTCCGCCGGAATAGGATTCGCCGTGCCCAGTAATCTCTTAATTGAGGCTTTATCTAACCTTGAACTGGGCGGTCTCAGCAATATCGGCGATACTCGGCCTACCCTTGGGGTTAATCTGCGTACCGTTA
>JAACFF010000563.1 GCA_009937635.1 Chloroflexota bacterium
AATGGTAGCGCATGTTTTGCAGATACAAACAGATCTGCGCCACTGGAAATATCGCTCTATGATCATTTGAGGTGAGTCACTGTTGTTGGCATGACCCCTGGTATCAGGAGGCTGTGCCAGTTGCCGATCTTTCTTGGATGCCATCACAGTGACTCGCCCAGTCCGAACAAATTGCTAACGATAGCATATCATATCAGGACTAAAAAATCACCACCTATTAATTGGATATCATGATGTCGGGGCAATGATCCGCAGCCGGCACAGATAAAAAATAGGTTTGTATGATGTTATGTATCGAAGATTTTGTTCTTTTGTTGCTTTTGAATTTTTTTCCGGGAAACAAAATCGATTTTATAGAATGGCGGTTGAGTTCCTGGGTTTTGATTGGTGAGACGGTCGAATATGTACTGGTCCTGTTGACCATATCTTCATTATAGAACATGTGTGCTAATCTTGTCAAATGCATGGGTGCACGGCCTTTCCAACTTTGTAAACGCCTGTTAACCCCGCTGGTATCTCTGGCGAAAAGCGTGTAAACTATGGGTTGCGCGGGGAATAATCCTCATTATTTGAGTTTCCTTCAGCATATCTTTATAATTCCTGGTTGGGATACAGATTGGCACAAACCAGCGTCTTATTGATTCCTATTCGATGAGCACGGGTGGCCGCTATATGCCCCTATAGCCAGGCGCTATAAAAAATGATCCACCAAAAAAGGGAGGTGGTAAGGTTGCCTTCGGTCAAAAGAAGACCCGGTGAATCGCCGGAACAATTGCTTCGCCGTTTTAAGAAAGAAGTGATGAAGAGCAAGGTGCTTTCTGATGTACGTCGCAAGCGTTGGTTTATCTCCAAGAGCGAGCTAAGACGTATTGAAAAGAAGAAAGCGATCCGACGCGTGCATAAGACCAGAACCTACGATCGTTAGTGCCTTTTAGGTACGCATCCCTTGCAATAGAGGAAATGGAACTGGCCGGTTATTTGTAACCGGCCAGTTTGCGTTTAAGGGAGTCAGGTTGATCTTGTTTTCAGTTGAAATCACACGGAGGAAAATTGTTGAACTGTTGAAATTATGAACTGTTGAACGGCTAATTGGGCATGATACTCAACTGACGTGGATGACGTTCGGGATATTATATAAAGAAAGGCCATCTTGCTTTTCTGTGTATTTGCTCGACTCTTTTGTATCTTTGGGGTCAGAATGGGGGCTGATTGTCTTGGGCGAGGGGCGTGCGGATACGGGGTGCACGGCCGAATTCAATGAACTTGTGCCGGGGGCCGCTGATGAAACGGCCGTGGCCTGGTTTGGAGTAATGACTTCAGTCATCTTACCGCAAAAGCGGATACTCCAAGTTGGTTTCGAAGGTGGCCAGACGCGTTACAGCGCGCCGCCATTAGCGTAAAGCAACCTTTCCAGGTTGCGATCAAGCTAGAAAGCTTGAATTACGAATGATAAGCGCATGACGAAAGATCACAGTTTTCCCAGAGATTATTTGGATAATAGCGGTCGCGATGACCTGTTGGCTGGTGGGGTGAAGATAATCCCTATCGAAACATCGAAGGGAACTTTTCGCGTTTGGACGAAGCGTATTGGCAACCATCCGACGATGAAGGTGCTGCTTTTGCATGGTGGGCCGGGCGTGACCCACGAGTATCTGGAAGCGTTCGACAGTTATTTTCCCGCGGCCGGGATTGAGTATTATTGCTACGATCAACTCGGCTCTTACTACAGCGACCAACCGGACGAACCAGAGTTGGTGAATTTGCCGCGCTTTGTGGATGAAGTGGAGCAGGTGCGCCAGGCGTTAAAACTGGATAGGGAGAATTTCTACCTCTACGGCCAATCCTGGGGCGGTATTCTCGGTATTTAGTAATCGTTCGTTAATAACATAGAGGTTCTGTACAATTCTCGGCACTATCAAGATCAAAGAGGTGCCCAAGATGACAGCTAGAGACGTCTATCAATGTCAATCTGATAATTGTCAACAACCCGAATATCATCCAGATCAAAAGAATCACCATTTGATGAACCTGCTTCTCAGTCGCCTTGATGAGCAACAACGATGTTGGTACGTCGCTGTGGAAGCTGAAAAATCAGGTCATGGCGGAACGGAGTACATGTCTACCGTCACCGGCATCAATGTCAATACAATTCGCAAAGGGCGACGCGAAATGGCCGATAACTTAGCGACCCGCCCTCATGACCGTGTCCGCATCAAAGGCGGCGGCCGTAAACCGGTTGAAAAAAAGAACCCTTAGTCACGACTGCGCTGGAAGAAGTGGTTGCCGATGATGTCGCAGGCGACCCGATGAGCGAACAGAAATGGGTGCGTCACAGTCTGACCTTCATAGCCCAACAGCTAGCCAAGCGCCAGTTTCGCATCGGCCGGACCACCGTACGTCGCTTGCTGAAGAAGCTGCACTATGGACTTTGCTGCAATCGTAAAAGCCTCACCGGCAAGCCACATCCTGACCGTGACCGTCAATTTCGCTACATCGCTCGGGTCAAGAAACTCTTTTTGGCTGCTGGTCGCCCTGTTATCAGCGTCGATACCAAGAAGAAAGAGTTGATTGGTAACTTTCTCAATCGGGGACGCACCTGGACCCGCCAACCGGAACAGGTCAATGAGTTTGCGTTAGACTGCGTACCGAAGATTAGCCTTTTTACATTCCGCCAGAGATTTGAATGATCTGTTGCTTCCGTCGTCAAACCGATTGAAAAATCTACGAGCTGACCGGCAAGGCCAGCACAGTATTCGCATAAATGATCAGTGGCGAGTTTGTTTCATTTGGCAAGATGGTGATGCCTATGAAGTTGAGATCGTAGACCATCATTGAGTGAGAGCGTACTATGAAAGAATTCCGAATCCCCCCGTTCATCCCGGCGAAGTTCTGCTGGAAGATTTTCTTAAGCCTCTGGGTATCAGCCAATATCGACTGGCAAAAGAGATGAAGGTTTACCCGTTAGGTCCATGGCATTTGGGGGCTTGCCGGGATAATTTATCTCCTCGGATTGATAGAGCCATAGGAGTGAAATTGTGCCGGGGCGGACGACCATGAATGAATACTGGTAGGGAGTAATGACTTCAGTCATCTCATCGC
>JAACFF010000564.1 GCA_009937635.1 Chloroflexota bacterium
ATGATATCTAGTGTGTGCGTCCCAACACCGGCAATCAACAACGGTTCATCACAGGTATTTTCCAATAATTCTCCTCGCTTTTAGCGTAACTTTTGTGCAATCAGAGTCAAAATGGCTCAAAAATGCGAAAAATGAATGTCTCGAAAAAGCGGCAAGGGTAATTGAACAACCCCACTGCCAAAGTGCAGGGAATGACCTGCATAGAGACTCTGCTCAGTGAACGTTAACAACCAAATATCACCTTGTCTTTGTACCCAGGCCGAGGTGTGAGCACAAACCTGAACCATATTCTTGACCGATGTGGTCGGGAACGGTGTCGGCTTTGGGGCCGTCGCGAGCCAACAAGCAGCAAAACGGACAAAGTTGGCTGCAAAACAAGCCAGGTGCTCTTGTAAGAGCAATGCTTCTGGCGACCGCACCTTCAGATGATGCATCTGAAAGACATTCTTACCCTCTTTGATACCAGCCTCAATGGTTTGTCGGCCATTGTAAGTGTGAAACCAACCAGCCAAGTCAGCAGTCACAGCGGTTTGACCATAGTGCAATAAAACAGCACGTTGCACCTTGTCACCAGTGTGGTAATGGACCAAGGCGACATCTAGCGGATAAGCAAAGTAACCGTTAACCGTCGTATTGGCCCAAGCAGTCATCGACGCATTTCTGCCAACGCGCTCCCACGTTGTCTGTGGGGTAACGGCGGCGCTCAGGGCGTCCCTTACCGATGGGCTGCGGCCACGAGTATATAAATCGTAGCCCATTTCTATCAGCCAATAGATATTGTCCAGACTAACAAAACCACCATCGAGGCGAAAGGTGGCCCGAATCGGGTTGGGATTGGCGGCATTGTCAGCCAGAAGCTGCTGATAATGTGACTGCAAGCGGTTAACCTCAGCTTGGGTCTCATCGTACCGGGCTTCATGCCGTGTCAATCTTCGTTCAGCCACGCCCAATGCCCTCCGGCAACGCGGTAAGCGCTTGGTGTAGGTGGCCACTTTCCTTTTCGCCCGGGTTAATTGGCAATGGGCTGTCGGTTGACGGTTTTGCTGCTCATACTCAGCGGTCAAGGAGCGCACCTCTTGTTCCCATTCTCGAAGATACAGTTTGGTGTCGTGCATCTTATCCTGAGCATCACGGTGTAGCTCGTAGCTGCGGTCAACTCGCAAATTGATCGCCTGCTGGTCTGCTTCCGCTTGTGCTAACCGAGTCGCCAGTAATTCCGTCCGGCGCCGGGGTCGGCGTCCCGTGCGCTTTTCAGCCGCCTGAACCAGCGCTTGCGTCCGCGTCATACTGACAGTGTCACCAGGGTGCAATTCATTTGCTAACCAAAGTCGACCATAGGTTGGGCTGTGCAGACTGACCAGTGCCGCCTGATAACCCAGGCTTACCGTATCGCCCATGTACCCAAAGGCTGTATCGGGATAACTGGTGCTGGTACTCGATATCGGTCGTCCGGTTAGGTCCGCATCATAGACTAACTCGCCGTTCTTCTCCAGGGCACACGCCACTTCTTGGTCAATAAACGGCTGGCTGACGCTATCCAAAACTGCCCCGAGGGCTGCGACTTCTTCAGCATTTAGCTGTTTCAGCGTGCGGCTTACACCACTGTAATCGGCCCAGGCCGGTTGTCCCCACGCCTCAGCCGTCATTTGGTCTTGGTCCAATGGATGTGCTGACCGGCTTATATCTTGCAGGTGCGGCAACCCGGCCAGGATGGCCGTCAGAAACTCCAGCACTTTCGTTTGCGGTCGATGGATACGGGTCTTCTGTTTCAGTTTGACCGCTTCAATGGCTTGTACCAAGCCAATGCGACGGGCATACAAGCCCCAAATGACCAGCATGGCATGTTGCGTCAACTTTTGCGATACGTCCGGTGATATTTGTGTATGACTCATGGCGACCTCGTTCTTGGGAATCGCGATGAGCCTGCCATATTTGAGCAGATTGTAAAGGTTCTATTTTTATTATTAGCGAATTTTCACGATTTCGCCGCCAATTGCACAATACTTACGTTCAAGAAAAGAGAAAAGGTATGTTATCGGCAGAATAATATCATTGCGTATCAGGATCATGCCTGGGGTGATGGAGAGATATTGATTGATTATCGATGTTCTCCCGGATATGTGGTTGATAGCTACAGACCGGGACAGAAAACTTTCTTGCTGATATCGCTGCGAGAGCGAAAACGCCGGGGAGACATTGATGAATTCCATATGGAATGGGAAATGCGTGATGCTTTTGCACGCTCGCAGGAATTATGGGAAACAGAAATTAGGCACCAGACCAAGAAGATGACAATGAAGATAATATTTCCAAGGGCGCGACCTCCTCAAAATGTATGGCTGTTTGAGTCTTTACGAAGACGGAAACATCAACTTGGGCCGGACGCAAAAAAGCGGATACATGATGGGCGGTGGCTTGTTACTTGGGAATGTGATCGGCCGAAATTAAATGAACGATATCAGCTGCATTGGGAATGGTAACAAAAACAAAAAGCGACAGGTCCGCGGTTCCTGTCGCTCAGTTCTGGTTAGGTGCTAGATCCACCACTGTTCATGGACATTTTCTCCATCTCGCCCGCGGCAGCTGCCAACAATCAGTTCGGACGAATAAAGATACTCCAACGAATCAACAATATAAATTATATGCGATATCACATGTATTTGTCAAGTGTTGGTAAAACAAAGTCTTTCCAGTGACCAAAATGCACCGGATGGAACAGACCATTTTGATGAAATTATTTGGAATCACCGCTCTTTGACTCAGTCGTTTGAAGGTGTAAACTATCGGCATGCCAGAACAGTCACAATTAACTGGCGGACAAGAAGCAGCTAACAAATTGATTTCCCTTGCTGATGCTGCTGAATTGAGTGGACTGTCGGCAGGACATCTTCGGCTATTAGTCTCCCAGAAGAAACTTTGGGGCACAAAAATTGGTCGAAACTGGGTTACGACAGAACAAGCCGTCCGCGATTACATGGCCTCGGATCCACGTCCGGGTCCAAAACCTAAGGGCAAGTCAGATTAGTTTGCTTCTGCCTTGTACCTCGTGATTATTACTTATTGCAATTACATTGGATATCGCATATAATGTGGCCATT
>JAACFF010000163.1 GCA_009937635.1 Chloroflexota bacterium
TTCCAGCTTGCAGCCACAACCTCCGTAACGCAAGCTTTCCAGCTTGCAGCCACAACCTCCGTAACGCAAGCTTTCCAGCTTGCAGCCACAACCTGGAAAGGTTGTACTACATTTTCGAAGAAGTTTGTCCTATGCCGCGCCGGCTCAGGATGGCGGCTCTTGCGTCAGATGCGGCTGGTGTGCGGCTGATCAAGGCACCAGGTACACAAGCCCTTGTTTAATATCAGGTGACATAAACTATAGAAGTCGTTACAATGCGCTTGTCTTAACAGCACCCAGATACCGTTGCCTGAGATTCTCGCCCGTGTTGTCCCGGCGTGGCCGGCCTGTAAGAGGGTCAAGAGAGTTCAGGAGACCTTACTGATCGGCCGTATCCCAACCTGATAATGTGCAAAGCTAGGCCACGGCCGGGGAACCAATGCCGGTTTTTAAACCTTGAGGAGGCACAATGTCTACTTCGAACTCATCCAGATGGCGCTCATGGCACTACATTCTATTGTGGCTGATCGCTATCGCTTCCCTTGTCTTGAATATCCTGCTGCTGGCCGGATTGTACAACTTCCGCCAGCAGGCGCAGCAAGAAGTGGCCAATGTCACTGAAATACTAGAAACCGTAAAAATCGAGAACTTCGATTTGCCTATCGTGGTGGACGAAACGCTGCCCATTGATATCACCGTGCCCTTTAAGGATACCTTCCAGGTTCCGATCAAGACAACAGTACCTGTGTCCATGTCTATTCCTATCAACGAGAATATCGCTTTCCCTATTAATGAGGTTGTGAGCGTCAACCGCGATGTGACGGTCTCAATCGTGATCCTGGGCCAGCCGATCCCTGTGAATATCCCTATCCGTACCGATATCCCCATCAGTCTAAACGTCGATGTTCCGGTGAATATGGTAGTGCCGGTGGAAACAGAGATTCCTATTGATCTGGTGGTCGATGTGCCCATTGACACTGAGGTGCCTATCAAAGAGGAGATACCAGTAAAGTTGGATTTCCCGGTGACCGTGCCTTTGGATCAGGCAGGCTTTAATGTGCTTCTGGACGAGGTGAGAGATGGTCTGCGCCTGCTGGCCGATGTGTTAGGCGCGCCGCCCAATGGCACGAATTAGTTCAGACTCTAGAGAATAAATTAGGGCGCTTCGGTCCGCGAGCATTCCCGAAACCCGCGGTCCCCTTAGGAAAAGAAAAAGCAAGGACCGCCGGGCATATCCGGCGGTCCTTTCGTTTTATTCAAGGACAAAGATATTGCGTTCGGCGCACATGTCTTTCAGAATCTGGGGCCAAACGGTGACGCTGACTTCACCAAGGTGCGCTTTCTTGAGGATGGACATCAGGGTGCGCGCCTGGCCGATGCCGCCGCCAATACTCAGCGGGATCTCGTTGTTGAGGATCGCCTGGTGATAGGGTAGATCCAGAAAGTCGAGTTGCCCGGTGATCTCTAGTTGCTGCACCAACGTCTTGGGGTTGACGCGCACACCCATCGAGGTCAGCTCATGTCGCCGGTGGGTTACCGGATTCCAGACCAGGATATCGCCATTGAGGCCGTGCATGGGACGGCCGTCAGCGGATACCGTCTCCGTCACCCAATCATCATAGTCAGCCGCGCGCATTTCGTGTGGGAAACCATCCTGCAGAGTCCAGCCGATACCATAGATGAAGATAGCCGGGTACTCTTGTATCACTTTGGTCTCTCGCTGCTTGCGCGGTAAGTTCGGGTACATGTCCAGGATTTCTTCGGCGTGCAGAAAAGTCAGCTCCTCCGGCAGATCAGGATATTTGTCCGTTTTCAATTGGGGGAACATCTCCTGCACATGCATCTCGGCCCCCTTGAGCACTTTCCAGATCTTCTTCACGACGTCAGTTAGAAAGTCCAGGTTACGATCCTGCTCTGTAATGGCCAATTCCCAATCCCATTGATCGACATAGGCGCTGTGATCATGGTCCAGAAAATAATCCTTGCGCACGGCGCGCATATCGGTCATCAGACCTTCACCCGGCTTCATATCGAACTGGGCCAAGGCCATACGCTTCCACTTGGTAGCAGCCTGGACTATCTCCGCGTCAACGGGATGTTGATCGTAATCGTTTGAGATGTGGAACTGTATCGGCGTGCGCGATCCGTCACGGTCGAGATAATCATTGACACCGCTATCGCTGTCCACGATGAGTGGCACGGTGACCATCATCAAGTTCAGTTCCTTGTTCAGGTTTTCCTCAATATAATCCTTGGCAGCCCAGATGGCCACCTGCGTTTCTTTGCGATCCAGCAACGACATATAATCAGTAGGCAAAACTTTCTCGAGATCATCATAATTGCCGATGCCCGGTCCGGCTAGATCTGCTTGCTTGTCTAGAATAGTCATGCTAATTTGCTCCTTTTTGAAAGTGTGGAAATGGCTCACAGGTCTTGCTGATTTGCAGGACCTTCAATCTTCTACCCCAGCGTAAATCAAACCCTTATAGGTTGTCATGTGTCACTTGTCATATTCCTTTTGGCGGAATGTCATATGGGGACGCCACACGGACAAGTCAGGATTCCCCAGAGATGCCTAACCCTTGATCTGACCTATCTACGGCATCAGGTGTTCAGTGTCAGGAGGCAGGCACGGCCGTTGCGCGGCGTCAGCGCGGGGATAGACACGGTACAGGTTGTGCTCAGGCACGATGCAGTATTCGGCCAGCAGGGTGGGGGCATCGTAAAAAGCTTCGCTCAGAGAGGCTAAATAAACGGGGCGATGCGCTAATGCATCAGCTACAACTTGTAAAGCCTGGCCTGAGTTGAAGGCGAAGGGATTCTCGGTGATCCAGGTGACCAGTTCCACGTCCGGGCGCAAGCCCTGCACGGCAGTGAAGTAGCGCAAGACGAAAAACTCATCGGTATCCGTATACCATTCGGCAATAACAATCGCGTCTTGGGGCAGGTAGGTTAAGGTTTGTGCGCCAAACGCGTAGGCGTCCACATCTCCCCGTTTGTCGGGATTAACGTAATAAGCGAGGCCGTCACGCACGCCGCTGCCCACTTGCGGCACACCAAATACTTCTTCGGTGATGTCCGCGGCGCGCAACAGGTCCGGCGCTGTCTCGTAAAAGAGGGGCCTGGCCAGAAGCGGCAAAGCCAGGATGATGGCCAGCAATCGCCGCCGGTCGGGCCAGACGGCCGCTTGTAATTGGGCGATGCCCATGGCGATGGCCACAGCCCAGAAGAGATGAGCCCCGAGGAAAAAGGCGAATTGGTCAGAGACGCGGTAGATCAGACCAAAAGCGAGATAAACAAGGTAGAAGGCAGCCGCCTTGTTCCACAGCGCCGGATAAGCCCGGCGGCCGGCCCACCAGCCATACAAGCCCAGCAGGACGCCTAGTAGCAGAAATTGGTAAAAGAGGAAGATGAGATAGCTGGCAAAGCTCTGGGCCAGGAGCATGGGGGAAAAGGAGATGGAGCCTTGCAGAAATGTCGTGCCTACCGCCGTTCCCATCACTTCAGGCCAGGAAAATGAGCGCAAGAGGCGCAGGAACTGCGCCAGGTAGGGCGATAGCCCGAGGAAAAAGGCAACGCCCAACCACAGAATCTGTGATAGCTTGAGCGGGAAGTCGCGGCGTGACTTACGGGCAAGCAGAAGATAGAGGATTAGCGCTGGAATGGCCAGGCCGGCCAGCAGGTGGTTGGCCATGCCCAGTCCCAGGGCCAGGGCGGAAGCAAATAAGTAGAGAAAACGGCCGTTCTGCTCGTAAGTATCAAACCAATATAGGGCCAGCAGAAGTAGAAAAGCGAATAGCGTATATACCTCCGGCGTTACGGCGTGCCACCAAAATGTGTGGGAGACCGCCAAGGCCAGGGCTGCCAACAGGGATGCGCTGCGGGATTGCGTATGGCGCGCGCAAAGCAGGAAGAGAAGAGCGATTGCACCGGCTCCGAAGACGGCCGATAAGAGGTTTACCAGCCACAGGTCATATACACCTGGCAGCAGGCGCAGCAACGTATGCCCCAACATGACATATAACGGGTGATCCCAGGCGGCAACGCCCAGGCGGGAGAAGGGCAAGGGGTCCGGGGCAAACTCCACGCCAATGATTTCGGCCAGGATGAAGGATTCGGCCGTAACGACTTCCTGCTGCAGGCGGATGCCGTCTCCCCAGGCCAGGGAGGGCTGTAGGGTGAACAGGTAAAATGCCAGCGCAGCCAGGAAGAGCAAGATGGCCCAGGTTCGAGTACGCATCAAGCGCATATTATAAGGGGAAGCGGGTTGATTTACGATTTTCGACACGCACTTTTCGCCAGATCGCAATACAATATTCTGGTGAATAGAGATTGATTAGATGGGAGTTGGATAACGCCGTGATATGCCAAGGCTTTGATGGGTTGTTGTGGCTGTTTGTGTCGGCGGTAACACTGCATATGATCGAGGAGCTTATCTGGCTGCCGGCTTGGTCGCAAGCTGCCGGGCGATGGCATGAGCCGGTGGGGAGGCGGCCGTTTGCCTTTGCCACGGCCGTAATGCTGCTATTTCTCTATATTATCAGCTATCTGGCCGCCAATGCCGCACCAGAGAGCGGGAGCATCTACCTGGTCTGTGGGCTGGCGCAGGTCATGTTAATCAATATCTTCTGGCCGCACCTGGGGGCGACAATCGCCCAACGCCGCTATGCTCCCGGACTGGCAACCAGCCTGCTTTTCATCCTGCCCACGGCAAGCCTGCTCCTCTGGCGTGCTTTTGAGGATAATGCTATTTCAATGCCACGTTATGGTGTAGTTGCAGCCGGGATATTATTGGGGACGGCCGTCATCTGGCCTGCTCTATTGCGCATTGGCAAACGTCTGCCTGGCAACTGATCGTTGCCTATAAACGGTGCTTTGCAACCAATCTTCTTTGACTCCTACACCTGTAGACCAATACTGGCTACAAATCGCTCTTGACGGGATCATACACTTTGCTAAGATGATTCGATAAAACAATCGCTTGTTCTGAGCCTGTTCTGGCGAATTGTTAAGAATCATGCTATTAGCGGCGTATGAAAAGGGAATTCTCAAATGAGCGCAGCAGCCACATCTTTACCGGGCCAACACCCTTCGATGAGCAAGGGCTTGTGGATCAATACCCGTCGTTGGGATCTCACATTTCTGAGTCTAAGCGTGTTGCTGATACCCATTCCATACACGGTCTGGTTGATCATGCGCGATGTTTTCAATGTCGATGCCGATCTTGGACGGCAGATCGTCAATATCATGGTGATCCTGGTTGTGGCCGGGCCGCACACCTATGCGACGTTTACGCGCACGATGTTCGATCACCAATTCCGCAAGAAGCATAGGGCTTATTATCTGTCCTCCTTTATCATTCCACTGATTGTAATCGTGTTGGCTTTGGCCAATCTGCCGCTGTTGCTGACGATATTTTTCTTTTGGGCGTCGCTGCATACGTGGCACCAGATCATTTTTGTGGTCGATTCCTACCACGAAAAAGAGCGGTTGGTGCGCAAAGAGAGAATCAGGAAACGCCTGGCCCAGTTTGTCGATTACGGCCCAGTTCTGGTAGGGCTTTACCCGCTGGCTGCATATCGCATCGCCGTGACACAAGATTTTGCTGTGGGACCAAACAGCTTGAACGATGTTATCCCGTCCTTTTTTGAACGGCCATGGCTGGCGATCGCGGCCATCGTCATATTCCTCATCGCCCTGTTCGCGTTTATCGTCAAGAGCGCCATGGAGATCAAACGTGGCACAGCCAACATGCCGAAAATCTTGTTTATTTCGGTGACGGTCATCGCCTTCTTTTTCATTCCCTCACTTTCTAACCTGGATACGGCTTTGCAGGGAGTTAATGTGTGGCATTGCACGCAGTATCTGGCGTTAACCTGGTATATCAACCGCCTGCGTGAAGATCGGGGTGAAATAAAGCAGGAGCCGCTCATCGAACGGATTTCCAAGCCGGGGCATGCGCGAGAGTTTTATCTATTCAATGTCGGTCTAACGCTGGGCTCAATGTTGCTGATCGTCATATTCTTTGTCATTCTCTTTTATGGGATCGGGGGGAAATGGTCGGAGGCTAGTTACGCCTTTGAAACGTCATACTATATTGGCGTGTTGGCTTTCTTGTGGATCCATTACTATCAGGACCATTTCCTCTTTACAAAGTCGGAATCGGTATTGCCGTAGAAAACAGTCAACAAGTTACCCGGCACTTTAGCCGCGAGAAACCTGTTTGGACGCGGATGAACGCAGAATACGCTGATTTTTTCTGTCTATCCGCTCTCGTCTGCTCTCGTCCTCGTGGGCAGAGCGCCTATTATGCCCAGTGGGGTTTCGGGGTGGTTATGTGACGGCAGGCTTTTGCTGTCCATTACGGCGGGCGGCGGCGATGGCGCGGACAGTGACCGCCGTGGTTACTAACGCAGCGCCAGCCAGGGCCATTGGAGTCGGCCTCTCGCCAACGAATATAAATACCCAGATGGGATTAAGGATGGGCTCTAGGGTCTGGATCAACATCATTTCAAGAGCGAACAACTGTTTGACGGCCAGGGTGACGACGATAAAGGGCAGGCCAAGTTGGAAAATACCCATGAACAGGATAATGCTCAGCTCGCGCGGATTGACAGGCTGGTCGCCCAAGATGATAAAGGGCAGGCCGATGGCGGCAGCGATAAGGTTGCCAAGCAAGACGGTTTCGGTTGGCGATCCCGCTTTCTGCTTGCGCAAGGCGATGAGCATCAGGGCCATGCACATACCGCTGAAGATGGCCAGCAGGTTGCCCCAATAGCCGGCGGGCGTTAGTTCATCGCCGAAGAAGAGAAGCATGCCAATGCCGATGACGATCATGGTTATCCAGTCGATGCGCTGCGGCCGTTCGCCGAGCAGCCAAATGCCGAAGAGCGCAACCCACAGGGGCGCGGTGAACTGCAGGAAAACGGCGTTGGCGGCGGTGGTCCATCTGGTGGCCTGGACAAAGGTGATGATCGTCACAGCATACAATATCGCCCCGCCAACCTGAGCGCGAGACCAGGTGAAATGGGGGCGGCGCAGGTAAATCCAGAGAACGGCCGCGGCAATGAGGCTGCGCGCGCCGTTGAGAGCGATGGCATCCCAACTCGATAGTTTAATCAGCAGGCCACTGGTGCTGAGAAAAATGATAGCTATGACGAGTGAGATAACGGCGCGCGTATGGCTATTCATAAGCTGGGATTCACCCTCGACAACAAGAATGGTCTGATATCCAAATCTGAGCGCCCGTCAGTGACCAGTTGGGTGATCACCTGGCCAATGAGGGGAGTAATAATTACCGTGCTTTTGAAAGCGACGGCCAGCAGCAAACCATCCAGATCGGCAACAGGCCCCAAAAAGGGGCGATTGTCGGCGGTAAAGGCGACTGGGGCTGCCCAGGTACGCAGGATTTGCGCCGACTTGATGGCTGGTATAAATCGCTGTGCTGGTCGACTGATAGCCTGAAGTGCCGCTGGATCAGTTTGAAAAGAGAAGGAGTCCACCACGGCGGCGACTTCACCTAAGAGAAGGTTGCCCTGGGCCGTGGGAGCTATGGCTAAGGTCGCTTTACTTTTTAATCGTCCTTGAGGCGTCACCACCCCTTGAACACGGCCGTTGTAAACAATGAAATCTTCTACCGGGGAATGGAGCCGCAGTTGCAAGCCCTGTTGCCGGGCACGGTGAACAAAAGACCAGATCAACTTGAATGGATTCACTTGCCCTTCGTGCGGATTGTAGAGGGCGCCAAATGTTTGAGCAGCGTCGAGACAAGGCTCTCCTCGCTCTATTGAGGGCAACTTTGGGTGAGATTTACTAAGACGCATCTTGCTAATAACTGACCTCATCCCAGATGGAAATTAGTTACCCCAATTTTTTCGTCATTGACTGATCCGGAACAGTCCAGGTCAATAACTGGGGGAAACTTCCCGCAGTTTACGATAACTGATTTGCCGCCTGTTGTCGATGCAAACGGCGGGGATGCGTGCGCATTATGACAGAAGTCACTTGCATGCCAAAAAGAAAGGTTGTTGATAGCAATTGCGATTGCGAATGCGATTGCGATTTGGGGACAGAGAGCTTTTACTCGGGTAGAATGGGCCAGGCAAGAAAGGCATGGAAAAGATGAGTGAACTTAGTTTGTTATGGCCGGATGGCCAACCAACTGCAACCTGGGATGTTTCACCGGAGACGATTCGCGATCTGGAATTGGAGGCTATCGTACAGGCGATGTGCTCTCACAGGTCTTACCGGGATGCGGTGCGCGACGTCTTGTTTCGCCTGTGCCGGGAAAAGGAGACGATAGGCTACCGCCAGATTGTGCTGAGCGACTTGCAAGCGCAACCAACGCTGGCGGAAAGGCTAAAGAGTTTACTGCCGCTGCTTGATGAATTGACGCAGTTCACCTACCGGCAGATTGGCAAAGGAAACCCGTTGCAGGAAGTAGTGGCACGCGCGCGGGAGCTGGAACTGCTGGTGGAGATCGTCCAGCAACTGCACGAAGCGTTTTCGGCCGTTTCTACGCCATTACAATCGACGGGTTTGCTGGCCCTGCGCGAAAGAATTGCATCCCTTGTTAGCGACCGGCAATTCCAGGAGATGGTAAAGGATCTCCCAGCGCTGCTCGAAGCCTTACGCAGCCACGCCAGCGTCACGATCGGCGTCAACCTGGACCATCACTTGCGCCCCGAAGCGGCCGTATTGCTCGCCGTCAATGAAAAGCGCTTCACGAACAGCTCGCTCCTCGACCGGCTGCTGGGCAAGGACATGGGAGAGGGCAGCGGCATCGCGCCGTTGCACCGGCCGCCTGTGCTTGGTGGGGAAAGCAGTCGCACCACAAGCGGCCAACGGAAGCGGCTGGATCCGTTGATGCTGCCGCTGTTCAAGGATTTATCCAAGGTTTTGCAGAAGGTGTCCGAGCCGGTGGCCCAGGAGTTAAAGAAGTACGTGCAAATAAACGGCCGCTTCTTGGCCGATCTGCGCACTGAAATCATCTTCTACGTCCAGGCGTTGGGCCTCATCAAGGAACTGCAAGCGGCGGGCATGACCTTGACCTACCCCGAAATCGGCCAGGCCGAGGAACGAGTGTGCCAGGTCAAGGCGGCCTATAACTTGCAACTGGCCATTCAGAAGCGCAGCGCCCGTTCAGCTAGACCGGCATCTGCGCATATTGTGACCAATGATATTGCGTTTGGCGAAGACGGCCGTATCGCCATTCTCACCGGGCCCAACCAGGGTGGAAAAACCACGTACATGCAATCCATCGGCCTGGTGCAGGTGTTGGCTCAGGCCGGCTTGCCCGTGCCCGGGGAGGCAGCACGGATGAGCCCCGTCGACACTATCTATACCCACTACCCGGTGGAAGAGCAGCTCGAATTGGGCACGGGGCGTTTTGGCGATGAAGCGCAACGCATACGGGCCATCTTTGAAAAAGTGACCCGCTACAGCCTGGTACTTTTGAACGAATCGTTGTCCACCACCAGTATGGGCGAAGGGATTTACCTGGCGCGCGATATCGTGCGCGCCCTGCGGCAGATTGGCCTGCGCGCCGTATTCACCACGCACATGCACGAATTGGCAGCCGCAGCGGGGGAGATCAACGCGGAAACAGTGGGGGACAGCGCCGTATTCAGCCTTGTGGCCTCAAAACCGGATGCAGCCATGCGGCCCGATGAGGTTTACAGTTACCAGATACAGCCTGGCCCGCCGCTCGGCCGCAGCTATGCGGAACATATTGCCGCGCGGTATGGCATCAGCGATGAACAACTACAGGCGCTGTTAGAAGAACGGGATTTGTTTTCTGACGGCCGAAGGTGAGTCGCTTATGTTAGATTTGGTAGATTGGACATACAA
This sequence comes from Chloroflexota bacterium, assembly GCA_009937635.1. Lineage (GTDB taxonomy): Bacteria > Chloroflexota > Anaerolineae > Promineifilales > Promineifilaceae > JAACFF01. The sequence continues at coordinate 9,829 of JAACFF010000163.1, forward strand.
TTTCAATATACCGGATATCGAGTATGCAGACGGGGAACTAGAAGATTAGCGGCTTAAGCCTACAGCTCGCTTCCTGGTACAGCATTGTGACTTTCGGGGTGTACAGAACCATATTTAGTAAGGGAAAGGAATGTTCAAATGAGTTCATTTCACAGTGTTCAATGGTTAGATAAGGGCGTGGTCCGTATGCTTGATCAACGCAAACTGCCGCATGAAACTATTTATAATGAATATACAACGGCCGAACAGGTTGCTGAAGCGATCCATGATATGGTTATTCGCGGCGCGCCAGCCATCGGGGCAGCGGCCGCCTATGGTCTTTGCCTGGTTGGCGCACATACCAGGCATGATTCCGCCACCGGGCTGCAAATAGAGTTAAATGAAGCAGCGGAAACATTGCGCCAAGCCCGGCCAACCGCCGTCAATCTTTTTTGGGCCATCGACCGCATGATGAATCGCCTTAATGATCCTGCTTTGGACAGCATTGAGGCATTACAGGCCGCTGCCTTGGCGGAGGCGAAAGCCATTGCTGCCGAAGATGTGGCCATCAACAAACAGATCGGCCGTAATGCCATGCCCTTGGTACCGGATGGGGCAACAATTATTCATCACTGCAATACCGGCAGCTTAGCTACGGTCGATTATGGCACAGCTCTGGGCATCATTCGTATGGCCCATGAGGAAGGCAAGAATGTCTTTGCCCTGGTGGATGAGACACGGCCGCGTTTACAAGGTGGCCGTCTGACCGCTTATGAACTGCAGCAATACGGCGTCCCCTTTCAGGTGATTGTCGACGGCGCTTCCGGCCATTTCATGCGCGTGAAAGGGGTCGATTTATGTGTTGTAGGCGCCGACCGCGTGGCCGCTAATGGCGATACGGCCAACAAAATCGGCACCTACAATCTCGCAGTCGTGGCCCACGAAAACGGCGTTCCCTTTTATGTTGCTGCACCAACGACGACCATCGATTTGGCTACGCCGACAGGTGATGAGATCGAGATCGAAGAAAGACCAGCCCTGGAAGTTACTACCGTGGGAACCTGGCAGATCACCCCAGATGATACACCGGTTGGAAATCCCGCCTTTGACGTGACCCCGGCCAAATATATCACCGCGATCATCAGTGAAAAAGGCGTCGCTTACCCACCTTTTGAGAAGAGTCTCGCAGCGCTGATGGCTAATGAATGAGAACAGTAATTTCTTTGTCCTTGGCAATGGTCAATCTTTGCTGACAGGCGTCATTGGAAATGCTATGATGTAATCAGGGTTTTATGGTTATTGAATGTGGTTCAGAAGGAGCGAATGAAAATGAAAGCAGATAGGAGAAAGCAAAATATGGTCTGGGGTGGGCTATTGATCCTCTTTGGCATGCTTGCCTTGGTGCAGACATTCATCGATATTTCGGTCTGGGCCTGGGTCGCTATCTTGGGCGTGACGGGTCTCGCCGTATTCGTTGTTTACCTCAGCGATCGGGCTAGCAAAGCCCTGCTCATCCCCGTTTATGTGTTATGGGTAGTAGCCATCTTTTTAGTTTTACTTACATTGGAGATCTTGCAAGATGCCTTTGTAGCTTCCTTCGTACTGACGGCCGTTGCCGTACCGTTCATCGTGGCCTTCTTGCAAGATCGCAGCCGTTGGGCATTTCTCATTCCCGCCTATGTATTGCTGGCCGTCGGGCTAATGGTTCTGTTGCTGGAGAGCGGTATTATCTATGATGTTCTGGTTCCCGCCTATATCATGTTCGTTATCGCTATCCCCTTTTTGGCCGTTTATCTGTGGAACCGGCAGCATTGGTGGGCCCTGATCCCCGCCGGTATTCTGCTCATCGTCGGCTTCACTTTCATCTTTGCCGAAGCGGCAGTAGAGCTCATTGTTCCGGCCGTTCTGATCCTGGCTGGTATCGGGATTCTGCTCCGACAGTTTTTCCGTGGAGAGCCTTCAAAAGAGGATGCTGCTGTTGAAAAGCATCAGGTTGAGTGACGACGAAGATAGCGATAAGATCGAGCCGATGACTTGTTTTTACTACAAGTGGGAACATGGGGAAGCTGATTTCAACAAACCAATTTTAGAAGAAACCTTGACATTGGTCACTTTCACGTTGGAAGATGCGGACGCCGGAGCTCGCCTCCGGTTAAGATGTCATATGTAATTGTATTTGGCGTCCCCTTTTTGGTATCCGGCGTGCTCTTGCTACGGGAGCGCTTTATTGCGCGCCTGACAGATGATTTCCAGGGACCATCCTGCAAGAGAAGAATTCTCTACCCGTCTAGCCGGCATGCTCAACATGAAGAATGGGCTCTAACCCGGTGAAGACGGTGCCAAGATTGGGCGTGTGCCCGAAAACCTTGAAGATGTTGAGCAACATTT
>JAACFF010000565.1 GCA_009937635.1 Chloroflexota bacterium
ACGGTTGGTAATTGCATTTAGTCCTCACTCCCACTCGCTTCTATGCTCAAATCTGTTTATTCCTGTTAATCAGCAGCTTGATCATCATAGGCGATATCAGTCGCTCTCTGAGCAACTGCGTCGATCATGCGTGAGAAAATAACCCCATGAACGGGGTATATACCGTACCAATAGAGTAGTCCCGAAAGACCCTTTGGAGCGAAATAAGCTGTCTGCACCAGCTCAGTGCTGCCATCATTATTGCCGTTTGCCTCAAATTGCAACCAGGCTTCCCCTGGCAGCTTCATTTCTGCGCGCAAACGTATTAAGTGATCGGGCTCCACTAATTCCACCCGCCAGAAATCTAAGGCCTCCCCTTGCCTAAGTTCATCAGGGTGCCGGCGGCCACGGCGCATACCGACTCCTCCTACCAGACGATCGATAACACCACGTATCTGCCAAAGCCAATTGTAAGGTGGCCAGCCGCGCTCTCCGCCGAGTCCAGAAAAAGCAAGAAAAACGACTTCTGAGGGCGCATCGACGCGCTGCTCTCTATGCTCGATGAGCATACCTTGTTCTTGCATAAGGTAGACGGGCTTAATATCTCCCTTGCTGGAGGCGAGGGCGTCGCTCCAGAGGGTCTCGATATCGCCCTCTTCGATACGCGCCAAGGCACGGTGCAGTGCTGTTTCAAAATCAATTGGTTCAATGTCGGGAAACAGGACTCTGGCAGAATCATCTTGGACTACAAGCTCATTGCGTAAGCCTTCGATGAGCGGGGTGACCACGCTGGCAGAAACTGGGGTTATCCAATGCACCCAGTATGATGACAGGCGCGGCGTTAGTACCGGTACACGAATAATTAGGCGGCGCAGGCCACGAATCCTGGCGTAGGTCAGCATCATGTCGGCGTATGTCAGGACATCCGGTGCGCCGATCTCAATCGTCTTACCCTGGCTGGCCGGCGTCTGCAGCGCGGCTACAAGGTAGTTGAGCACATCACGAATGGCGATGGGCTGCGTTTTGGTATAGACCCAGCGGGGGGCAATCATCACGGGCAATCGCTCTGTTAGATTGCGCATCATCTCAAATGAAAGGCTGCCTGAGCCGACGACCATGCCGGCGCGAAACTCGGTGACCGGGATATCAAACTGCCGCAAGGCATCACCCGTCTGCTGACGCGATCGCAAATGCTCGGAAAGATTGCTGTCGGGATCGCCAAGCCCGCCGAGATAAATAATGCTCTTTACGCCTGCGTGCGCAGCTGCGGCGGCAAAGTTAGCTGCCGCCCGAGTGTCTCGTTCGCTGAATCCATCCTGACCACCCATGCTGTGGATGAGGTAGTAGGCAGCATCCACGCCTTCCATGGCCGCAGGCAGTGATTCCGGAACCAGAACATCACCTATGGTAATCTCGACCTGGTCTTTCCAAAGACGGCTTTCCAAACGCCTGCCACTTCCCCTGATCAAAACCCGGACAAGATAGCCAGATTCCAATAGACGCGGTACAAGGCGACCGCCAACGTACCCTGTGACACCTGTAACAAGGACTGTTTTGATGCCGACTTGTTGATTCATGATCGTTACATTACTAAAGTGACTGCGGCTTACTATTTATCTCTATCTTGGGAATCAAGATAGACTGCCACCATAAGCGGACCAACAGCCAGGAGAAATGCCAGTAACCCCCATAAAAAGATCAAGGTATCACTCATGGCTTGTATTCCCCGCGAAGACCAATGCCCCAAAGCTTAAAATGGAGAGCACCCAGATACCGACGAAAATGCCCAGTTCATGCTCACCACTGAACCAGAGATAAACCGATAGTAAAAATGACAAAAAAGCGGCTGCCAATATGGAAGCCTTGGCGATGCGCATTCTAGAACTCATGATTAAATCCTCCCGATTAGGTTCAGCGCAAAAAACTCAGGGATCAAAATCAACTTGATAATACCACCCAATCACCTATTGCGGCAATGGGGTTCTTGAGTTCAAACGGAGCATTTGTATCAGTACGTTCTACTCCGCCGAATTGCGATCACCTCGAAGTGGTGTAACTTATCAGTTACTCATAGACTGGTAGCATCGTTTCATTTTTACACGCCCTACTGATGGTGTCGTGCAGCAAAGCGTCCCCAAAATTAGAATAACTGTACAATACCTTGACAATATTGCCTCGCTTTGTATAATATTTGTAAAAGTTTAGGGTTTTGTTGTGGTGAACTTAAAAGAAGTTCAAAATCACAATTAAGATAAGGAATATTACATATGAACGAAAAAGCAATGGAAAATGACACATTACAGCAGATACGCGATGAATTTAAGATCATTGCCCTCACTGCCCTGATTGCAACTGCTGCTATCTGGGTTTATGTATCCATGAATCTTCTGTGGACAGCCGCTGTATATTTTGGATTTTTGATATTCATCAGCTTGATTTATGGCACGATTGACCGTTATGGCCCTGCTGAAGAGGCTGGTGAAGAGGGCAGTTAATTCGAAACGATTTAGTACTATGAGAAAGAATTGACAGATCAAATTGAGATTAAATACCTACGTCTGCGTACCATAACAGGCATCAACGAGGAAGAACGCAGCAAGCGATGGATGATGTTCAATTAGTTGGCGTAAGCAAATCTGGAAAAAATTATCGATAAGCAACCCCCAACTCCGTACAACAAGAGGATATTTAAATGGATACAGCAATTCAGCAATTATTGTTCAACCCGGTCTTTAATCGTCAGTTAGGTGATTTCATTCACTTTTCCAGATTGCGCAAAAGTTTCAAGGAAGGAACACAGACTCGATATGTGCTTCGTGACACCAAGGCTTGCTTCGGCCAGGGCGAATCTATTGCTATTCTGGGCCAAAGCGGCAGCGGGAAAAGCACTCTGCTCAATTTGATCAGTGGCATTGATCAAGCTGATGGCGGATCCATTTGGCTTAACGGCCAGGAGCTGACGGCAATGACCGAACAACAGCGCACGCTCTTTCGCCGCCACCATATCGGCGTCATATTCCAATTCTTTAACCTCATACCCACCCTGACAGTGTGGGAAAACGTTATTTTGCCTCTCGAGTTGAGCGGCGTGAAAAACGGCG
>JAACFF010000566.1 GCA_009937635.1 Chloroflexota bacterium
GCAAGGCAGTTTTATCTGACGGGTCGGGGATGGCGTCTCAATTGGCTTTATCGAAATTAAGCTAGACCTTTCAATTTGTGATTTCAATCCTGGATATCCCCAGGCAGACCTTAATGCGCCAAAACTACGGATTCACTACACTTAAACAGCACCGTTCGCTACCGACTTTGTTATGCCTATTGCAATTTTTGGCAGAAACATATAGATCTTATATGACAAGCATTCTTACATTAGAGTAAGATCTCTTAATTGCTAAGAAGGGAATATCAACTGTACATGGAAACTCAGATTGTTCGTGATATAGCCGTGACGCGTACGTGTTTGGGTTACCCTTTACAAGTGTGTATCGACTGTTAATTGGTCAGGCTGCGCTAGGCGGTCCATTGATAATAGGGTGGGATTCAACGAATTCGGTCATCGCCGTGAGGTGATGGAAGAGGAGGCGATAGACACATCCCAGCAGGATACTTGTATTCAGTTGCTGTATTGGATCTTCGTCGGGAGCCAATGGTACTTTCAGTGCCGGATGGTGCGAATGGATACGCCTGCATGATTCAGATGCTTGACACCTCAATCGAGACCCTCTCATACGTGAGCATGCTGACGACCGGGAACAAGGCACATACGGTGGTGGTCGTCGGACCCGAGTACCAAGGCCTGATAACCTGTCGACCGGATCGACGGGGTGATCACGACCAAGGGCCATTTCGTGGTCATAATGGCCGGACTGCGGTTCTGGACCCTGACGATCTTGCTCCGCTCCATGACATTCAGGACGGGTTCCTGCTGCGACCCCTCAGCGAGTTCCTCGGCACCGAACCACTGGTTGATCCACCCGAACTTGCCTTCATGGATTGGGATGATGCGAAGGCTAGTGGGATCGGCGCATTCGACTATATCAGCATGGTCCTGGCCTGGAATACACCCTCCATTGAGGAGATCATCCTGATGGCGCGGTTCGCCAGGATCGGCGTCATCCCCGGTGAACGGTTCACCACTGACAGCATGGACGACAATATGGTTGCGGCGATCGAGGCCGGAGTCGCGGACGCGGTCGCGGAGATCAGCGCACATGCCAAGGCATCAACGAAGTTAGTAAACGGTTGGAGTTGGGCCTTGGAGGATATGTGCCGCAGTGACTTGTAGTTATACCGTTCCAGATGCCATGCATTTTTTTTATCACTTGCAAACTTAAGAGAGCTACAATAAAGATTATGAAAGAAACAAAAATCAACGTTTCAGTTTACATCGCAACCAGTTTGGATGGATTCATTGCCAGGCCAGATGGCGATGTTTCCTGGTTGCATGAGGTAGAACCGATTGAAGGCGGGGATGATGCCGGCTTTGGAGAATTTTTTGGTTCTGTCGATGTGCTTGTTATGGGCCGTGGCACATTTGAGAAAGTGCTGGAATTTGACTGGCCATATGGAGCAATGCCGGTGATCGTGTTGAGCAGGAGCCTGACCGAAGTGCCTAAAAAGCTTCGCGATCGGGTCAGGATAGAAGCTCCCACACCGCAGGTTCTTCTAGAAAAGCTGTCGCAAGAAGGATTCAAGCGACTGTACCTTGATGGCGGCAAGGTAATCCAATCATTCTTGCGTGAGGGACTGGTCGACGATATGACCTTGACAACCATTCCAGTTTTGATTGGCGAGGGCCTGCCGTTGTTTGGCCGTATTGACAAGGATATCAAACTACGCCTACTGGAATGCCGGTCATGGAACAATGGTTTTGTGCAATCTAAGTATCAAGTATTGAACTAAATCTCGACGTGAGTCTGCTGAGGGGCATACCCAATAAATGGACCGTCAGACATGATAGTCAAGCGGTCTTTTTATCAGCATGAAAACGGTTCAATGTGGAAGCACTAGGGCTGGATTCTTGAATCTCTTGGCCTTATGGCGTTCAAAGTGACTCTCTCAGGCTTTCAGCTTTTTTGACGGCATCTCTCAATGACATGCCGCTAAAGGTCGATGCATGAAAGAGACGGCCGCTTTTCCTGTCATCGACAAAGGCGCCGACCACGACTTCGGGAATGCTGCTTTCCGGCGGATTTGGGGCCTGCGGACCACCCATATCCGTGCGGCACCAACCGGGATCGGTGAGGTTGATCAATACATTGGTTCCTTCCAGCTTGGTGCCCAGATCCTTGGTGAAATTGTCAAGCGCCGCCTTGCTCGCCGGGTATGTAACTTGTTCCTGCTGGTCCTTGATGCCGCTGGTGGCATTGATTGCACGTCCAAATCCTCGGGCGATCATTTTTGGAATCAAATGATAGCAAATTGTCGCTCGATCTGTATGGCCGTAGTATGTCCCTTTAACAAGCTTGGTCACGTCACTTCGTTAGGGCGTAATCGACGGCCTGCTGCAGCGTCATAGCCTTGCCTTCAGCAGTCAGCGCTTCGAAAGCGGTTTCGTCCAGCCGGGCACGCACATCGGCGGTATAGAGCGCCAGTTCATGGATGTCGCTGGGATGGGGCACGACGCCCATCTCAACAAGCAAGGCAGTGGAAGCGCCCAGTAACCGCGCCGCTTTTTCCTCCTGGCCGAGCCAGGTCAGCGGTCCGGCCAGGTTCCATAAGGTGTCGACGGAGCCGTGTTTCCAACCGATTTCGACCATTTGCTCCAGGCAGGATATGTTGAGGTCGCGCGCGCGTGTGTAATCCCCCTGCCGGTAGGCGATGTAGGCCAGGTTATGGCTCTGCATGATCTGGCGTGTGATTTCACCCGTTTCGCGGCAGATGACCAGGCAAGCCTCGTACATTTCCCGTGCCTGTTTGTAATCCCCTGAAAGGCGCGCCACTTCACCTAGATTGTTATAGGCAGTGGCGATGCCCGGCCGGTCATCCAGCTCCCGGAAGACGGCCAGGCCCTGCTCGCAGCGCTGCAAACTGAGATCACGGCCGTCTATGCCAAAGGCGCATACGCTCAGCTCAACAAGCAGCCAAGCCGCTACGCGCCGGTTGCCTGCTGCCTGCGCCACTTTCAGCCCACGTAAGAAAAGTTTGTGGCTCTGCTCCAGAACGCCGTTGACCCAGGCAAGACGACCCGCTCCCAGCAGAAAGCGCGCCAGGAC
>JAACFF010000567.1 GCA_009937635.1 Chloroflexota bacterium
AACTCGCACGCTCCAGGTCGTGTTGATCATCGCCGTTGGCGCTTTTGCCATCGGCATGATCATATCCACTCGCAACAAAATTATTCAAGCCATGGAACAAGGCTGGGTCGAATCGTCGCCGCCAATGATTGGCATGTGGAACTGGCCGCGCATAACTGATGAAGATATTCGTGCTCTGGAGCGAATTGAGGGTGTCGTCGATGCCGAAGGTGTTGCGATTGATTCTGTTGAATGGCGACTTGATGCCAGTCAAGATTGGCAGCCCGGAAATGTAACTGCCCGAACTGATTTCAACGACCAGCGTTTCAGCAAAGTTACGCTTATGAGTGGTTCCTGGCCAAAAGAGGAGCAGCTGGTTGTGGGGCAGGGAACGGACACCGTATTTGGGGTAGAGATTGGCAAGCAAGTTATCTTCAAATCCGAGGGTCGAGACAAAATATTTACGGTGGTTGGCATTGTGAGCGATCCCCTGGCTTTACCACCCAGTTTTGGCGGAAATGCCCAATTCTATATCTCCCGTGAAACGTTTGAGGAGTTTTTTGGCACTGAAGATTATAATCGCATTTTTGCTACTGCGGTGGAATATGACGAGGGCAAAGTCACGTCAATTGCGAACTTGATTCGCGACGATTTGGAGCGTCAACATGTCGAAACGGGAGGCATCTTGCCTCCTAATGGGGGGCGTGTTACCGATCCCAATAAACATTTCTTTCAAGACCTCATGGACGGCGTTTTCTTCCTCCTTGGCGCTATGGGTGCCCTGGCTTTTCTGCTGGCGCTGTTCCTTGTCTATAACACCATAAACGCCATCATTTCACAGCAGGTCGATCAGATCGGCGTCATGAAAGCGATAGGTGCGAACTCAGGCCAGATATTATGGATATACCTGATCTATATATTTGCTTTCGGAATCTTGGCCTTGCTCATTGCCTTCCCTTTAGGCACGTTGGGAGGTTGGTCGTTAAGCAACTTTCTTCTCGGCTTTTTTGACACCGAACCGCAACCGATTTCGATCTCCTGGCCTGCTGTATGGGTGCAGACTTTCATTTCCTTGGGCACGCCATTGCTCGTGGCTCTTGTACCAATCTTGTCAGGAGCTCGGATTACCGTTCGTGAAGCAATAAGCACTTATGGATTGCGAAGTAGTACGTCCTTGTTGGATCGAGGATTCGCCCGTTTTAAGCGCGTATCCAGGCTCTTACTACTCACGGTAAGCAATACCTTCCGTCATAAGGGACGGGTTTTTCTGACCCAGATTACACTCGTTTTAAGCGGTCTCATTTTTATGATGGTCATGAGCGTAAACGATTCCGCCACGTATACTTATAATGATTTGCTGTTCTCGATTCTCAATTCCAACATCAATCTAACTTTCGAGGATTCTGAACGCATTGGTTATATAGAAACCATAACCGCACAGGTGCCTGGCGTGAAAGATCAAGAAATGTGGGCCTCCAGCAATGCCACCGGACGGCTGAATTTTAAGGAGGAGTCAGACGATGATCCCAGTGTTATTGTATACGGAGTCCCACCAGAAACCAGGCTCTATGGCTACCAGATGCGTGACGGCCGTTGGCTCACCAACGAGGACGTTCATTCCGTCGTACTCAACCAAGAACTTGCAGAGGATCTCGGTGCGGGGATGGGTGATTGGGTGACACTCGATCTCGGCGTTACGGGAGAAGTCGACTGGCATGTGGTCGGGCTGCTTTTCGATCCTGTGATATCCAATACGGCGCTTGTCTCTCGAGATATATTGTTACACGAACAGAACAACGCTGGCCGTTCCGAAATAATCTGGATTCAAACCGACAAAGACGATGCGCGAACCGAACAGATAGTAGTGAAACGACTTCGCCAGTTTTATGAGGCCAAGGGCATTGATGTTCAACCAGGCGGTGTGATAGATGGCAATGATACTTCTTCGGAAGTCATCGAGGGGATCAACACGCGGTTCGGATCTATCGTTGTACTGCTGGCAGTTATGGCCGTGCTGATCGGTATTGTAGGAAGCATCTCCTTAAGCGGGGTGCTCTCTCTCGGCGTCATTGAGCGACAGCGTGAGATAGGCGTCATGCGTGCCATCGGCGCTTCCTCCTGGGATGTTGGCCGGCTGTTCATCGGCGAAGGTTTGATACTTGGTTGGCTAAGCTGGATTATCGCATTGCCTCTAAGCCTCTACGCAGGCCGGTTGATGACCGAAGTGCTCTCCGCAACCCTTGGCGGCGAGATCGTCTACCATTATACCTCCCAGGGAGCGGTGATGTGGCTGGTGATCATTACCATCCTGGCGATATTGGCCAGTGGACTCCCCGCGCGACGGGCAACGAAGCTGAGCGTCCGCGAAAGTTTGGCTTACCAGTAACTTGGGTCGCTAATTCTGGTAGGCGGATAGTTCAGCTAGGATCGGCGGGGGCATTTCAACAGAAAGTTACGCTTTTGAGGGTTTAGATGCCCGTTAAAATGTAGATCTTGGAAGAAAAATCTTTGAACTCTATCAAATGACTGGTAGACAAAGCGACATTTCGGTTTACTTTGATTCAAATCTGTGATAGGACGAGGAAATGTATCAAAAATGGTTAATGGCGAACTGTGATTTGTGAACTGCTAATCGTTGAGTTCCGGTGAGCGGTATTGGGGGCGGTGGCTTCTTCTTTATTGGTCGTGGGTTCGGTAGTTTGTGTAATTAAGCGTTTCTGAGATTATGCGGCAGATCGTGGCAGAGTACTTGTTGGCGTAGGACAAGGATGTGCAGAGAAGCGGTAAACTTCGGGCTATCGAGGCACCCACGCAGATTCGCCAACAAGTACATATGATTCATGGTCAAGATCTAGGCACGCTGTTGCTCGACGCGAGAGCAGAGCGAGACGATGATATCGAGCGTATGTGGCACATGGTGAAGAAATAGATGAAAATGACTCACAGACAGTATGATGAACAATTAGGAGATTTCAGGCGGCTGGCCCGTTTTATCGTTGACCATGATGACGATATTCGCGCCTTTTCAACCTGGTGTATTGGGCGGCTGGTGGATTGGAAGTACAGCTTGTTTGAAAACAA
>JAACFF010000164.1 GCA_009937635.1 Chloroflexota bacterium
GGACCCAATCTCCAAACAAGTCAGCCACCACATCGAATGATTTAGGCCCTTGTACTGCCAATGGGGAAACGTCCGGTTCTCGAATTGTTATCTGCATTTGGAAGCCAATGGCGAGCGCTTTGGCCCATAGTAAAATGTCCCGATCTGCGACTGACAACCAAAAATGATTTTCTCCTAAACGCAGGGCTACCGGGTCATTGAGAATACCACCATCCTCAGTAGTGAGAACAACATATTTGCATTGGCCAATCTTAAAGCTTGTCAAATTTCGGGGAGTTAAACGCTGGAGAAATTTGAAAGCATCTGGGCCAGTTATTTCAACCTGTCGCTGGCAGCCCACATCCCATAAAGTCACGCCCTTCTTTAAGTGCCAGTAATCGCTCACCAGATCTTGATACACCAATGGCAAGTACATGTTGTTATATGTTGTGTAGGCTCTACATCCGTAGCGCTCGGTAGCCTCAAAATAAGGGGACTTGCGAATGCGATAGCTATACAATCTCGGTTTCCTGCTTTTACTTTGGGCTTTTGCGACTTTCTCCTTCATCTTTCCCTCAATGTTTAATTAAAAGAATGCCAATAGACGCTTCTACTCGCTCAAGCCGAATATTGCTGCCGGTTACACATTAGAAGCTCGCAAGATTTCGCTGATACACATGCTCAAGAAGCTTTTTAAGGAGAACAGCTTGTTGGACTCTTGAATAATCCTCTTTCCCAGGTTCATGGAGTGAACCTTGTGCAGACAGACCGGTCGGTCTCTCTTCCAAAAGCTTATTCAGATGTTGTTACTTTGTCAAGTGGTTGGAGCGAATTGTGTGCGCCACTTTTGCTAATAGGGGAGTACAGAAGGACGGAAATAGGAGGCGGGAGAAAATACTTTTTATCTTATCTTTCGTCGCTCACCCCTTGCCATGCATGGTAGAATATGTAGGAGAGTACCCTTTAACTTAATTTCGTTTGTCTACCTCGGTGGCAAACATAGAATTTGGGAGGAAGCCATGAGTACCAATGGAAGTAGTTTAAATGGCGATCAGGTAAGGCGTTCCACCTCGGAAGTGGATCGTGTGGATGCTACGGCCGAAAAGGAGCCATGCCGGCCGCTTGATGAGATGGTCCCTGACGATCAATCGCAAGCTGATGGAGATACGGCCGATGATCCACGTGTGGAAGACTTGTGGGGGATCGCCATTGACGCGCTTAAAATTCGGCCGCCGCTGCTAATATCTTCAATATTGGACCGGCCTTGGACTTGGATTCCTCCATACAGGCGCTTTTCAGAGTTCAAGATACTCAACCTCTGGCGATTACGGCGGACCATCAAGTACCTTATTAACGTAAACATCCCCTCGATTCCTCGCAGACCGCCTCCCTTTGGCCCGCCATTTCTGAACTCCCTTTTTTGGCAGCCGTCAGTTATTTTGCAGCGCCCCGATCATTACGGCAGTTACACGACATTTCCGGACGAAAGCTGGTTCTTGATCAACGGCATCATGACCAATGACTCTCTGGCACAGCTCAATGCAGCTTATATTTCCTATCTTTTCCACCGGCCGGTTACGCTCGTTCAGAACTCCACCAATTCTTTTTCCATTGATATGTTGCAGTGCGTGATTGGCAAAGAGTGGGCGCTGACGACGGAACCGGCTGTGAAAGCCTTCCCTGTCATCTATGATGCCCTCAAAAGCCGGCACAAGCGCAAGGTGGTTATTATCGCCCACTCGCAAGGCACAATCATCATGGCCACAATCTTACGGCTGCTCTATTCTTTGATTGAGCGCAAGGAGCCCATAGGGACCGAGGAGCTTGCCAAGGAGGATTATGCACCGCCGGAGATCATCCTTCCCGACGATTTGGATTTCGATCCACGTGATTACGAGAAGCTTTCAGAGGATGAGCTTGCCAAGTTGGAGATCTACAACTTTGCAACATGCGCCAACATAATGCAGTACGCGAATTTTGAGGACGAGGAAAAACCGGTGCCCTGGATTGAACACTTCGGCAATGAATACGACATCGTTGCCCGTCTGGGGATGCAAGCGCCTAATCCTGACCGCTGGGGGATCAAAATCGTTGGACCACGCTATGTCAATCCAGGTGCCTGGGGACATTTCCTGAACGCGCATTACCTATTTGGCATAGAAGATGCTCAAAAAGTGCGACGGGTACGAGGAGGGACAGGCACAGCACTTCCTTATGAGTTGGCGAATCCCGAAGACGTCGAGGATGAAAACATGCCGCGTCTATTCGCTTATCTTAATGGAGGCGTCTAGTAGTAGAGTCCAAAGCTTTGTGGAAGATGGAGGACGATTGAGCTAATATCGATGACCAGTGGCCACTGATGACTGCAATCTGACCGCTGTCACCTGACCATGTATAATTCGCTCCCATGGTAACGAAGAAGCCCCAGCGTTGGTGGCGTTGGCTAGTTTTTGCAGGTTTGTTGCTGCTATTCTTGGCCCTGTGGCCAGCGGCCGATTCCTTATATGATCTAACTGGCGAAGAGTCTTGGCCCGGCCAAATGGCGGGTATCGTGCACTGGTTCAACACGGCCGTCCGCCCCCAGCCCCAACTCGCCCTGCAAGAAATACTCTCTTCTCCGGAGATAGGCTCCCTGGGCGTGAATACATTTCTACAGCAGGAGGTCGAACCGCAAAAAAGAGCGCGCAGTCTGGATATGGCGCGCCAGGCCGGCTTCGATTTTATTCGCCAGGAGTTCCAGTGGGAAGATATAGAAATCCATGACAAGGGGGATTTCGTAGACCGGCGCAATGATCCGACAGGCATCGACGCCTGGGCTAAATATGATGATATCGTCGAAACGGCCGAAGCGCACGATATGCAAATCATCGCCCGACTAAGTAACCCGCCGTCTTGGAGCCGCTCATTGCCGGACGAGGAAATTGGAGCGCTGGCTCCACCTGACGATTTTGCTGATTTTGCCGATTTCGCCGCTGCGGTGGCCGCCCGCTATCGTGGTCGCGTGCGTTACTACCAGATTTGGAACGAACCAAATGGGAACAACGAATGGGGATTTCAGGATGTTAACCCTGAACATTATACTGAATTGCTTTGCCAGGCTTATGATGCGATCAAAGCGGTTGATCCGCAGGCCGTAATCCTGGCTGGCGCGCTTACACCGACTTTGGCCATGGACGGCCGAAACATGAATGATCTCATCTTCTTGCAGCGCATGTACAATGCAGGCGCTGCGGCCTGCTTCGATGTCATGTCCGCCCAGGGTTATGGCCTGTGGTCAGGGGCAAGCGACCAGCGCCTGAAGCCCACGGTCGTCAATTTTCCACACAACCTGCTATTACGGGATCTGATGGTGCGCAATGGGGATGCCCACAAGCCTATCTGGATCAGCGAAATGGGCTGGAATGTAGTGCCCGAGGGGATGGAAGCTCGATTCGGCCGTGTTTCAGAAGCGCAGCAAGCGCGCTACACTGTGGAGGCGTACGAGCGCATTCGAGCGCAGTGGCCGTGGATCGGCGTCACCAATTACTGGTTCCTGAAACGCCCCGCCGAATGGGAGAAAGATCAGTCCTGGTATTATTTCCGCCTGCTGGAACCGGACTTTACGCCGCTGCCTGTTTATGAGGCGCTGGTCGATAACCCACAGACGGGGCAGGAGCCTGAACAACTGGCTGGTTGGGTGGTCGCCTGGAACTCTTTACGGCCGTTTCTCTTTTTCGCCGGCACAGCTCTGTTCTTTTTTGGCTTGTTGTGGTGGCTGGCCCCCAAAGAAACATGAAAAAGTTGCCAACTTTCTGTGTTTAAACGAAGTGTTGACCCGATGCTCGCGAAGAAGTTGGCAACTTTCAAGCGAGGCGCTGCCGGCACTTGCTTCGCATGCCGCAAGAGGCACAGCGAAAGGCGTCCTCGTGTGTGCGGTCGAGGTCTGTCGCCTGATAATCCTGCCGCATCTCGTGCATGACATCCAAGAGAACTTCTTCCAGACCGGTTGTATATTCCACATCAAATACCTGATCCTCATATTGCAAAATGCCGTATGACGGCCGTATGCCATATGTCTCCTCCACCAACCAGCAGTAAGCAGCCAATTGCAGTCTGTGTCCTGGCCATGGAGAGTGTGGAGCCTGGCCGCTCTTTATTTCCACAGGGATAATCTCGCCGTTCTGTTTTTCCACCAGGTAATCGGGCTTACCTGCTAGCCGCTGCTCCATGGAGAGCAGCGGTTCGTTGTTCGGGTGCCAGGTGCCGCTGTCACTGTAGATGACATTGCCAGACGGCAAGCCGCTCTGCTGTTGCAGGCTGCGCGCACGGAATAGCAACAACGCGGCCATAGCCAGGAAGATAAGTACCAGGCTAAAGGTCAATCCACCCCAGGCCACTGCTATCAACCTCCGATCAAGAGTTGGAAGACGATATAAGCCACGACACAAAAGAGCATCGCATAAGCGAGCCCGCGCATCCAGGATACCTGCCGCACACGCTTGCCATGTCGCTGATGATGGCGTTGCCCCGCTTGCAATTGTCGAGTATGGCCTGACTGTAGGCCACGGGTTTGCTTAAGCCACCAGGCGCGTCGACAATAAACGTATTCTGATATTTCGCTGGCGCGAATCCATTTATAGCTCATATGTTCTATTCTAGACGCGATATAATTTTTTGTCAAGATCGCCAAAGGCATGGGGGTGAGCACCAACTTTTGTTGAAGGGGGCTAGAAATCCGGGTTTATGGTAGCTTATTGACCCGGTCAGAGCCTACGAACCTGGCAAAAATAAACATCAAAAACCGCGGCTCTAACGTGCCCGTCATAGTCAACGCACCATAGTTCGTGTATCATGGTAAATTAGATTGCCGATTCATCATCTTCAAATCATCTACCGTCATTTATAATAAGCTAAATGCTTGGTTTAACCCTCAACGACCGTTACTATCTGGAATCCGAGATCGGTCAAGGCGACATGGGTGCTGTCTATTGAGCTCGCGATATTTTGCTGGATCGTGATGTAGTCGTTAAGGTACTCACCGCTGGTAAGCTGGGTATAGAAGGCAAAGCTCGCCTGCTGCAAGAAGCTCAAGTTGTAGCCAGCCTCAACCATCCGAATATCGTGGCCATATACGATGTGGGGACGGCCACGACTCAAGTACCGCCTGAAGAAATTTCCTATATTGTCATGGAATATGTGGAGGGCGAGTCGCTTGCCAATTATCACGCTGCGGCGCAAACGCTTGCAACGTCAGGTGGCCTTGGTCCTGGAAGACGCTCGCCGCGTGGCCGATGAAGAAACTCGCATGGCCATATACCGACAAGCGGAGATGATTTTATTCGAGGAGACGACCGTGGTGCCCTTGTAAAACGGCCGAATTCATGTCCTTGTTAAGCCATGGCTAAAACATTTTAAGATAACACCTTTGCTGGTGATTTCTTGCCAGGACATTGTGATCGAGCCACATGATTGAGCCACAAAGCCGGACTATCAAGATTCATTAAAAGCGGGTACGATGATGAACGGCCGTTCTTTTGAATCGAGCAGACTCTCCCCGCTAATGCTCTCGTAAAGACCAATACGCAGCATCATATCTTGCGTGGCAACCGCTTCGCTTAAAGTCAGATAGTGCACATCGCGTACTTTCTCGCCTACCGCCAGGACGCTGGTCGGCCGGTGGGTATCGGCAGGCCAACTGTCATGCTGGCCAATGCTCTTTTCATCAGTGGAAAGAGCATGGACAAAAACTGTATAGTTCGCTTCCATTTCCTCTAACACATCCCAATACAGCTCCACGCGTAAAGTTGTACCCGAGGGCAGATCCTGCTGATCGTCTCGGAAAACTTCACCGGGCTGGGCCGCGCTTACGCTGTAGCCGTTGAGGCGTATGGCATCGCCCCATATCTCTTCCAAGGAGATTTCAGGTTCAACCTGGCCCGCATATTTAAACATGTAGAGGCTGTCCGCTTGTTCCATGATTTCATATTCAGTGCCCGCCTGAACGTTGTAGAAGAATGTACGATATTCATCAGATCCCAGTGGATAGCGCCGCATTTCGCGATCGAGAATGATGAAATCGGGCTGATTGTCATGGCGCACCCAGGGAAATAGATAGATATCCTGCCGGTGCGATAAATGCGGCACCAACGGATCTTGGGCCATGACGATGGCATCTTCTGGAATTTGAGTCAGCAATGCTTCTACTTGACGTTCATGCTCACTGATCTGGTAAAGCGTGGCATCAAAACGAGGTCCGGGCCAGAGTTCACTTCTTGTGATCCAGGCCGCGAAACTGGTCAGCAAGAGGATGGCCAGAGCAATGCGCTGCCAGCGCTGCGATAGGCGTGACGCACCTACGGCGACCGCCCAGTAGAGCAGAATAAGCAACACGGATGGGTACCAGTCCTCCAACTGTCCCATGGAATCGGCGGTGCTCGTCAACAAAAAACCGAAATGAGGCAGGAGGAATAAGGCCAGTTCCGGGGCCAGCAAAAATAAGAAAGCGGCCGGCCACAAGAAATTGAACACAGCCAGCAATCGTTCTGTCTGCCCGGCGTACTGCAGCAGCAAGCCTGGCTGGCTGGACACGGTTTTCACAATCTCCGGCAATGTTGTGCCCAGATAACTGTAAGAGCTGTTGGCGTGCTGGTAACCTTCGGTCTGGTCCGTCGTCATGATGGAAGGTAAGATGACGAAAGGAACCAGCACGAACCAGACCAGGCCCACCACCAGTGTCACTGCTCCCACTCTCTTATTGCGCTGCACGAGCAATATATAGAGTCCAAAGGCGATGACCGTCAGACTCATATCCTCTTTGCTCAATAAGGCTAGGGCCAATCCCAGTGCCATCCAGCCGTATTGGCGTCGCAGCAGATGATAAAGCGCGTAGGAGGTGGCGAAAACGGCCAGGGTCAAGCGACGAAACTCGATCAGATTGACCTGATGTAGAGCAGGATGCATTAAGTAGGCGGCGAAGACTACCAGACCCAACCAGGGATTCTGGCGGCGGAAATGCCAGTAAATAAGAAAACCGGCGCCCCCCAACAAAAGGCTTTGCATGATAAACAGTAGGCGAATGTCAGACCAGATCCAGAATAGCGGCGCAAAAAAGCCTAGCGATGGCGAAAAATGGCTCTCGATCACCAGGTTTTCGCTGATGGTGATCTGATAAGGACGGCCATGCGCGGTGTTCCAAATGCTTTGGTCAAATTTGCCCAGATCGAGGGCATTGGTATTGAAGCTCAGATGCTGGCGAATGGTCAGCGTGGAAAAGAGCACGACGTAAAGAAGCAGCAGGGACAGAGCCAGCCAATCGCTGAGCTGCATGTTCTTGATCAAGGCGCCCAAGCGGTTCACGGTCGCACCTCGATCTCAGCCAGGTGCTGGACTTCCTGCCCATCTTGCCAAGAGATTAACTCCTGCGAAAACGTATCGTAAAGCAGCATATTCAGGCTCAACGGGCCGGCAGGGGTATCCGGGGCCAAGGTCAAGTAGTGCACATCACGCACCTGTTGACCAGTCTGCCACCAGCTTGTCGGTTTGCTGCCTAAAGCGGGCAGGCCATCATGTTGCGCAAAGAGCCAACCTGTTCCGTCCGCCGCGCGCAGCGACACCGTACGTTCCGCTTCGGACGCAGCCAGCGCCTGCCAGTAAAGGCTGACTCTGAACCTCTGCCCAGGATTGAGAATAAGTGGTAGTTGATCCAGTGGCCGGTAAATTCCCGAACCGTCTTCAACAGCGATTGCAAAGGATTGCAGCTGAATCGCCTCCTCGGCCACGGCGCCACTGGAAAAGGTTGGCTCGCCCGCGCCGCCTCGCTGGAAGAGATAAATGCTATCCGCTTCGGCGATCGGTGTGAAGGTTGGATCGGCTAGAAAACTGTTGATTTCGGCCGTTATTTCGTCCACACTGAATGGGTAGGGACTGGATTGGGGATCGAGCAGAAAATAGTCTATATTCTCCCGCCCTATTTTTATCCATGGGTAATGGTACAGGTGCTCGCGTTGCGCCAGATGGGGCACATAGTGCGGCTGGGTGGCGACGCTGGCTCCCTGCGGCACCTCTTCAATCATGGCCAATACCAGGCGATCATGATCCGTCACCTGGTAAAGGTCTGCCTCGTATTGCTTGCCTCCCGGCAACGGGCTGTAGAGCCAGTAGCCAAGCAATGCGGCCAGCAATAACCAAACTGTCAGCCAATGCGCTTTTGATAGCTGAAATTGGCCGATGCCTACGGCCGTGGCGGCGAAGAAGACAGGCAGAATCGTGGCCGGATACCATTTTAGCAGGCCGTATATCTCCGCATCCCCACTGAGCAGAAGCAGCAACAAAGCGGGCAGGGCAATGAGCAACCACTCTGCGCCTAAGAAGGGCAAGAATAGACCCAACGGCAGGAAAATGCGCCATAGGGCGGATAATCTATCCAGACTGATCAATTGTCTGGGCAAGATAAGCGGGTCACGCTGCAAGGTGGCTGCGATTTCTTCATAGGAATTGCCCAGGTAGTCGAAGTAGAAGAGCTGCGGGTACTCGGTTCCCGGCGTGCGGAAGGCGGGAATGATCCATAAACTGACGACTACAGACCAGGCCAGGCCCAGGATCATCATCGTCGCTCCCCAGCGCCAATCGCGCTGGAAAATGAGTAAGAAAATACCTACGCCAAAGACGAAAAGCCCGATGTCTTCCTTGCTCAGCAAGGCCAGGAGCAAGGCCAGTAGCATGAGCCAACGGCGTTTCTCAGCCAAGGCATAGAGGGCAAGGGCCAGGAAGGGCAGTGCCAAGACCACGCGACGAAATTCAAAGAGGGTGATTTGCTGCACGGCCGGATTGAGGAAAAACGCCAGCAGAAACCAGGGGGCCAAAGCAGTGTGTTTGCGGCGTAAAATCAAAGCCAGGAGCAATCCGGCCGCGGCAACGCTGGCCGCCTGGACCAGGAACAAGACACGCTCGTCGGGCCATATCCAGAGCAAAGGAGAAAGCAAGGCCATGTAGGGCGAGAAGTGATTGCCCAGGATTGACCGGCCATCAATGGACGAGATTAGGAAACGGCCGTCTAGCGTATTCCAAATAGCCTGGCTGAAGCGGGCGAAATCATAGGTGCGGGTGTTAAAAGCGTTGTGTTTGTTAACCAGGAAAATCGTAATTACAGTGGTGAAAAGCAGGGCCAGGACATAGATGCCATAGTCCTGCCATAGTTGGTTAAGGCGACCGGCTGCTCGCGCCATGGAGTTATCTGACCAAAGGTATTTCACCCTTCTCCCATGAAACCAGCAATGGCGAAGCGATGAAGATCGAACTGTATGTTCCGCTCAACATGCCTACAAAAAGGACGGCGATGAACGGTTTGATGGAAGCGCCGCCGAAGAGCAGGATGGCTACCATGATAAACATGGCACTTAATTGGGTTACCAGCGAGCGATGCACCGTCTCCAGGATGGAGCGGTTGACCAACTTCTCGTAACGTTCTAACGGTCGTTTGGCAATATTCTCACGGATGCGGTCGAAGACCACGATCGTGTCTTGCAGCGAAAAACCAACTACGGTGAGCACGGCCGTCAGGAATAAGGCATCCACTTCCCAGCCGAGCAGGACCCCGGTGATGGCTGCAAATCCGGAGATGATGAAAAGATCATGTACCATGGCGGCCACGGCACTGGCCCCATAGCGGAAGTTATTTTTCACCTGGCGGAAGACAAGCATGATGTAGCCTAGGATGACAATGGCGGCCACGACCACGGCCACAAATGCGGCACGCGTCACTTCCGCACCTACCGATGGACTCACGCTTTGTATCTGCGTCGTGCCCGGCACCAGCGGCTCCAACTCGCTCTCCAGCGAATCAACAATAATCTGCGCCGTCTCCGGTGAAACAAATTCTGACCGCACCTGCCACGCATTTTGCAGATTTTCGCCGCGTATGGCGATCACTGATGGGTTGCTGATGCCCGCGTCGTTGAATACTTCGCGAATACCCTGTTCTGTGACTGTTTCTGTGAATTGCACCTCGAAGCGGGTGCCGCTGCGGAAATCAACACCAATGCGGAAAATGGAACCGCTGGTAACCAGGGCATAGATCATAGCCAAAATGCCCAGGCTGATTAACACAGCGGAAAAGATATAATATTTGCGCCGGTTTTCGACAATCGTAAATAGAAAATCAAACATCGCTCCCTCCCTCAGACCCCCAGCAGCAGTTTCTTATTGCGCGTCCAGCGAGAAGAGCGGCCAAGAACGATGCGCACCAGTGTTCGCGTCACAAAAACGGCCGTGAACATGCTAATCATCACGCCAATAGCCAGGGTATAAGCGAAACCTTGCACCGTGCTGGCGCCGAAATTGCGGCCGAAAACCCATAATATCAAGCAGATCACCAGCGTGGCGATGTTGGAGTCGCGAATGGAAGTCCAGGCGCGGTCAAAACCGGTGGCGATAGCCTCGCGCATGGTGGCCCCCTTGCGTATCTCCTCCTTCATCCTCTCAAAGACCAGGACATTGGCGTCAACGGCCATGCCCGTGGACAACAAGAATCCAGTGATAGCTGGCAAGGTCAAGGTGATAGGTATAAACATGAAGACGGCCACATTGAGCACGGCATAAACCAGCAACGCGATATCGGCCAGCCCTCCCGCCAGGCGATAGTAGAGCAGCATGAAGAGCAGAACGACCATCAAACCGATAGCCCCGGCGCGAATGCTGGCCTCGATCGATTGCTCTCCCAGCGTGGCTCCAATCTGGCGTGTGCTTTCGATGCGCAAGGGCACGGGCAGGCTGCCGAAGCGCAGCTGCAAGGCCAGCCTCTGTGCCTCTTCCAGGTCAAAATCCCCAGTGATTGTGCCCGAGTCGCGGATCGTGGCGCTGATGCGTGGGCTGGAAATCACTTCCTTGTCGAGCACGATGGTCAAAAATTGCCCCTGGTTCTCCCGCGTATAATTCTCGAACAGATCCGCAGCCTCTGGCTGTAGGGCGAAGGTTACCAGGAATTCGCCAAATTCCGTTCTCTCGGCGCTCGCTTCGCGCAAGGCCGCGCCTGTGAGAATCGTTTCAAATTGGAAAGCCGGCTCCAGCTCTTCCTCGGTCAGCTCCTGACCCGGCGCGAACTCGCAGCGCGAGGGACCTTCGTCATGCGTCGTACGCACACACATGCCCTCCGGCAAAGGCGTGTTGCCGGAATCCACAAACTCTAAGAGCGCCGTCTCTTGAATGAGGGCAATAGCCTCGTCCGGATTGTCAATGCCCGGCAGTTCGACCAGGATGCGCCGGTCCCCTTCCGTCTGCACCAGGGGTTCCGTGACGCCCAGGGCATTGACACGACGGTCAATGATTTGTCGCGCTGCGTCCATCTGATCGAGTGTGACTTCCTCTTCAGGTGGAACATCCGCCTCCAGCAGAACTTGCAGGCCACCCTGCAAATCGAGACCGCGCATTATCGGGTAGTCGGGATTCTGCACTACCCACAAGGCTGCTGCCACGATCAAAATGATCAGCACCAGCCAACCAAAATCACGTCGAGTCATAATTGCTTCCTTAAACAACAAACGTAAAACGCCACGGTTCAATCCAGCGACATTTTACGTTTTACACGCTTATCAAGTTTCACTTGGAGGATTATAACAAGTTAATTGTGAATTGTGAATTGTGATTGGTGAATGCTGAAATGGGACTCGTTGTGAATAGTTTTCCAAACCGCGGTCCTGCCAATTACAAATTGGCCTTCACTCTAGTTTAGGATCTCCAATGTCACCGTCACGGCCATCTCGCGGCCATCACGCAGGAGGGTGATTTGAAGCTGATCGCCTGCCTGTACTTCATAGGTAACAAGTTCCTTAAGCTGTTCGGTATTGAATATCTGAACGCCGTCGACGGCCGTTATTACATCACCCCCAGCCGGAAATTCGTTTGAGCCCACTTTCACCGTACGCTGGCTGCCGCGCAGGCCGGCCTTGTCGGCCACGCTCCCGGGCAGCACCTGAAGCACTACCACACCTTCGTCCGGGAGTTCCAGCAGCTCTCGAATGGCGTCAGGCAAGAGACTAACGGTACGCAGATTAACCCCAAGGGTAGGCCGAGTATCGC
>JAACFF010000568.1 GCA_009937635.1 Chloroflexota bacterium
AAGTCGCCGTGGTGAGCACGCTTTCCGAAGGTGATGAGCCAGATGCCATGACCCATATACCGGGAACCGATCTCTGGTACAAAACCTACAAGGTACACGAGGAATTGCGCGAGTCATACCAGTTCGCCGTGGCCGGTGAGAATATAGCTGATCCGCTCAATCCCCATAAGCATGTTTTTCCAGGCGACGAAGAAATCGGGTTCACCGGTTGGGTCTCCTCGGTGATTGAGATGCCCAAGGCGCCGTCTCAGCCCTGGAGCTCGGAACGTCCAAACGTTCGTCATGGTCAAGTCACGCCGCACCGGATCAATAGTGAAATCCTTGATAATGAATACCGAGTGTGGATCTATACACCACCGGACTACAAGGCTGATGGTGAACCGTACGGCTTTTTGCTCATCCTGGATGGCTGGTTTTATCTCGAGCTGGTTCCGGCGCCAACCATCCTCGACAACCTGCTGGCGGATAGTCTGACGCCACCGCTGGTGGCAATCATGGTTGGCGACGTCTTCGGCGAGACTCGTGGGCGCGACTTGTCCTGTTACCCGCCGTTTGCCGACTTCCTGACAGGAGAACTACTGCCCTGGGCTAAGCGAAATTACAATCTCTCCGATAACCCTGCCCAGAATACTGTGGCTGGAATCAGTCTCGGCGGGCTTATGGCCGCCTATATGGGGCTGCGGCATTCCGATGTTTTCGGTAATGTCATTTCCCAATCAGGGGCATTTTGGTATAAGCCAGAGGGTGAGCACGAGGAGGAGTGGCTCGCGCGTCAATACGCTCTCACTCCCAAATTGCCTTTGCGGTTCTATCTTGACGTCGGCTTATTGGAGACCGACATGGACCCGGGCGATCTTACTTGCATGCTCTCCAGAAACCGCCACATGCGGGACGTCTTGCAAGCAAAAGGCTATCCCGTCTACTATTCCGAATTCTATGGCGGTCACAATCCCATGAACTGGAAAGGAACTTTCGCGAATGGGATTCTGGCGCTGCTTGGAATTGCCACCTAGGAGCAAATGCCATGCCATACGTTTCTAATCAAGGGGTCAGGATCTACTATGAGATTGAAGGCTCGGGCCCGCCCATCGTTCTAGCCCATGGTATCAGCGGCTCCCTCGAAGATTGGCGGGAAGTTGGCTGGGTTGAGTCGCTAAGAGACCGCTATCGGCTCATCCTGGTCGACGCTCGCGGTCACGGCCGCAGCGACAAACCCCATGACCCAGGTGCCTATCGCCAAATCCATCAGGCGACGGACCATCTGGCCGTGCTGGATGCGATCGGCGTGGCGAAGGCCCACTTTCTCGGATTTTCGATGGGTGGAATCGTCGCCCTGGGCGTTGGGGTCCACGCCCCGGAGCGGTGCCTGTCGCTGATGATGGGCGGCACCCAACCCTATGCCAGGGATGAGCGCCCAGAAGGGACCGGGCTGCCCAAGCCGACGCCGATGGGCGGCATGCCTGAGGGGGATAACCCGATTGACTATTTGCTGGCGCAGGGTGGCGAGGCCTGGGTGGCTTTCTATGAGGCCAACATTGAAGTTTCGGCCGCTATGAAGGCGCGACTCATGCAAAACGACTTCGAAGCCGTAAGGGCGCGGTTTGCAGGGCTGCATGAGAGACGATCTTCAGCCCATTACCTGGACCCCGTGCAAATGCCATGCCTGATCTTTGTTGGCGAGGAAGAGTCCGCTTACGGCGGCGCGAAGCAGTTGGCCGACCGATTGCCTGACGCCAGGTTCATCGCCTTTCCAGGCCTCAATCATTTTTTCATGCTTACAGCAGTAGACGTGATACTTCCCGAAGTTCTGCATTTCCTATCAAATGTTGAAGACGAGCGTCGTATTCCCTCAAATTGAAATCGGCGATGACCCTATCGTGATCAGGGACTTCGTGCAGGCCGTCGAGGCGATAGGCTACGATTGTCTGCATGTGCCGGACATGGTCATTGGCGCCAATCCAGACCGGCCGGAAGGCTTCAAGGGCAGATACAATTACAGAAGCTCGCACCACGAGGCTTTTGTTCTGCTAGGTTACGCGGCCGCCCTGACCAAATCACTTGAGCTAACCACGGGCGTCCTCGTTCTACCCCAGCGGCCCACCGTATTGGTTGCCAAGCAGGCGGCCGAAATTGACCTGCTCTCTGGTGGGCGCTTGCGTTTAGGCGTCGGCGTTGGCGAAACTGATTTGGAGATGCAAGCGCTGGGCTACGATTTCGGCGACCGCGGCCGGCGGATTGAGGAACAGATCCTCGTGTTGCGTGAGTTATGGACCAAGTCGCTGGTTACATTTAAAGGAGAATTCCACACGATAGACGACATGGGAATTTTTCCAATGCCTATACAGCGGCCCATACCCATCTGGATTGGCGGGGAGGCCGACGTCGTCATTAGAAGGATGGCCCGGCTGGGCGAAGGCTGGATGCTGAACCGGGCTTTTCCCGAGGAAGCGAAACCGCTGATCCAAAAGCTTCACGGCTACCTGGAGCAAGAGGGACGTCGTCCCGATGAGTTTGGCATCGATGTTCGGGTGAACCTTTCCAAACACCTGCGAGACACATGGGCTAGGCTTGTCGAGGGATGGCGAGAGCTTGGCGTGACCTATATCGGCGTGAATACAATGGGATCTGGACTCGAAACGCTTGGAGAACGGCTCGAAGCCATTGAAGCATTCAAGCTTGAGACTGGATTATAAGGTGAGTGGCGATGGAGAAAGCATTCGAATACCGGATCAAGTCGGTTGAGCTATCCAGCGGGGTGAAACTACCCTATGCGGAACAGGAAGATCCCTCAGGGATTCCCCTGTTGCTCCTGCACGGCTACGTTGACTCCTGGCGTTCATTCGAACTCGTGCTGCCTTCTCTGCCCGATTCCGCCCACGCGATCGCCCTGACGCAAAGAGGGCATGGCGATGCAAGTCGTCCGCCAACGGGTTACCGGCCCCGCGATCACGCGGCCGATGTCGCGGAATTCATGGACGCCCTTCAGCTGAAGGCAGCCGTCATTGCGGGCGGGTCCAGCGGGGGCTTTGCCGCCC
>JAACFF010000165.1 GCA_009937635.1 Chloroflexota bacterium
AACGTTAGAGAAACTTATCCAGACTAACCGGGTTATATATAGAAATATCATAGTTCGAAAAACTCGAGTTGAGGAAGATCTAAATGACAGAACAAGCCCCTCCAAAATCAGGGTTGCCGGAGCGTCCGGTCCTCATCGCCTTTTTAATTTTTGTACTCGTGGGTGGAGGCGCCTCAATTGCCATTCGTGTGACCTATGGCGAATTAGCCCCTTTTTGGTCAGCGGCTTCCCGCTTTGCTCTGGCCGCGATTGTGTTCTGGATTTTGGCTTTCATTAAGAAAATCCCCCTGCCAAAAGGGCGCGCACTGTTAGGTGCTTTGATCTTTGGCATCTTGACCATTGGATTGGCCTTCTTACTGATCGCCTGGGGTCTCGTAGCAACACCTGCCAGCATTTACCAAATACTGATGGCCCTGGTACCGCTGTTGACCATATTCCTTTCCACCATTCATGGCATCGAAGCCATCACCAGGCGAGGTTTAGTAGGTTCACTCCTGGCCGTCATAGGTATCGCCATCACCGTGGGCGGAGCCTCAACGGCCGATATTTCCCTACCCCATATTGCCGCAATTCTTGTAGCTGCCGCATTCGTCGCCGAAGGTGGCGTACTTATCAAAAGGTTTCCGCCAAATCCCCCTATCATGACCAACGCCATTGGCATGACAGCCGGTGCAATCATATTGGGGGCCGTCTCGCTGCTCTCCGGAGAGGAATGGACAATCCCTACTCAAACAGATACCTGGATCGCCTTCATCTACCTGGTTGTCTTCGTTACCATTCTCGTATTCTTGCTCTACATGTATGTATTGAGCAACTGGACCGCTTCAGGAACTTCATACGGATTCGTTTTGGTGCCCCTGGTAACCATAGTGCTGGCGGCGACATTAGTCGGCGAGAAAATAACTGTCAACTTCCTCATTGGCGCGGCATTTGTGCTGGTAGGCGTGCTTGTTGGTGCCCTCTTACCCTCGAAAACAAAGCCCGAGATTGTGGAGGAGTGCAAGGATCGCTCAGGGCAGGTCCTACCACGCTGCATATAGAAAACCAAGAACCTAATCCATTGCTACGGCATCGCTGCCCGCCCCAAATCTGGATCAACCATCAACTTCGACACGTCTACAACCTCAAAATCAGCTCCCGTGATAGCATCCATTTCATGCAGCATATCATTATCCCATCGCTCATCAGGCACGCCGGAGATGAACCAGGGCGATCCATTATCCGCCAGGATCAAGCCATAGCTCTTGAACGCCTGCAAGATCACCTGCACCTCTGGCGAAAAGGATGAGATGTCATAATCGGCACGCAGCCGCAAGCGCAGACCCATTGGCGGAAAATTATCTCCCGTTAAGCTGGAAGCATGATGCCGTGCCGGCCATAAGTGAGCTGCTTGCGTTTCCGGCGCTGTAAAGCGCACGGCGTGCCGGATCTCGCCGGAAACGATCTCATCATAACGGATCAAACCAGGCAGAATGGGCAATCCAGCCGCATCGGCTGAAGTCCAATTATCAGGCCGCAGATTATGGGAATTCAAGTCAAACACAGCGCCGTTGGCCGCTTCCCAACTGCCATCGTGCTGCGGAAAAGCATAATACATCTCGTAAAGGATGCAGTTGTCCTCTTCTAATACCAGTACATGCCGGTCGCCATCAGATGCAGGACCACCCTCAATCGGCGCTCCTGTTGGAATAGGATACGGGCCATTGTCGCTTTCTTCCGGCCACCAAATAAAGGTAACTGGCACCTTGAGCTGGCTGTCCGGCACAACCACATACGGGATGCCGATAGGGCTATCAGATCCGGGCGGCCAAGCGCCGGAGCCAAAGTCGGCATGTATGCCACGATTAGCACCAATGGTATCGATGTAGTTCATTGAATTGGGATGGACAGGCAGCGTGTCCACAGGGGTATTCCAGATACTATCGCCGGGAAAGATGTCGCAGCCGGCAATTTTCGGTGGTAACTTGCCTGAACCGGCTACAAAAGATAGGAATACATCGCTCTCAACCTTTGCGCTGGTGGTAACGCTGGCAATTGACGGAGAGGGATTTGCCGCTACAAATCCAAGACCACCTAAAATGGCCAATAACAGGAGAGCCAAACCAAGCAAAACCATTTTTGATGGATGGATATTCATACTCCACACCCTTTGATGTCAACCCAAGTTGCAAAATCAGCCAGGTTATCTATAATACTATAAGAATGAATACCTGTCACATTTGCCCTCAAACTTACGATCAGCGGGCTTTGATGAAGACAAACACAAAATTATGGTCTTCGAGAAAAGTACAGTATAATGAGCTCTTAACTCTTGTAAGATAATAACAAGTGTTTTCGCGTTTTAGATCCGAGTGACCTTGGAGGCAAATTATTCATGAAAAGCACGATCTTTCAGCGATATGGAGGTTTCGCCAACGTGAGCCGCGTCGTCATGAGTTTCTACGATAAAGTTCTCGATTCGCCGGTGGCCAGTCCCTACTTCGCTAATACCAACATGAAACGGCTCATCGATCACCAAACAAAATTCATCGCCCAAGTAATGGGTGGACCGGCCAGCTATACGGATGACCAGCTGGAGCGAGTGCATGACCACCTCGGTATTACCGAGGTGGCCTTCATGGAAACCATGGGATTGCTTACCGAAACCCTGGAGGATTTCGATTTCGCCGATGACGACATTCGTCACGTCGAAAATGAAATGATGAACCGCAAGAACTTCATCATCGCCAAGAGGTAACATGACCCAACTAGATCCCGACAACACACCGTTTTCGCTTGATGGAAAAACACTGCGCCAGGTAACCCAGAGTCTTAACACAGGAATAGCGGTTGTCGAGCCTGAGGAGTGGACCGTGCTCTTCGAAAACGCCAAATTCTTTGCCTGGTTTCCACCTGAACAGGACGCCGACGAACCCTTAACCGCCCGCTTACCTGGCTTCAACGCCCAACGCGCTCAGTCACGTGTCCAGGCAGGTCGACCCTACCGCTTTGAGACCGAAACCCAAACCGGCGCCCGTACAATCCCCTTGTCCATTGAATTACGCCCACTTCCAGACCATCCGCAGGAGCATATCGTCGTTGAATGCCACGATTTCTCTAAGCAGAAACAGGCCGAATACATGCTGGAATCCTATTCCAAAATGGCCGAAAGAAACGCGCGAGATTTGGAGCGGGAAAAGGAACGGGTTGAGCGCTTGTTGTTAAATATCATGCCCAAATCTGTCTACGAAGAAATGAAGGACTACGGCACGGTAACACCCCAATTATTCGAAAACGCTTCTATCCTCATGGTCGATTTCGTCGGGCATACTGAAATGGCAATTGCCCGCGATGCTGCCGCCTTGGTTACTGAGCTAAATGATATTTTTACTGTTTTCGACCGCATTACCGATCTCTTCGCTTGCGAACGTATCCGCACAGTGGGTGACGCCTATCTGGCAGTTTCCGGACTCCCTGAACCCAATCCCGATCACGCCCGTAACATCGCCCAGGTTGCCCTGCGTATGTTGCGTTATATCGCCCGGCGCAATTCCGCCCATCTAGAAGCATGGCATTGCCGTATCGGCATCAACTCCGGACCCGTCATCGGTTCGCTGGTCGGTGTGCAGAAATATGTCTACGATATCTTCGGTCCGGGAATCAATCTGGCCGCGCGCATGGAAACCCTATCAGAGCCAATGCAAATCACTGTAAGTGAGAACACATATCAGTTGCTCAAAGACGATTTCGTGTGCACCGAAAGGGGCGAGTTTGAGGTCAAAGGATTCGGCATGCAGAAACTCTATTACCTAGAGCGTGAAATGCCCAGAGCACGCCGTTAGGACATAACTCATCTTTTGTAGTTGAGTTTACACCAAAGCCAATAGGGGGCGTGACCATCAACAGTCCATGAGTATTCGTTACACCCACACCAACATCATCGCCGAAGATTGGCAAAGACTCGCTCAATTCTACCAAGAAGTCTTTCAATGTACTTTCGTTCCTCCACGGAGAAGTCAATCCGGAAAGTGGCTTGAGAAGGGAACTGGCGTTCCCAATGCTGCTTTAGAAGGTATACACCTACGTCTGCCTGGGTATGATGCTGAAGGACCAACTCTGGAAATTTACGCTTATGCTCACATGGAAGAAAAGCCGCCACCCGCAGCAAATCGTCAAGGCTTGGGCCATCTGGCATTCAGCGTCGATAATGTGCCAGAAATTCTAAACAAGGTCCTTGAACATGGGGGGGCGACGCTTGGCGAAGTTGTTACGAGAGATATCCAGGGTGTTGGCCAGATAACCTTTGTGTATGCCGCCGATCCGGAAGGCAACATCCTTGAAATCCAGAACTGGTCTCACTTAAACAATGGCATATGAAGCCCCTTGTCGTCCTATCGAGCGTGGGGCATAACTGCGCCACCTTCCTGTGGCCGGATGATTTGCGCGATTTCGTATGTTATCGCTCAGCGGACTGCATCCATTCCGGCATAGATTTCGGTCCTTAAACGCCGGTGCATTCCACACTGTGCAGGGGAAATTTTGCTGGATTGAGGGAACCAAAGATGACTTATTGGCATCCTGGCAAAAGGATTTCGGAGAGGGTTAGATTATGAGTCAAATACACGTAGAAGTTTCAGAAACTATAGACGCTCCTCCAGCACTTGTTTACGATATCATTTCAGATTACCATGAAGGGCACCAGGCGATTTTGCCTAAACAATATTTCACCGAAATGACCGTAGTGCAAGGGGGAAGGGGCGCAGGCACAGTCATAGCGGTGCATATGAATGTTATGGGTACAAAGCGATTCTTTCAATTGGTCATCACTGAACCGCAACCAGGCCGGACCTTGGTCGAAACGGATGAAGAATCCGGTACGGTGACCTCCTTCACAATCGACCCCATCGCCGGTAACAAGCGGTCACGGGTGACAATTACAACCGATGCTGCACCCAGCCCCGGACTGATGGGCCTTCTAGAAAAGCTGGCCAACCCATTAATTATGCGCCGCATCTATCAGCAAGAACTCGAGCTGCTTGCCGAATATGCCCGCAATATTAAAAAGTCATCCTGAGACAAATCTTCTGTGCCCGAAGCCTTAGCACGGTGACGCTATTTTGAGAACACGCTTATGCTAATGGAAAACAGTATCATCTACACAGTCAGAGGTCCTGTCACGGGATCAGAGTTGGGCTTTACACTTCCTCATGAACACATTATGGTTGATTTTGGTGGGGCGGAAACGGCCGGAAAGCACCGCTACGATGCCAGTAATGTCATAGAAGTCATGCAACCCTATCTTCAAGATCTCCTGGATCAAGGGGCGCAAACTTTGATCGAGTGCACTCCCAATTATCTAGGCCGGGATGTCGAAATTTTCCGCATCTTATCCGAACGAACCGGTCTCAATATCATTTCCAACACCGGTCTTTACAACAACCAATACTTACCAAGCTATGCACACGATTCCAGCGCGGAAAAACTTGCCGACGGCTGGATTTTAGAGTTTGAGCATGGGATTGAGAGAACCGGGATTAAGCCCGGTTTTATCAAAACGGCCGTCAATCCGCAGCCCAACGTACTTGACCTTAAGCTAATCCATGCCGCCGCTTTGACTCACAAAGCGACCGGTCTCACCATCGCCACCCATACTTGTACGGCCGTTGCAGCCGAAAAGATAGTTGCTGTATTGGAAACCAACAACGTTAACCCTTCTCGCTGGATATTTGTCCACGCCCATCTCGAACCAGACCCGTCCCGTTTAATCACTTTAGCCAAAGCCGGTGTTTGGATCGAACTCGATGGCCTGGCCTGGGGAGGGGATGCCGAACACGCACAAACGCTCCTGAAACTCTTAGACAAGGGTTTTGAAGATCAAATCCTGATCTCGCAAGACGCCGGTTGGTACAACATTGGTGAAGAAAACGGGGGCAATATCATCCCCTATACGCGGCTGAAAGAGGAATTCTTGCCTCTGTTAAGGAAACAGGGAATCAATAATGACATCATTGAAAAAATTACCTGCTTTAACCCAGCTAAAGCCTTCGCTTGCCGCAATTAGACATTCGAAATCACACCATGCGCCAATCAAACATCAAGCCGGTGAGCGCTAGTTTGGCTAAGATTAGATCCGTAGAAGCAGTATGATCCAACCAGACGATTCAATTACCTTATCCATACGCCGTCGACTTATTCTAGGACAGCAAGGGCTGTGGCTGGGACGGCGCTGGCAAAGATACCGGCGTCGCCCTCTATTACCTTTGGCTGACTGGCGAACTCATGACCCACCATCGCCATGGTAAAGAACGTGTTTAGGTAACATTTTATTGCTTAAAATCCGTAAATGAGTTTTTTGTGATACTTTTAAGAATTAAGGAATCCATTTTCACTAATTAACTTGTTTGCATCATGTTATCATTCTAGTCGCAGGATTCATTTTCTCAATCTGCGAAATCTTGGTAAGGATACATCTCCATGACCGATAGTTCGCGATGGAACGCGCCGCGCCTGGCTGTACTGGTCGCTTTTTTTGTTAACGGCGCCTTATTAGCAGCCTGGGTTTCTCGCATACCATCCGTACAAACGACTCTCAATCTGAGTGAGGGCGCACTGGGCATCGTCTTGTTAGGCATGGGCACCGGCGTCCTCGTCGCCCTATCGCTTACCGGGGGTCTCATCGGCCGTTTTGGCAGTCGCTTTGTTACCATCGCCGGCGCTATCGCCATGGTTGTTTTCTTACCCTTCCTTGCCTTAGCACCCAACGCCATCACCCTTTGGATTGCACTCTTCTTATTTGGGGCGGCAACCAGTACCATGGACGTGGCTATGAATGACCAGGCGGTACTGGTCGAGCAGCGTTCGCAGAAACCACTCATGTCCTCTTTCCACGGCTCCTGGAGCATCGGGGCGTTGGCCGGTGCTATGCTCGGCGCCGGCATTGCAGGATTATCATTCGGCCCAATTCCCCACTTCATTTTCGCATCCACTCTCTTCTTCATTCTCATGGCGCTCGTATCCCGCTATTTACTCCCCACGGAAGGCAAAAAAGAAAAGGGAGAATCTATGTTTCGCCTGCCCCCTCGCGTTGTCTGGCCCCTTGGCGCCATCGCCTTCTGTGCCGCTATCGGTGAAGGGGCGATGGCCGACTGGAGCGGCGTCTACCTCAACCGTACATTTCAGACAACGGTTGCCTTTGCCGCTCTGGGCTTTGCCGCATTTTCACTGACGATGACGATTGGTCGGTTCGCGGGTGACTGGCTGGCAGCAAAGTTCAACCCTGTTCCCGTCGTTCGATTCGGCGGTCTCTTGGCTTTTATCGGCATCATGGCGGCAATCATTACCACCGAACCGTTCGTCGTCCTCCTCGGCTATGCGGCCGTCGGCCTTGGTGTTGCCAATGTCGTGCCCTTATCCTTCAGCGCCGCTGGAAAGCTGTCCAATCTGCCCGCCGGAGTTGGCATCGCCGGTGTCGCCACCATCGGTTATGCCGGTTTTCTGGCCGGGCCCCCACTCATCGGCTTGATCGCTGAGGCAACCTCGTTGCGCTTTGCCATGCTATTTGTGGCTTTGCTGGTAGGCTCGCTATTCTTTTCAGCCAAGGCAATCAATGCTACCAATTCAGAAGCACAGTTCGCCACCTCACCTTCAGACTGATCGCGGCAATTTCGTGGCCATCGTCCACTTACCAATAGGTAAAGCCAATTGACTGACCAGTCATTTGCATTGACCGGATAAATTAGTATCGTTCCTCGATTTTGGGGAAACATAGCACATGATTTACAATCCATTATATAAGCTTGCGGCGGATGCTTACCTCCGGTATGGACTTTCGCGGCAGATGATGCACTTTGGATCGAAAAGCCACTGAGGAAAATAAAATGCGATTAGGATTAATGATCGGATATGCCGCCGGCAAAATCGAGTTGCCGGTAGAGTTGGTACAGGAGGCCGACCGCCTAGGCGTGTATGCCATTTGGGCTGCAGAAGCATATGGCTCCGACGCAGTTACACCCCTGGCCTGGATGGGCGCCTTGACCAAAAACATCAAGCTGGGCACGGCTATCATGCAGATGCCTGGACGTACACCGGCCAACGCTGCCATGACGGCTATGACCCTGAATCAAATATCCGGGGGCCGCTTCCTTATGGGCCTTGGCCTATCCGGACCTCAAGTGGTGGAAGGATGGCATGGAGAGAGCTACAATCGACCTCTCACCCGCAGTCGTGAATATGTAGAAATCGTACGCAAGATATTCCGCCGCGAGCAGCGTCTCACTTACGACGGCAAACTTTATCAGATCCCCTATCGGGGGGACGATGCCACAGGTCTCGGCAAACCGCTAAAAAGCACCTTGCATGCCCAGCCCAACATTCCCATCTACTTGGCAGCCATTGGTCCTAAGAACGTCGAACTAACGGCCGAGATCGCCGATGGTTGGTTACCCATCTTCTTCTCACCCCAGAAATTTGAATCCATCTATGGGCGGCATATTGAAGCCGGTCTTACTAGGGGTGACAAGACGATGGCCGATCTTGACATTGCGCCTTCTGTCTCTATTGTAGTCACAGACAATATAGAAATCGGTTATAACATGCTACGGCCGATGCTTGCCTTATACATCGGCGGCATGGGAGCAAAAGGTCGCAACTTCTACAACGACCTGGCCGCACGTTATGGATACGAGACCGCCGCCGCCGAAATCCAGGAACTTTACCTCTCCGGGCGTAAGGGCGAGGCAATGATGAAAGTTCCCGCCGAACTCATTGATGAGATCGCCCTGGTTGGACCCAAAGAGCGTATCAAAGAGCGGCTACAACTCTGGATCGATAGCCCCATTACGACGCTCAACATGATGGTCTACGATATCCACGCCTTACGCACCATGGTCGAATTGGTAGCCGACATATAGTTATGATGCCCTATAATCTTTTTCCTTACGCTTCCGTGTATTGGAACCGAATGAAATTTGTCATTCTCTAGCTGACCGACTGAGCCGTTGGCTGTTGACTGTTATCCGTTGAATGTTGAATATTGTCGATGCAAACTTGGAAAACCCTTTCCCGCCACACCGTCCTTGATCGAGGTAAATTCCTGCGGGTCGAAGATCACGTAGTACAGTTACCTAGCGGTCAAATTATCGCTGATTGGCCCTGGGTCATCACCCCTGATTTCGTCAACGTGGTCGCCATAACACAATCCGGCGAATATCTCATATTCCGGCAAACGAAATACAGCCTGCAGGGCACTTCACTGGCTACTGTTGGCGGATATCTGGAACCAGGAGAAGATCCGTTGGTTGCCGCCAAGCGAGAGCTCCGTGAAGAAACAGGTTACGCTGCGGCTCAGTGGATTCCCATAGGCAAATACGCCGTTGATGGCAATCGCGGCGCTGGCAATGCCTACTTCTTTCTCGCCACAAGCGCCCACCCCGTTGCTGCAATTGATGCCGATGATCTCGAAGAGCAGGAACTACTTCATTTAAGCCGCGCAGAGGTCGAAGAAGCGCTCACCGCCGGTGAGTTCAAACTACTTCCCTGGGCTACAATTATCGCCTTGGCCTTACGCCATGAAGCAAACCTACCAACCACATGATAACGCGCACATATTGTTCACTTGACAATCCCAGAGCCGATAGCCATGACCAGTTACATTAACAATTCACCAATAGAAAATCACCATTGAGAACTATCTCCGATGACTATTGTTCCACTCAATTCCATAGAAGACGGCCGTTGGTACGCCCAGCGAGAATCTGTTGATATCACAGGTCAGGAACAGCGCTTTGTAGAGTTGATTGAGGAGCTGTCTAAAAAACGGCCGTTAACCGGCAAGAAATACAATCGAGCCATGCGCACCTATGCCCGGCTTGGCTTGCCCTGGCTTAACAAAGGTCAGTTGATCGACGTTTACGAGCGGCTCTGCACTCAGGGTTTCATGGAATTTCAACCTGAACTGCGCATTCACTTGCAAATGAAACCTACGCGCTCGCAAGCTGGCGTAACCGTAGTCACGGTCCTCACGAAGCCATATCCTTGCCCTGGCAAGTGCATCTTCTGTCCCACCGACTTGCGCATGCCCAAGAGCTATTTGCACGACGAACCGGGCGCGCAAAGAGCGGAAAGGCATGGCTTCGACCCCTACGCACAAACCTCGGCTCGCATTCGCGCCTTGGAGCAAATCGGCCATCCCGCCGAGAAGATCGAATTACTAATCCTGGGTGGCACTTGGTCAAGCTACCAACGGGATTACCAAGAATGGTTTGTCAAACGTTGCCTGGACGCTATCAACGACGTTGAGGCCCAAACGCTGGTTGAAGCGCAGGAGATCAATGCCCAGGGGAAACGACGCAATGTAGGCCTTGTCGTTGAAACACGACAAGATCGTATCGATATTGAAGAACTACGCTGGCTGAGATATTTAGGCGTCACCAAGGTTCAAGTGGGCATCCAAAGTCTCGACGATCACATCCTGGAAATAAACAATCGCGGTCATGACGTCCAGGCCACACGCAACGCCTTTCGCCTGCTGCGCCTGGCCGGTTTCAAGATACATGGGCATTGGATGGCCAACTTATTAGGTGCGACGCCCGAGAGCGACGTCCAGGATTATGGCCGTTTATGGAGCGACCCTGCCATCCAGCCCGATGAGCTAAAAATATATCCTTGTATGCTAATCGAAAACGCGGAGCTTTACGAATACTGGCAGCGCGGAGAATACGAACCTTATACGGAAGGACAGGTTCGCGAAATACTCATCACCTGTATGTCCCACACGCCACGTTGGGTGCGCCTCAATCGCGTCATCCGCGACTTCCCAACCACCAACGTCGTCGCCGGCAACAAGAAAGCCAATATGCGCCAGTTGGCGCAACAAGAAATGGACCGGCGTGATATTAAAGGCGTTGATATTCGCAATCGTGAAATACGACGCGAAAAAGTAACGCTCGATGACTTGTCACTGCGCGTTGACACCTATCAAACGGACGTCACAATCGAGCATTTCCTTAGCTTCGAAACGGCTGGCGAGCGTTTAGCCGGTTTTCTTCGCCTCTCCCTACCCCATCGCGCCACGCAGCATCCGCTCCCTGAGCTGCAAGATCACGCCATGATCCGTGAGGTCCATGTTTATGGTCCCGCTCTAGATCTCGGAGAAGAAAGCCACGGAGAAGCGCAACACATGGGTTTGGGCTCGGAGCTAATTGAAAAAGCTAAAGAAATAGCGCGCGAGGCCGGCTACGGCCGTCTCGCCGTGATCAGCGCCATCGGCACACGCCAATACTATACCAGGCACGGTTTCCAAAACGATGGCCTATACATGACAGTCGATCCACACTTACCGGGAAACCGGGTTCAATCGCCTCTAGACTGAAAAATCCATTAGTGCGCAAATCCGGTTTCTTTCATCACCCACCCATCTCTCAACCGATCCACTCCTGCCATTGTTCTGGACGAGATTTTCCCAATGCCTTCAAATAAACACTCGCTTTACCGTAAAAGATGAGTAGCGCTTCCTTGTATACATCCAACTGGATATGTAACGGTAAAACAAAACCACCACCCCGATCGACGACACGATTCTGCAAGTCCTTCTCCGTCAAGGCCTCAATCGTCGCTTTTAACTCTTGGTCCAATTGCCTATACCATGCCACCAACCTTTCCACGCTGCGGTCCAGCCCGGGTTCCTCATTCCGATAAGAAAAATCCTGCGTAAATGTCTTGAACGATTCGATGTAGCTCGTCTCCGTCTCCCCGATCTCACGGCACAATTCTCCCAAAGTGACATTTTCGCCGCCTGGCTGAAAAGCCAGATCTTCATCCGTGAGAATTTCCATCAGCTGCTCGCGCAGCGCCTGGTACATCTCAAAAGTTGGGTAGTACTCACGCATCATACTGTTCATAAATTATCGTCCTCCAAAATCCGGTTTGCAGGTACCGCTTCAGCAGTGAAACAACAGATTGAACCTCACGAATTGATTAGGTAATCCATCCACCAT
>JAACFF010000569.1 GCA_009937635.1 Chloroflexota bacterium
TATAGATGACTTCGACATTGTTCAGCGCAAGCATATTATTTCTTCCTGTGCTAAATAATTGCACAATTTTCCCATAAACTTAGCTACGTCCTGCCCTGGGGTATCAGCATTTTAGTATGTGCGAAAATGACAGAACAGAAACTTGGTTAACAGCGTATTAGCCGCCGGCCTGGATATAGTCTGTCAATTTCTGGTAAGCGCCTCCACTAACTTCGAAGAGCTGTAAGGCCTTATTGCCGGCGTGATCGGAGCCAGAGAAGTTGATGGGCGTGGTAACGTCGCCCGTGCTGTAGTTGGAGTAGGTCTCCAGGGCGGCCTTAATATTTGGCCCGGTGACATCGTTACCGTCATCAATTACTTTCTGAATGGCATCGGACATGGCCTTCATCGTCGTCCAACCCTGGACGTAGTGCACACCCAGTTCTTCCAAATTCTTATTGTTGGCTTCTGTGTATTCCTTCATGTCGGCAAGGCCGGATACGCCGCTGTTGGGAAAAGCGAAGGGGCTGGCAGTGATGACGCCTTCGGCTGCATCACCGGCCAGTTCGACGAATAATTCGTCCGCGCACCAATTGAGGCAGATAACTTGTGTATCCATGCCCAGGCGCGCTACATCTTTAACCAACGTAGCTGCTGGCGAGGACACATTTTGGATGACGATGAACTCCGCTCCTGCATCGGTTACCCGGGTAAGTTCGGCTGTAAAGTCAGTAGCGCCCCCAGGCATGGGAATGCCGATGACTTCCATGCCATTGGCTTCAGCAAAGGCCTTGCCATCTTCCAGCGGCGACGTACCAAAGGGACTGTCATGATGGAGCAAGGCAATGGTCGGCGAGCCTCCGGCCGAAGTTTCCTGCGCATATTGGATGGCGATAATGAACTGGTCGGAATAGGTGGTACCGATCATAAAGTTGTATGGCGCTTCACCGGGATCGCCCAATGTGGCTGAGTATGACGCGGACATAAAGGGAATCTCATCTTCGGCGATGCGGCCACGCAGCGCTTCCGTGTCACCCGTGCCCCAGCCTTGGAAGGCGACGACGCCATCTGAAGTATATTGGCTATACAATTGCTCAGCTTGATCGACGGCATAGGCGTAATCCTGGGAGAGGAGTTCAATCTGACGGCCGTCGAACCCTCCATTTTCATTGAACCATTTCACATAATCGCGGATGCCGTCAGCGTAAGGGGTGCCAACATCCGAGGTTGGACCGGTAAGGTCATGGATAGCGCCGATTTTAACGGCCTCACCGCCTCCACCGCCCCCACCGCAGGATACGAGGGCCATAGCCCCGACGATCAAGATTATGGCAATAATAGTGATTCTCTTATTCATGATATTCATCCTCCTCAGAAAATAGGTGTCAGCCAACAGCTGTCAGGAAATCCATTTTCATTATTGATAGTGCGCCGTAGCGCGTGTGAACTCCTTAGTAAACAATGATCAATCAACAGCTTGCGTAAAGTAATGTCGCTGGGCGACCGCTTCGCGTACAAAGATTTCGCAGATTGCACAGATTTGGTGATAGGCTACGAGTATCTGGAATCTGCTTTGGCGGTTATTTCCTCTTGTATCAGATCATATGGACTCCTTTTGAAACCAATTGGGTTCAGATAATAAGGTTCCTGTTTCGAGGCCTATCCTAGTATCGGGCGAGGCCCTGGTGATGGGCAGGTTGGTAGATTTACATTTTTGCTTATTTATCTACAAGACATTGCGTCAATAACTGAAAGGCCAAAGGCGGAAGTAATCTTTTATGTCTCGCCAGATCTTGGCCAGACCTTCAGGTTCGAAAATGAGGAAAAGGATGATGATGATGCCAAAGGCGCCTTTTTGAATGAAGGGTATCAATGTGGCCATTTGCGGTATTGACGCACCCAGTGCGCTGCCAAGGTTGGAAAGAATGGCTGGCAGCAGGGTAATAAGGATGGCCCCATAGATTGAACCGGAAACGGAGCCAAGACCCCCGACGATGATCATGGCCAGGAAGGTGATCGAGGTTTCGATGGTGAAGCGCTCATAGTTGACAATACCACGATATTGGGCCAGGAGGGCACCGGACATGCCGGCAATAAAGGAGGAAATGGCGAAGGCGGTTACTTTGTAACGGAAGATATTGACGCCCATGACTTCCGCGGCGATATCCTGATCACGAATGGCAATGAAGGCGCGTCCTATCTTCGTGCGAAATAGATTGACCGCAAAGAAGATAGTCAGGATGAGGAAGAACAAGATGATCCAATAAAAATTCGGGTCGCTGTTGATTCTCACCCCAAATAATGTTGGGGAGGGAACCACCAACGCTTCCACCCCACCTGTCAGCGGAGAACGGATGATGGCCCAGCTAATAATTTGTTGCGCGGCAAGGGTGGCGATGGCCAGATATAAACCCTTTAGTCGTAATGAGGGCAGGCCAAAAAAGGCGCCAACAGCGGCAGCGATTAGGGCAGCGACCGGAATGGTGAGCCACCAAGGCATCCCAAGACGCGTAACGAGCAACCCAGAGCCATATGCGCCAACGGCCATGAATGCGCCCTGCCCGAGACTGATCTGCCCCGTAAAACCGGTCAGAATATTGAGGCCAATGGCGCCAATGGCAGCGATGCCTACCTGGTTGGCAAGGGTTAACTGGTAGTTGTTGGCAAAGAAGGGGAAAACGACCACGGCCACGAGCACGACAACCAAACGCAAGCGCATGAACGGCGTCGGCCGCAGCTTCATGTCTTCTTTGTAGGTGCTGTGAAAAACTCCTGATTCCATTATTTAGATCCAATTCCGCTGTTAAGTTTCACCAGATGGTTTTACATCCCATACCCTTGAGAAAGGGTGCAAGGTCGTGGGCGAAACGGTTGGATGGAAGCAACTTGATGTCCTGTAATGCCCAAGCCAACCATTTCGCCTCTACGTTATTGTGCACTAGACCCGCTCTATCCGTACTTCACCAAAAATGCCGTAAGGTTTGACCATCAAGATCAGAATTAACACGATAAAGGGGATTACCTGGCTCAAACCAAGTTCAGGTGGG
>JAACFF010000166.1 GCA_009937635.1 Chloroflexota bacterium
CAACGCAATATCATCCGTCTTAACAATGGTTTCGGAGTAAACTTGACAGGCGCCACTGGAAACACCGTCTGTGATAACAGCTTGATCGCCAACAAAATGGGTGGTCTGTATATCAGCGACTTCCACGACAACAATATCATGTTTAACGACATTCTCGATAATGGCAACATCGTCAACTGACCAAAGCAAAATCAGACCTGATTACTTGAAGATAATCCCGTGGGTTTTACCGACCTACGGGATTTTTTTGTTATGGATGTAAGCCGAAATGGCTGCTGCGGTCAAATGTTAGGCGACGCTGTAAAGCAAATTCTTGTTGACATCACCCTTCTTAGAATCAGTGGACCACGCTTGATGGAGAATCGGAGTGCGTTATACTTGATCCTCTGATGAATAGCGTACCATGCTCTTTGGGCATCACGGCCCATAATGAAGAAACCAATATAGGAAAACTGCTCGATTGTATTCTTGAGCAGGAGCTAGTCACGGTGACTCTGGTTGAGATCGTTGTGGTCATTAGTGGTTGCACCGATCGTACAGAAGACATTGTACGCGATTTTATGACACGTGACAGGCGCATTCGCTTGATCGTCCAGTCCCATCGAGAGGGCAAGGCATCAGCTATCAATCTTTTCTTGCAAGAGGCGCAGGAGGAAATTCTCATACTAAGTAGCGCCGACTTGCAGCCTACTCCAGGCACTTTGGAAGCACTTGCAGCACCTTTCGTAGATCCGGAACTTGGCATGACAGCTTGCCGGCCCATTCCTGTAAATGATCCACAGACTTTCATGGGCTTTGCAGCGCACTTGTTGTGGGATTTACATCACCAGATGAATCTGCATGGATTTAAGGCTGGGGAAATGGTTGCATTTCGGGCTATCTTTTCACGTATTCCGCAGCACACAGCCGTAGATGAAGCCAGCATTGAACCATTAATACGGGGACAAGGCTATGAGACACGCTATATTCCAGAGGCTATTGTTTATAACAAAGGGCCAGACAATAGAAGCGACTTCTTGCGCCAACGCCGCCGTATTTATGCCGGCCATCTAGAACTCAAGCAAATCCTGGGTTACTCCGTGAGTACGATGAGTGGCGTTGTGATCTTGTCCCTATTGCTAAACAATCTGGATTGGCGACCGAAGCAATTCCTTTGGACATGGGGCGTAGTAGCAATGGAAATCAGTGGTCGTGTCTTAGGCTGGATTGATTTCAGACAACATCGAGAACACACCGTTTGGGAAATAGCAACTACGACCAAGGAGCTAGAAGTAGAAAGTTGAATTCAATGCTCAGCGTGTTGGCACGCATTCCTCTATTTAGAGCATATCGGCGCTTCGGTTGGCCACGGATGTTGCCGCTCAATATCACAATCTCACCCTCCCCTAAATGTAATTCGCGCTGTCTTACCTGCAACATTTGGATGAAGCGCGAGGATGAATTAACATTGCATGAATGGGAAAAAGTATTGGCCTCATTGGGGACAACTCCCTATTGGTTTACCATCAGCGGAGGTGAACCGTTGATGTACCCAAATATCGTCGAATTGGCTCAACTCGTCTATCAGTTTAACAAACCGGGCATCATCAATATTCCAACAAACGCGATACTAACCAGTGGCCCAGAACGTGTTCGCCAAATATTAGAAAGCTGTCCTGACACACAGTTGATCATTAATCTTTCCCTGGACGGCATAGGTCAGAAACATGATGTCATTCGTGGTGTGAATGGGAACTTCGCGAAGTTCGAAGAGCGTCTCAAACAATACTTTGAATTGCGCGAGCAGTATTCAAATCTGACCGTAGGTATTCATTCCGTTGTCTCCATCTTCAGCGTAGGGCATTTGGATGAGTTAATAGAGTACGCCGATCAATCCGGTGCGGACCAATTTATC
Source organism: Chloroflexota bacterium (assembly GCA_009937635.1). GTDB lineage: Bacteria > Chloroflexota > Anaerolineae > Promineifilales > Promineifilaceae > JAACFF01. The sequence goes on from JAACFF010000166.1 coordinate 1,895, forward strand.
ACCGAAATTGCGGAACCTCGTGTCGAGCTCGACACCGTGGGATTGCCTATAACACCTGACAAAGAAGATTACGCCAGGGCAATTAACGAACTTATAAGGTATGTTGAAAGCAAACAATTCAAGGGTGTTTCAAGAATTACAGAAGCATTTCGCGTGGAGTATTACAAACTAGTCAAAAGAATCCTCAACGAGGAGGATCAGCTTATAGACTGTTATGCTGGCTGGGCTAGTGCCCAAATTTATGCCGATGGTACTGTATGGCCTTGCTGTATAAGAGCGGACAATCTCGGTAATTTGCGCGATCATGATTATGATTTTCGAGAAATCTGGTTTGGTGAAGCTATCCGATCGGTACGGCGCAGTGTTGCCAACAAGGAATGTTACTGCCCCCTGGCTAATGCCGCGTACACTAACATGCTCCATGATATCCCGACACTGGCTAGGGTCGGCACCAAGGTCATTTTGCCGAAGACGATAGCCATCAACCCCTCTTCTGAAGTTGCTGAACGTTCGTCTGCGTAAGAGGTACCCTATGTCTTTTGATTGGCTCACTAATTTTCAGCAAGAAATGGAAAAACCAGATGGATATGCCAAAAAAACTTTGGCTGCTTACAGATTGGGCATGAAAGCCAAGGGCTCCATCGCTGGTGTAACAATCCAGACTGATCCGCAGGGCTGCATGGCAAGCCAGAAACTTGATCCAGACGCCGTTTATCATCCTGACGACGCGCCTTTGCTACCCTTGCCACAATGTGATCGTAGTCGTAGATGCCGTTGCCTATACCGTCCGATCATGACTTACCAGATCAAAGACGACGTTTAGCATGAAGTTCGTAGTGACCGGCGCCACCGGATTCGTCGGTAGTTCGCTGGTCAAAGCCCTTGTAGATGTTGGTGCGGAAGTCTATGCGCTTGCACGACCATCTTCATCCCCCGATCGGCTTTCGGATACTCCACTTACATGGATGGTTGCAGATATCACCCAGCGCCAGACGCTTCGTGGCCTTTTTGATGGTATCGACCATGTTATTCATGCAGCAGGAATGCTTGGGCAGGCTGGAACGCCGGAAGAAGAGTATTTTCGCGTCCATGTCGGCGGTACGCACAACGTTCTTGATGAGGTAGCGGTGACTGACCCGGTACCAAAGGTATTATATGTTAGTAGCCCTGGCGTACTGGGCCCGATCAAAGGCCTACCTGCAGATGAGAAAGCAGAGCTTGCGCCCAGCAACGCCTACGAACGCAGCAAAGCCACCGCCGAGAGAATGGTTGGTGTATACGCCGCTGCAGGACTCCCCGTCGTAATCGCTCGCCCTGAGTTCATCTATGGACCTGGAGATACACATGTACTCGGTCTCTTCCAGGCCGTACAACAGGGCAGGTTCTTTTTCGTGGGCAACGGCCACAACACTTGCCACCCCACCTATATATCCGACGCCGTCGATGGTCTCCTACGATGTCTCGAACGTGGTAAAACTGGAGAGATCTACCATATCACTGGGCCACGTCCGGTCACTTTCCACGAGCTGACAACTACAATGGCCAGGATCTTGGATGTCCCGCCACCACATCTTCAAGTACCGCGTGCCTTAGCGGTGATAGGCGCCACTGCACTTGAGGGGTTGGGCAAGATGACCCGTAAGCGCCCACCGCTGAGTCGATCAGGCGTCGCTTTTTTTAGCGAAGACCGTCGATTTTCTTGGGCAAAGGCGCAGCGTGATCTGGGATATCGACCGGCAGTTGACCTGGAGAAAGGAATAGCAGATACAATACGATGGTATCGTCATGAAGGTTACCTCTAGGTTTCGAACCGCTGGCAATTTACGCCTGGTGATAAGCGAATAATATGCTTCATCAAATATCCATCAGAACACTATATCCATTGGCGCTGGCTGAAGGCGAAGGAATGGGCACCGCCTACGAGTATTTTGCAAAACGACTCATTCTTGCCGAGTGGCTTAGGAGCAAAACCAAACCACGCCGACTGCTCATTGCAGGTCTTCCCGAGAAGTATGGGACAAGCCTCGATTTTTTGCAGTTGGCTGCTGATCTTCAGACAGCCGTCACAATCGCTGATGAGCGGCCACAAGCGCTGGCCCGAGCGGCAGAGGCCCTGGATGAGGTAAAGCGCGCAGGCCAGTTACAGATTGTCGAACCTGAGTTCAAACTGGTAAGAGATATTGGAGAATTTCCTGAAATCGTTGGCAATTTTGATTTGGCTCTCTCATGTGAAGTCCTCCAGCGTATTGCTGCCGCTCGACGGCCGCGCTTTGTAGATCGTCTTATGCAACGCACCGCGCGGGCAGCTATATTTGTCCCCAATAACGATAATCCCGCTCACACAAACCTAAGTAGACTATCCGGATTGAGGCTGACTGAGCTGGAAGCTGTTGTCTCGCAGGGATTGGACTCTCTTGAAGTCGAAGCTTTCAATACCTTCGTGCGCACCGGTTACGTAGACATGCCGCCTTTTCCTCCTGGTATCACCCGATCCAAGGAACAACGTGAACATGCTTCGACGGGAACAGGAGAGGCTTTGGCCATGTGGGGATTGGGCTATTACGCGCGTCTGGAACGATGGTTTCCCAATGGCTGGCGCCGCAGAAAATCCCATATCATCTTTGCTTTCCTAGACAATTCCCAACGCTAGACCCACAACTAACCCACGTAGCCTACCGCAGGTTTTACGTGCCTAATTCTGTAGGTTATAATTCCAATCGTCCACCAACGGAAAAGGGGCAAACAGCGATATAAATGTGAGGTTCAACCAATGCCCAAAGCACTAATAACTGGTATCACGGGTCAAGACGGCTCTTATCTGGCTGAGTTTCTATTGGAACAAGGTTATGAAGTTGTCGGTATGGTGCGACGCACCAGCACCGTCAATTTTCACCGTATTGCACAATTTCAGGAACAAATTGAACTGGTGCCTGGCGACCTGGGAGATCAGGTTTCTTTGATCCATTTGCTCGAAGAGCACAGGCCCGACGAAGTGTACAATCTCGCTGCTCAATCTTTTGTTCAAACCTCATGGAATCAACCAGTCTTTACCGGTGACGTCACTGCCTTAGGCGTCACGCGACTACTAGACGCTATTCGTTTTGTCAATCCTAAAATTCGTTTCTACCAAGCCAGCTCCAGCGAAATGTTTGGAAAGGTAGTCGAGGTGCCGCAGCGCGAAACAACCCCATTTTATCCTCGAAGCCCTTACGGTGTGGCTAAGGTATACGGCCATTGGATTACTGTAAACTACCGCGAAAGCTATGATTTGCATGCTACTTCAGGCATCCTGTTTAATCACGAGTCACCCCGCCGGGGCCTGGAGTTTGTAACACGCAAGATTACACACCATGTAGCACAGATAAAATTAGGACTTACTAATGAGGTCCGCCTGGGCAACCTTGATTCTCAGCGCGACTGGGGTTTCGCTGGAGACTATGTACGCGCTATGTGGCTGATGCTTCAGCAAGAAAAGCCTGATGATTTTGTCGTTGCCACCGGTGAGACACATTCGGTACAACAGTTCCTGGAAGAATCCTTTGGCTACGTTGATCTAGATTGGCACGACTACGTTGTGCAAGATCCTCGTTATATGCGTCCCGCCGAGGTTGACTTGCTGGTGGGCGATGCCAAAAAAGCGGGAAAACTTCTTGGATGGGAGCCTTCTGTCTCATTCCGACAGCTAGTGAGGATGATGGTAGATGCCGACCTCAAGATGCTTCAGGATGGCATTACCCCTATGTAAAACACACCAGTAGCAAGGTAACAGACATTATGAAAACCATAAAATTTGGCACCGATGGTTGGCGCGCTCGCATCGCAGAGGATTACACTTTTGACAACGTACGGCGTTGTTCTCAAGGATTTGCAGAATTTCTCAAACAAGAAGGGCGCGCTCATAAAGGGATCGTTATCGGCTACGATCAGCGGTTTCAAGCAAAGGATTTCGCAGTTGCCACGGCCGAAATCATGGCAGCAAACAATATACACGTTTGGTTAACAGATAAAAACACGCCTACTCCCGCGATCTCTTATGCGGTTATCAACAAGCAGGCAGGTGGCGCTGTCAACATCACAGCCAGCCATAATCCACCTTCCGACTGCGGCTTCAAGGTTCGAGACCCATTAGGTGGAGCTATTCCTCCTCACGATCTAAAGCAGATCGAAAAACTGATCCCTGGGCACGCTAACATGCCGCGAATCAAGCTGGACGACGCCCTTTCCGACGGACTGATAACATTGTTTGATCCAGCGCCGGCCTATGAAGAGCAGTTGAAGCAGCTCGTTGATATTACTCCAATCAAGCAAGCCGGACTGAATGTATTGGTGGATTGCATGTGGGGGAATGGTGCTGGCTGGTTCAAGCGCCTACTCGACAATGGATCCACAACAGTCCACGAAGTACATAATACACGAAACCCAATTTTCCCCTACATGATTCGTCCGGAACCCATTCCACCCAATGTCGACCACGGGTTGAGCTTCGTTCAGAAAATCGGGGCCGATCTCGCGATCATCAACGATGGTGATGCAGATCGTGTTGGCCTTGGCGACGAAAATGGAGTTTTCATCGACCAATTGCGTGTTTACGGTCTGATTGGATACTACTTTTTAGAGGTGCGCGGCGAGCGAGGGCCTATCGTAAAAACAATATCCACCACAAAGATGCTCAATAAGCTCGCCAATCTATACGACGTGCCTGTTTTTGAAACAGGAGTTGGCTTCAAGTATATAGCACCCAAGATGGTTGAGGTCGGCGCCATGATTGGCGGTGAGGAGAGTGGCGGCTATGCTTTTCGCGGACATGTGCCCGAGCGTGACGGAATCCTTGCCGGGCTTTACTTGCTAGACATGATGGTTCGCACAGGCAAGAAACCATCTGAACTATTGGATTGGCTTTTTGAGAAAGTGGGCCCTCACTATTATGACCGAATTGATAGCCGGTTCGACCAGGATCGCCGATCGGCGATCCTGGCCAATGTCTCCTCAGCTCGACCACGCACCATAGGCGGTCTACGCTGCACTGATATCGTCACTGTAGATGGGCACCAATTTATCATGGAAGATGGCGGATGGCTCTTGATTCGCTTCAGCGGTACAGAACCGATAATTCGCGTATACTGTGAAACGACGCGCAGAAACCGCGTAGCCGCGATTCTTGATGATGGGATGAAGATTGCCGGCCTTCGCTAACTTGCCATGCCATACTGTATTGAGAGGAAAACGTGGGTAAAGCATTTCAGGATTATTATTCGGACACGACAAGTCACTGTTACGGCTGCGGTCGCCTTAACCAGCAAGGTTTACAAATTAAGAGTCGCTGGGATGGTGAAGATTCGGTGGCCCATTTCCAGCCGCGACCTCACCATACGGCCGTTCCAGGCTACGTGTATGGGGGTCTGATCGCCTCACTCATAGACTGCCACAGCACCGGTACAGCTGCTGCGGCTATGTATCGTGCCGAAGCGCGCGATATGGATACGGAGCCCTCTTTCCGCTTTCTGACTGCTTCATTGCATGTGGACTATCTAAAGCCGACGCCGATTGACTGCACACTAGAACTCCGCGGTCGAGTCAAGGAAATCAAGGGGCGAAAAGTTGTTGTGGCTTGTTCACTCTTTGCCAAAGGAATCGAGTGCGCCCGGGGCGAGGTAGTAGCAGTTCAAGTGCCTGACAGCTTCTTGGAGGAACTCGTCTCCCAGGCGGGCTAAAACCTGCATGCTGGTCGATACCCATTGTCATCTTGATTTTGAGCACTTTGACTCGGATCGGGACCAAATCGTCGATCGGGCTGCCGCATCCGGCGTCTCAAGAATCATTGTGCCCGCGGTGAATCTGGATAATTGCCCAGCCGTGCTCAGATTAGCCGAGGCATATTCAGGCGTTTACGCCGCTGTTGGCGTCCATCCCAACTCCTCCGCGGCGTGGCAAGATAGATGGGTAGATACCATCCGTGATTTTGCCCGACATCATAAGGCAGTCGCCATTGGAGAGATTGGACTGGACTATCATTGGGACACCTCACCAAAAGAGGTCCAGCACCGAGCCTTGGTCGCCCAGGTCACTTTAGCTGCTGAACTCGATCTCCCTGTCATCATTCATAATCGGGAATCGAGCGACGATCTCATTCGCTTGCTGGCTGATTCACCTTTGAATGGTCTTCCTCGGCCGGGCGTACTGCACTCCTTTTCCGCAGATTGGCAAACGGCCCAAGCAGCACTGGATATGGGCTTCTACCTTGGATTTACAGGACCGGTAACCTTCAAGAATGCTGATGACTTAGGTCGCATTGCTGCACGTGTTCCCCTAAATCGAATACTTGTCGAAACCGACGCGCCATTTCTAGCACCACAAAGGCGCCGAGGTAAACGAAATGAACCAGCAAATGTGGTATTTATCGCCGAACGCATCGCTGATCTGCACGATATGGATACGACCCTATTTGCCCAGCAAACAACAGCCAATGCCGCCCGCTTGTTTGGTTCGCAACTTAATCCAAGCGAAAATGGCAATGCGTGATCAAGCTGTTCCCTTTGACCTTTCAATCATCACGGTCAGTTGGAACGTCCGCGATTTACTACGTGACTGTTTGCGTTCAGTTGACGCAGGTAGGAACCAACTTAACCTGGAAATGATCGTCGTAGACGGCGCATCCAATGACGGCAGCGCAGACATGGTGCAGCAAGAGTTCCCTTGGGTCAACCTCATTGTCAGCGAGAAAAATCTGGGGTTCCCAGGCGGAAACAATTTGGGTATTGCTTACGCAAAAGGGCGCAATATTCTTCTTCTCAATCCGGACACCGTAATCCTGGATGACGCATTACCCGTGATGATCCGCTACATCGACCAACATCCAGACATCGGGGCACTTGGAGCACAGCTATTGAATCCTGATTTGTCAATCCAATCCTCTCGTCGCCGTTTCCCCACGATGCTTACCGCCTTGTTCGAGAGCACCTGGTTGGAAACCATTGCTCCTGCATCTATCCTGCGTAGCTACTACACTCTTGATTTGCCCGATAGCGAAAAAGCCGATGTGGACTGGCTAACTGGTGCCTGCTTGTTAGTGCCAAGGCGTGTTATTGACCACGTAGGCTTATTGGACGAAAAATACTTCATGTACTCGGAAGAACTTGATTGGTGCCGGCGGATCAAGGATGCCGGATGGCGCGTATTTTACTTACCTCAAGCCAGGATCATTCACCATGTTGGCAAGAGTAGCGAGCAAGCCATAACAGATCGCCATATCAATTTCCAACGAGCTAAGTTACGCTATTTTCGCAAGTATCACGGCCGTTTTGCGGCAACATCGCTGCGCGCCTTCTTGCTTTTGATATATAGTTGGCAAATCATTATCGAGGCGCTCAAGGGCTTGCTCGGACACAAACGAACGTTGCGCTGGCAGCGGGTTAGATCGTATTGGCAAGTTCTTCGTTCTGGTCTAAAGCCAGCAGGGTACTGAGTCATGAAGATCGGCTTGATAACAGGGGAATTCCCGCCGATGGAAGGGGGCGTCGGGGCTTTTACCCAGGAATTGGCGCGGGCGCTAAACCATGCCGGACAAGAGATTCACGTCATTACCAGCCGCGACGCCAGGCCGGTAGCTGGGGAAAATAAGCGGCGCTTCCGTGATCAGCCAATAGATTTGGGTTACGCGCAATTGCATGCGCGTATCAATCGTTGGCGTTGGCCTTCTGTAGCGACGGTAACGGATATCATCTTGCGTAACGAACTTGAAATCGTCGACATTCAATATCAGGCTGCCGCCTACAATATGAATAGCCCGGCAATAAATATCCTTCCCTGGCGTTTGAAGGGCGTCGCCAAGAATGTTGTTACATTTCACGATTTGCGCGTGCCTTTTCTCTTTCCCAAGGCGGGGCGTTGGCGGAAAACGACTATCAATTTCATGGCTCGTCAGGCTCATGGCGTTATCGTAACCAATGCCGAAGATTACCGGAAACTGACACCCCTGCTGACAAAACCTCTGATCCAAATTCCCATAGGCAGCAACATCGAGGCGTATACACCAAACCACATTGAGATTGCAGAAGCGCGAGATCAGTTGGGTCTCAAAGTCCATGACTGCTTGCTCGGTTATTTCGGTTTCTTGAATGAAAGTAAAGGAGCGGACACATTGCTTCAGGCACTTACTCACTTGGACGATCGTTTCCATCTCGTCTTCATTGGAGGGCAAACAGGGACCAGTGACCCAACAAACGCTGCCTTTCTGGAACAGATCAGAAACTCTGTCAGCGAATCAAATCTTAAGACTCGAGTTCATTGGACAGGATTTCTCTCAGATGCACGCGTCTCCTCCTTTCTTCATGCTGCTGACATGCTAGTTATGCCCTACCGTGATGGCGCTTCCTTGCGACGCGGCACCTTGATGGCCGCCTTGGCTCACGGCCGTCCACTAATTACCACACAACCTTCCGAAACGACCCTAGAATTGCTGCACAAGAAGAATGTCTGGCTAATTCAAGCTGGAAACGTCTTACAACTCGTTGACGCTGTTATGACAATTGCCAACCAACCAGAATTGCGCCAGACATTAGGTGAAGAAGCGGCAAATACAGCCATGATGTTTACCTGGGAGAAAATAGCTGCACGATCCATAGAATTCTTTAAAACTCTAGCTACCTAGACATTTTCACTATTCCCTATGACAAAATCTACGCTACTGGCCCTATTCTTTTTTCTCATTTCTATACCACTAATTTTGGCCACCATGAGTCGTTCAGCCAGCCTACACGCTGACAACAATCAGGTATTTTCAGTTTACTATCCCTTACTGGCAAACCACCGATTCGTTCCCGCGGTTGTGCCTTTTGCTGAAGGAATTAAGAAACCATCGGTCCCAACAGCTATTGTTGATCCTGGTGACGGCCGCCTGTTTGTGGCTCTCAAAGATGGTCGAGTCCTCATTGTCACTTCCGAAGGTCACATAGAAACAGGGAACCTGCTGGATATTAGAGACCGCGTAAACTCCGCACAAATGGAACTTGGGTTGCTAGGCCTAGCTACCCATCCCAATTTCGCGGAAAACGGTTACTTGTATGCGTACTTTTCAAGAAATGTTGAAAGTAAACTGGTTTCAGACTTGGCGCGTTTCACTGTCGACCATACTGGAGTAGCCGATCCAGACAGTGAACAAACAATCATGCGCTTGAAGCAGCCTGGAACTGCACATATGGCGGGCGCGCTACAGTTTGGTCCTCTGGATAGATATCTCTACATCGCAACGGGCGATGGGGGAACGCCACGTGACATCGCTGGCCATGCCCAATCCGGCCAGAGCTTGCTTGGCAAGATTCTACGTATTGATATCGATCACGGCTCACCATACGCCATTCCGCAAGATAATCCCTTCGTAGGCTATTCTGACGTACGGGACGAAATTTGGGCCTTAGGGCTCAGAAATCCCTGGCGTTTCAGTTTCGACACAAATACAGGCGACATGTATATTGGAGATGTAGGAGAACAGACTTGGGAAGAAATCAATTTCCTGCCCTTTCATAGTCAGGGTGGTCACAATTTTGGTTGGCCATGCTATGAGGGTCGGGAAGAATACAATATTGAAAACTGTGATTCTTCAATCCTATTCACTGAACCCATTCATGCCTACACCCACCTTCAAGACACCCAGTATTGCTCGGTAATTGGTGGATTTGTCTACCGGGGTGACCTGCTGCCTGAGTTGGCCGGCAGTTACGTGTTTGCAGATTATTGCGCTAGCACACTCTGGACTCTGTCAAGAGATGATGCGGAGGACTGGACCGCGAAAAAGTTGGGAGACTACTCATATCACTGGACAACTTTCGGTGAACGCTCAGACGGAGAACTATTCCTTGGTGCTGCCAACAACAATACAATATACCAGTTGGTGCGCAACGATACCGCGCCCAGATAAGTGCATGATTAAATCGCCAACCCTGAAATTTTCAATCTTTTTTACCGCGATGGGCATATGACCGAAAAGCGTTGGCTGGTACTTATAATCACCTCCTATTTGGTTCTAGGCTTCATATACGCTTT
>JAACFF010000570.1 GCA_009937635.1 Chloroflexota bacterium
GGCTTCTGTTTCGGCGGTATCGTCGCCTATGAAATGGCCCGGCAACTGGAACAAATAGGTGAAAAAACGGCACTATTGGCAGTTGTTGATGCCTTCCCGTCGAAACCAATGCACCGTAAACGACCTTTTTTTGATCCTTTGCGTCTGCGGATTATTCGCGAAAGTGCTCCATACTGGTTTCAAGGTTACGAAGTATTTGGTGGTTGGCGGCTCAGAGAAAGGATTTATAGAAGACTAAATTGGGAACATATTCCACAGCAAAATGACGATATCGAGCGCGAGCTCGATATGCTTGCAGAGTTTGATTACTTGACTGATTATGTCGCTTCTGAACGCGAGACCCAAATTCAGATTAGTGATTTAAATAGACGCGTGCAAGTTGAGTATGAGCCCAAGGTATACAGCGGTAAAGTCACGTTGTTTTCACCGCGACTTTTAGGCGTGATTCATTCACTATTTGGTCCAATAGATCCACAACGAGGATGGCGTAATCTGGCACAGGGTGGTGTGTCGATCCGATTTGTCGAAGGTCCAGATCCTGGTTTTCTGAGAGATCCTTTCGTCTCCGATCTTGCTGCTCAATTAAGTGATGCGCTACGAAGTGCCCTGCAGGCCAACCAATGAATTATTTGAGATGTATCATAAATGAAAAGCTGAAAAAGCTTTTGAGAGGATCAAGTTTTGCACATCAGTTTACTTGTAGTGGATTACATGGCTTGCTGATTCCAAAAGGATGCTCATAAAATATGATTGTTACAGGATAAGAAGTTGAGGAACAATATATTCATAAAAATGCATCCCTTCAGGACTAGAGAATGTAGCATTTGAATCCATTGAGGAGCTTATTAATTTATGTCGGATTACGACGATCAAGAGATCGATTTACGGAAATATGTTGAGGCTATTCTAAGCAAGTGGTACTGGATTCTGGGATTAGGTTTGCTTGCCGGTATTTTGGCCTACACCGCCAGTCTTTTACTACTAGCTCCATCCTATGAAGCTACAGCGTTAGTATCAATCATTGAACCCCGCCAGCGCGTGCAGTTTGACCCGCGAATTGTGACAACTGAAGAAAATCAACCGCTTAAAGCATATCCGGAAATTGCTGTAAGCGACGAGTTGCTCTCTACTTTGCATAATGAGTCGCCCCCAGCCGCTTCATTCACCGTGCAGCGTTTACGATCGATGCTAAAAGCGGCTCCCGGCAGCGATCCTAGCTTATTGAAACTTGCGGTAAGAAACGCAGATGCCGAAGTAGCATCTGATCTCGCCAATGCCTGGGCAGAGCTGTTTGTTTCCTGGGCTAATAACGCCTATGGCGATTCAAGCGAGGAGCAGCTGCTTTTTTTTGAACAACGTTTAGAAGCTGCCGCCGTGGAACTAAAAGTAGCGGAAGATGCACTTGTAGATTATCAAGCTCAAAATCGTTCGGCGATATTGGAAAATGAATTGCAGACGTTACGGCAAACCCACGCTGATTTACTTGCTAAGGAAAAGGAAATTGAGCTTCTATCTCGTGATATAGAAAGCCTATTAGCTCCTTCTCAAGCCGATGTCGCCAATGATGGGCAGGCAGCCAATGATCATTTCACCGCGTTGATTTTAAAGCTACGTGCACTAGGTGGATCTGAATCAGATGGCAATATAGCCCTCCCGTATCAGCTACAGGTGAATTCAGCTAGTTTTGCGAACGAAAACGGAAACAATCCGAAGCAACAGGTTGTAAATTTACAAACAGTGCTTGCAGTGCAGGCTGTACAGACAGAATCTGCACTATCAGAAATTGAGCCGCAGATTTTGGCTGTACAAAAGGAGAGACAAGCAGCAAAGGCCACAGAGTCAATAATGCAGCGGAATGTAGAATTGGCAATAGATACACATACCGCTCTAGCCCGTACCGTTGAAGAGAAGCGCATCACTTCACAAGAAAACAATGCTGGTGTGCGCTTAGTGAGCCGCTCATTGCCGCCTACAGCACCCGTAGGTCCTCGTAAGACTTTGAATGCGTTAGCAGCTGCAGCAGGTGTTATCTTTCTCTCGCTGCTCATCATCCTTTTTATCAACTGGTGGCGCTCAAGCGAAGACGTATCGCAACCACTGGATGCCACAGATGGGAAGAATGATGATAGCTTGGCTGCCTCTAGTCAAAAGATTTAGTTAGAAGTTAAACCTCCAAATACCTCTATGATGTGTGATGTAACAGAAGAGTTTTGTAGATTATCGGAATTAATTCCCGTAAGCGGGTTAATGATAGGTTTATGTACTTGAAAGATTCTAAGCCAAGAATAAACTCGTCTATTCGAAAAGACTATCTTGTATTCGGCGCACCACAAATCCACGATGATGAAATTCGTGAAGTCGTAGATTCCATGCGCTCTGGTTGGCTTGGAACTGGTCCCAAAGTTGCCAAGTTTGAAAAGATGTTTGCCGAATATACAGGCGCTGAGTACGCCATGGCGCTAAATTCTTGTACGGCGGGACTTCATTTGTCTATGCTGGTTGCCGGTCTAGGACCGGGGGATGAAGTTATCACCACCCCCATGACGTTCTGTGCAACAGTGAATACGATCATTCATGCAGGAGCCACGCCTGTTTTGGTCGACTGCGATCGGGAGACCCAATTGATCGATCCGCAGCGCATAGAAGATGCTATCACACCAAAGACCCGCGCCATTGTGCCCGTGCACTTTGCCGGACGGCCGTGCAATATGGATGCTATTAGCGAAATTGCCCAGCGTTACGATCTGGTGGTCATCGAAGACGCGGCACATGCTATTGAAGCAGTTTACAACGGGCAAAAAATTGGCAATATCAGCCATCTAACCTGTTTTAGTTTCTACGTCACTAAAAACGTTATCACTGGCGAAGGCGGCATGGTAACGACAAACATCCCCGATTATGCCGACAAAATAAAAATGTACGGATTACATGGCATGAGCCGGGACGCCTGGAAACGTTTTTCTGACGAAGGTTTTAAACATTATCAGGTAGTATTTCCTGGATTCAAATACAACATGAT
>JAACFF010000167.1 GCA_009937635.1 Chloroflexota bacterium
GCATGATATCCCCCTGTTCATCGATAACACCTTTGCCACTCCTTATCTCTGCCAGCCCTTTGAGTGGGGCGCAGACATCATTACGCACAGCACCACAAAATTCCTCGGTGGGCATGGCACGACAATTGGAGGAGTAATCGTTGACGGTGGAAAATTTGATTGGCGCAGCGGCCGTTTCCCAAACTTTACTGAACCCGATCCTTCTTACAACGGACTTGTATATGCCGATTTAGGCCCACCTGCATTTATCCTCAAGGCGCGTGTCCAGATTCTGCGCGACGTCGGTGCCTGCCAGGCACCATTTAACAGCTGGACAACACTACAAGGGGTGGAGACGCTCAGCCTGCGCATGGATCGTCACATATCCAATGCCCAATCAGTTGCTGAATATCTCGACGATCATCCGGCGGTAACGTGGGTATCCTACCCAGGACTGGCAAGCCATCCCAGCCACAAACTTGCTCAAAAATACTTACCCATAGGTCCGGGCGCAATACTTGGCTTTGGCATCAAGAAAGGTCGTGATGCGGGCCAGGAATTTATCAACCACCTCAAACTATTCAGCCACTTGGCCAACGTCGGAGATGCCAAGAGTTTGGCTATTCACCCCGCTAGCACGACCCACAGCCAGCTAAATGAAGAGCAGCTCCGTTTGGCTGGTGTAACACCTGATTTCATACGCCTAAGTGTGGGAATTGAGGATCTGCAAGATATCTTGTGGGATCTCGATCAAGCGCTGGCCTTGTCAACAAAATAGACTTCTCACCTGCTGGCTTTGAGACACGGCAGGCCGGAGTCAACACCACTACGGAATCATGCCATGATACAAGAGAATTCAATAGGTCTGGTAGAGACAAACACTTTCACTTTTGCAAAAAAGGAAGCCTTCCAGCTTGAGAGTGGCGCTACCCTTCAACCCGTTACACTAGCTTATGAGACGTACGGTCAGCTCAACGCCGCTCGCTCCAACGCCATCTTAGTGCTGCACGCGCTGAGTGGGAGCGCTCACGCAGCCGGTTATCATACTGCGGACGACGATAAACCGGGCTGGTGGGATGACAGTATTGGCCCTGGAAAAGCATTTGACACAAACCGCTTCTTTGTCATCTGTAGCAACGTCATAGGCGGTTGTTATGGATCAAGTGGTCCGATGAGCATCGATCCCGCAACAAATCAACCTTATGGCCTCCACTTCCCCGTTGTAACCATAGGGGACATGGTGCGTGCCCAGGTAAAACTTATCGATCATCTGGGGATAGACAAACTGCTATGCGTAACCGGCGGTTCCATGGGCGGAATGCAGGCGCTGGAATGGGCCGCCCATCATCCACAACGTATCAAGGCAGCCATCCCGCTGGCTACAACAGCCCGGCACAGTCCCATGCTGATCGCCTTCAGCGAAGTAGGAAGGCAGGCCATTTTTGCCGATCCCGCCTGGAATCAAGGCAATTATTACGATCAGGCGCAAAAACCTGATGCCGGGCTGGCGGTAGCGCGTATGGTGGGTCATATCACCTATCTCAGCGAGCAGGCCATGCACCAGAAATTTGGGCGCCGTCTGCAAACACTTGAGCGTTACGGATATGAAATCCAAACCGAATTTGCCGTAGAGAGTTATTTGAAATACAACGGCAATAACTTCACCCGCCGCTTTGATGCCAACAGCTATCTATACGTCACCAAGGCGTTGGACTATTTCGACCTGACATCTCCAAGCGGATCGTTGGCAGCCGCATTCGCGTCCTCAGCCCACATTAAATATCTGGTCGTCAGCTTTACAAGCGATTGGCTCTATCCAACTTACCATAGCAAAGAACTGGTTGCCGCCCTCACCGCCGTTGGCGCTGACGTAACCTACCTCGATATCCAGAGCACGTGGGGACATGACGCCTTTTTATTGGAAGTAGAAACAATGACCCATTTGTTGGACAGCTTTCTGCAGCGCCTGGCCCAGGAGGAGGCAGTGGCATTGCCAGAGATGAATCAGGACCAACCTCTATGAATGGCTCTTTTCCAGAACCTATCCCCAACCTCCGTCCCGATCTGCAAGCCATCGCCGAAATCGTACCTGCGGGAAACAAAGTGCTAGATCTAGGTTGTGGAGATGGATCATTACTAGCCTATCTTGTGCAGTCTAAACGGGTCACGGGGCGTGGTATTGAACTGAGCGAAACCGGCGTGCTCGCTTGTGTGCGCAGGGGTCTGAGTGTGCGTCAGGGCAACCTGCAGGAAGGGTTGGCTGATTATCCAGCCAAAAGTTTTGATGTGGTTATTCTTAGCCAGACCTTACGCTATCTGGATGATCCGGCTATGATCTTGGCCGAAATGCTGCGTGTTGGCAAGCGAGCTGTCGTAAGCTTTGCCAACTGGGGCTATTGGCGCTCCCGGCTCACTTTTTTGCTGCACGGGTGCATTCCACAGGCGCCTGATCACCCCCAGAACTGGTATGAAGCTCCACGCTGGCAAGCCTTCACCATCGCCGATTTCACTGATTTTTGTCGGCTACGTGGCTTTCTCATTCGTGAACAAGTGTATATGTCCGGCAAGCGCCGCGGCCGTTTGTTCAGCAATGTCCTAGCCAAAACGGCCGTGTTTGCCTTAGAAGAACCACCTGCCGCACCTACTGATATTGGCCATAACCAACAACTCTCGAGGTAATTTCACAAGAAAACAAATCTGCGTAATCCGTACAATCTTTGATTACGATTAGATTTCAAGAATGCGCCGTCTCGCCTCAGGAATCCAATCAGCCAGTTCTCCGGCCAGCAAGCCCGCATCGCCGAACTTCTCCTTGGCCAGCTCTCCCGCAGCACCATGAAGGTAACCGCCTAATACGGCCGCATCATAAGGTTTCAACCCTTGGGCCAGCAACCCTACAATGATCCCCGCAAGCACATCACCGCTGCCACCAACAGCCAGTAGTGGATTGGCAAAGGGCAGGATCGTACAACGGCCGTCCGCTGACGCCACTACAGTGTAAGCCCCTTTCAGTAGAACGACATGCCCCCAAGCTTCTGCCTGATCCACAGCCAAGGCCACGCGATCGATCTCCTTCAGTTCCGATAAAGACATTCCCATCAGCCGCGCCATCTCACCTGGGTGTGGCGTGAGAACTGTATCCGCCGGCAACCGCGCGGGCCAATCCGGCATGCGCGACAGCAGATTCAGTCCGTCCGCATCGACAACCAAAGGTGGAAAATCAGCGACGTCTGCCAAAGACTGGGTTTGCTGGTCCCGCAATGGTTGCAGCAAGGCTTGCATAAAAGAGTCGGCAGGACCCAAACCCGGCCCGACCAGAATTCCCCTAACCGCACCTAACTCCCCCAGCAAAAATCGGGCACTTTCCCCATCCAACACCTTTGTCGCGGCCAACGGCGGATAAGTCGCCTCCGGCAATTGTCCTGCCGCCGTAGCGCGTACAGCCTCCGGTACAGCCAAAGCCACCAGACCCGTTCCTACACGATAAGCTCCCATCGCAGCCAACACCGGTGCCCCCCAATAATGCTCAGACCCGGCAGCAATAAGAGCTGTGCCAAAAGTGCCCTTATGGCCACCCGTAGGGCGCACAGGTAACAATAAAAGCGTAGATTTCGCCGTAGCCAATTCCACCGCTACGCCCATCACCTCAGGCAGATCCACAGGGATATTGATATCAGCCACAACCAACTCGCCACAAGCCGCCGCGCCAGGAAAGCGAAAGTGCCCTCGCTTCGCTCCCGCAAAAGTCACCGTTAGATCGGCCGGCATCGCCAATGGATCCAGGCTCCCTGTATCGCAGTTCAAGCCGCTGGGACAATCCACCGCAACAATAAACCGTCTCTGCTGCTGGCGCGATTCTGCACCGGCACGCACAATGCTAGTCAACGGATCTGCTTCAATCTGTAAGAACGCTTGGGTGGCAAGGATTGCCCTCACCTTCTCGAAAAGGCCGGCCAGGTTACCGTCAATAGGCCTTGTCACACCTGTGCCCAAAAGAGCGTCAATAATGATATCTGCATTAGCCAGGTATGTAGCCAAAGCACCATGGTTTTTATCTGAGCCTGCTTCAATAAATAACAAGTCCATCTGCTGAATACGAGCGAAGTTAATATCCACATTCGCATCACGTGGCTTATACAAATAGAAAACCACATCTGCCCCGGCTTCCGCCAGGTAGCGGCCTGCCACCAATCCATCTCCTCCGTTGTTGCCAGGACCCACCAGGACCAACACATGCCGCTCTTCCACCACAGTTCGCTCCAGAATCGCTTCAGCCACCCGGCGTCCCGCCGTCTCCATCATCTCGTCATAGGAAACACCAGCCGCATCTGCCGCCCTTTCCGCTGCAACCATCTCAGCTACCGTAAATATCTTTATCGCCATAGTTCATTGGTGGAGCAAGTAATAAGAATAGCCCGCTGCCAATCTGGTAAATCTCAGAAGCAACGGGCTCACGCAAACAAATAAAGTACCCCAGCACGATGCAAACCAAGAATTTCACCTTGCTGCATGCCAGCATAGATGGCCAATGTGTAAATAGGATACCAAAGATGATCGGCAATCACCTCAAGAAATCGATTGACTTCATCGGCTGACCATGTAGTGAATTCCTTTCTTTTCGGCCGTGGCTTTTCAACAAGGTCAGTTACATTTCTAACTACTAGACCCCACTTGAGAGCTCGATCCAACGCCTTATGCAAGACCACATGGATGTGCTGGATAGTTCTTTTGGACAGCCCCTCGTTTAATTTCTTTGTATAAAGAGAATGTACCTGATCAAGTCGTAGAGAATTGAGCTTGATATTCCCAAGTTCTGACTGCATATGATTGCTGACTACGGAGCAGCGTCGTTCAAAGCTTCTCAACCGCAGTGAGTGTTTGCCCACATCCTCCATGTAACGGTTCATGAACTTACCAAGTCGTACCTGATCATCAAATACATAAACTCTCTCACGAAGCTTATTTAATTGCTCAATTCTCCAGTCCCGAGCCTTGCACTGAATCTTGAAAGATTTGCTCTTTCACTGGCCATTCGGTGGCGTGATCTGAGCTACCCAGCGATCTATCCGATCATTGAAGTATAAAGAGCCCTCGCCTTTTGACCGCCGTTTCGCCACTCATTACCTCTGGTCCATAGTTGTAACGATAGTATACATGACCGCTCAGTAGCATTCCAGTGAAGCTGGTGAAACCTATATTTGACAACATCGTGGAAATATCAAACCAAGTTGCTGTAAAAGAGCGACGGAATCTTAGAACATATCAGAGTTGCGGGTACACTGTGGTGACTAGCCGGCAAGAATCCTTATCCTCACGGATGCGAATCCAGCAGACAGAAAAACGCGAAAATCGCGTTTCTAATGTCATTCTATGATAGATGGATTTATTTAAGGTTCAGCGTTTTATAGATTATCCGTGGGATCTGATCTGCAACGCTATTGCAAATCAGCTTATTAAGGCATTTTGTTGATAATTCTCAATATTGTAAAGCCTACGAAACAAGAGTCAATCTAGCAAGATCTTGGGGGAATTGAAAAAAACCAATAATAGGCTCTATCCATCTGCATGAGCGATTGGTGTAGACCAATCATGTGTATATCTAATCTGCTGATGTTTCTGTCCCGATATATCGTTCAAAATCAGATATCAGAATTTTCCACATATTCCCGAATCCTATCACATCGCTAGTTGACATAACAATCATAGTTTCGTTCCAGATTACTTGATGTTAAGATGCCCATCTACCAATTTTCTGGATCAATTCTCAGCAGATATCCAAATTAAATCGAGCTGGATGAAGTATCACACGCTTCGGATTAATAAAGGGTTTGCAATCACGCCTTGTGAAATATTTCACGATCTTGACCCCCGAAGGATGTATATTTATGATAAGGGTCAATCCGTTCTGTCACTTTGTGGTCTGGCTTGGGAATCCGCTTATTGATCTTAGGAAAAAAAGGAAAAGTGCATAATGAAATCAAGGAAATCGCTATTTATAATGGCAATTCTGTTAAGCCTGATAATTGGCTTGCAGCAGACCGCAGCCCCGGCAACGGCCGTGGTTGCACAGCTCATATTGGCCGACTTTGAGGCCGGACTGCCTGCCGGGTGGTTCACCTTCAACGGTGGGGCCAGCTCGGTAGCGGCGAGCACAGAAACCAAGAGCGATGCCGATCCGCTGGCCCTCCCTGGGCAAACCGGTGACAACAATGTGCTGCGAACCGACTTCACCATTGGTGATTTTGGCGGCTTTGGCGACGACTTCGGTACCACCGCCCAGGATTGGAGTGCCTATGATGGATTTGGCTTCTGGTTCAACGGCACCGCTTCCGGCCTTGCCTTTCAGGCCGAGATCTTCGACAACAGCAGCAGCGGCGACTCTGTTGCGGCAGAACGCTTCGACTTCAACTTCAAAGACGATATTGACGGCTGGCGGTTTGTGAACATTCCCTTCTCATCCTTCACCCGGGCCACCGACTTCCAGCCTGGTGGCGCGCCTGACGACGGCTTGACCCTCACTGAAATGTGGGGCTGGGCAGTGATCCTCCCCTTCGGCGGCCCCGAGACCGTTTACTTCGACGATTTCCAGCTTGTCGATTCAACCGCCCCTAATCTGGCGCTTAGCCAACCCGTTCAGTCCTCCAGCAATGAAAATCCGAGCCTGCCACCTGAGAACGCGGTCGATGGGGATCCCGGCACCCGCTGGGCCAGCGCTTTCAGCGACCCGAACTGGATCTATGTCGACCTCGGCAACACGACGCTGGTCGACCAGGTGTTGCTCAACTGGGAGGCAGCCTTCGGATCGGGCTATGAGATGCAGGTCTCCGATGATGCGGCGACATGGACGACCATCTTCAGTGAGAGCGCGGGCAACGGCGGCATTGACGCCCTGAACGTCTGCGGCACTGGACGCTATGTGCGCATGTATGGCATCGCCCGCGGCACGCCCTTTGGGTACTCGTTGTATGAATATGAGGTTTACGGCGACGCCGCGACAGACTTCACCGTCGGCTTCAGTTCCATGCAGTACGCGGTCGAGGAAGGAGACACGGCCACTATCACGGTCAGCACATGCAACCGTACCGGCGCTACGCAGACGGTAGACATCACGGCCGTCGCGGCAACCTCCGATGGGACCGCCACTGCAGGCAATGACTACACCTCGGTTGCCACGGAATTGGTGATCCCACCAGGCTCCAGCGAGGCAACCTTTGATGTCATGACCCTCGACGACTCCGAAAATGAGGATCTGGAAACGGTCCTATTGAGCGTCGTCAACGCCGCCAATGCGACAGTTTCCGGCCGTGGATCGGCTGTATTGACGATTGTCGACAACGACCTCTCGCCAATACCGGCGCTGGATTCACTCATGATCAATGACTTCGAGTCAGGCTTCCCGCCCGGCTTCGGCACCTTCGGTGGTGAGCACCCATCGATATCCCTGGTGTCCACGCCCCTGCCCGGTATCGCGGGGCCGAATACCGCTATGCAGGTAGACTATAACGTCTTCTCCTATGGCGGCTTTTTCCACGATTTTAGTTCCAGCCAGGATTGGAGCAGCTTTGAAGGTATGCGCTTCTGGTTCTTCGGCGAAAATTCGGGCAAAACATACCAATTTGAGATCAAGGATGGTGGGACCGGACCGGCCGCATCGGAGTTGTGGGAAGTCTTTTTTGTCGACGATTTCACCGGCTGGCGCCAGCTGGCCTTCCCATTCTCTGAATTTGTAATTCGTACCAGCTACCAGCCCACTGGGGGGCCGATCAACGGCACCCTAGATCTCACGGAAATGTTCGGTTATGCCTCTAACCTGCCCGTCGGACCAGGCACCTTCCTGATTGATAACATTGAGGTGATCTCCCCCGGGAGAGTACTCGATGATTTCGAGGATCCGGTTCCATTCGGCTTTCCCGAGGGCATATTCACCTTCGGTGGAAACCCCGGGGATGACCCAACGCTTGCGCCGGCTCCCGAACCAGAACCCCGTCCCGGCGCTCCCACTACCAACCAGGTGCTTCAGGTGGATTATGACATTGAGTTTTTCGGTGGAGTCGTTCACAACATCACTTTTGACAGCAATCCACAGGACTGGTCGCAGCTAAATGGATTCCGCTTCTGGTTCTATGGCACCAACCTGGCCCCGCTGCCGCCGGGCTCCGGCCCGCGCATCCAACTGGAGATTAAGGATGGCGGCGCCAATGCCGAGGCCTCCGAGTTATGGGAAGTTTTCTTCACCGATGACTTTGCAGGCTGGACCCAACTGGTGATTCCCTTTGAAGAATTCAAGATACGCACCAGCTTCCAGCCAACAGGTGGGCCGATCAACGGTACGCTAGACCTTGATCGCATGTGGGGTTATGCCTTCGGCCTGCCGTCAGGCGTCCCCGAACAAACCTTCTTCCTCGACCAGGTAGAGGTGTTTGGCTTCGCTCCCCCACCGGCGCGCGCTTTTGTTGACCTCGACCAGGCAGTTAAGCTGGTAGACGAGGGCGACACGGCGGTCATTGGTGTGGTACTCGACACACACGATGGTGAGCCACTAGCCGATCCGGTCGATGTTGGCTACGGCACAGCGGATGGTTCGGCAACAGCCGGCAGCGATTACGTCCCAGCCAGCGGCACGTTCACCTTCCCCGCTGGCGCTTCGCCAGGTGATACACAGACCTTTACGGTGGAAACCTTATTGGACTCCGAGGATGAATACGGCGAGACAATCGTGATCAATCTCGATGTCGCGGCCGACATCAGGTCCGGCGCCAATACACCTGGCACCGTGGTCATTAATGCGCATGGCTTCCCCTACCTCGATCCTGGATTGTCGGATGCAGAGCGGGTTGAAGACCTGGTTTCGCGTATGAGCCTGGAAGAAAAAGTGGGCCAGATGACCCTGATTGAACGGGCTGCATTCGACTCAGAAAGTGATATCGCTACCTTTTTGATAGGAGCTATTCTCAGTGGCGGCGGATCCGTCCCCGATCCCAACACGCCGGAGTCTTGGGCTGACATGGTGGACGGGTTCCAGAATAGGGCGCTCTCAACACGGCTGCAAATCCCCATGATCTATGGTGTTGACGCCGTACATGGCCACAATAACGTGGTCGGGGCGACGATCTTCCCGCACAATATTGGTTTGGGCGCCACCGGCAATCCAGACCTGATCGAAGAGATTGGCGTCGTAACGGCCGAAGAGGTGTACGCGACGGGCGTGCCCTGGGACTTCTCCCCCTGCCTCTGTGTCGCCCGCGACGAACGGTGGGGCCGCACTTACGAAAGCTTCTCTGAAGATCCCGTTTTGACGACGGCGATGGCGCCGATCGTCGACGGCCTGCAGGGTGATGATCTTGGCGACGCGGACACGATTCTGGCCACGGCCAAGCATTGGGTCGGCGACGGCGGAACCACATTCGGCACATCGACGACCGGCAGTTATACCATCGACCAGGGCATCACCGAGGCCACGATGGAAGAACTGCGCGAGCTGCATATCCTACCCTTTGAGGAAGCCATCGCGCGCGATGTAGGTGTGATCATGCCCTCTTACTCCAGCGTCGATTTTGGCGACGGCAATGGGCCGCTGAAGATGCACGCCCACGCCTACCTGAACAACGAAGTGCTGAAAGGCGAACTGGGCTTTGAGGGCTTTATCGTCTCCGACTGGCAGGGCATCGATCAAATCCCCGGCGATCGCAACAGCGATGTGCGCACGGGCATTAACGCCGGCATCGATATGGTGATGGTGCCTTTCGATTACCGGGGCTTCACTTCCGCTCTGCTGGAGGAAGTCACCCTGGGCAACGTTTCCGAAGCGCGAATCGATGATGCCGTCAGTCGCATCCTGATCAAGAAATTCGAGCTCGGCCTCTTCGAGCAGCCTTACGCCGACCGCAGCGGCATTGCTGATGTGGGGTCAGCGGCCCATCGTGACGTGGCCCGCCAGGCCGTCCGCGAATCGCTGGTTCTACTGAAGAACGAGAGCGATGTCCTACCCCTCGCCAAAAACCTCGACGTTTACGTAGCCGGCAAGAACGCTAACGACATCGGCAACCAATCAGGTGGTTGGACCATCTCCTGGCAAGGATCGAGTGGGGCCACGACACCTGGCACAACAATTCTTGAAGGTATTCAAGCGATCGCCGACGGCGCGGACACGGTCACCTTCAGCCAGGATGCATCTGCACCCATGAGCGGGCATGACGTGGGCATCGTGGTCGTCGGCGAAACTCCCTATGCGGAGGGTGTTGGCGATGTCGGCAATGGCAGAGTCGATCTGCTGTTGGACCCCGCCGACCAGGCAGCCATCAACGCAGTATGCGTTGACGCTGATCTGCCCTGTGTAGTTATCGTGGTTTCCGGACGGCCGATGATTCTCACCGATCAGCTCCCGGTTATGGACGCCCTGGTCGCCGCCTGGCTGCCAGGCACCGAGGGCGACGGCGTTGCCGAGGTACTCTTTGGCGACTATGACTTCAAGGGCACGCTGCCCTTCACCTGGCCAAAGTCAATGGATCAAATACCGATCAACTATCTCGATCCCGATTACGATCCCCTCTTCGAGTTTGGCTTCGGTTTGAACTACGAACCGACCTGCAACGGACAAACGCCGACCATCTTAGGCACACCTGACGACGATGTCATCGATGGTACTAATCAGGCCGATGTCATTTATGCCTCTGGTGGCAATGACGTGATCAACGGCTTGAATGGTGACGATGTCATCTGCGGCGGTTCCGGCGATGATGAAATACTGGGTGGCAATGGCAATGACCTCATCTTGGGCCAGACCGGCAGCGACACGATCTCTGGCGAAAACGGCATCGACATGATTGATGGTGGGTCCGGCGAGGACGTCATCAACGGCGACAACGGCGATGATGTTCTAGAGGGCGGCACTCATGACGACATGCTCTACGGTGGAAAGGGTGATGATTCCCTCGACGGCGGCGATCAATATGACGACTGTGACGGTGGAAAAGGAACCGATACCGCCACGGCATGTGAGGTGGAAAACAATATTCCTTAAAGACCTGCAGTGGGCGAGAAACACCCAAAAGCAATTTTGAACAGGCCACCATCGGCCGGCTGTCATTAGCGGCCGGCCGATGGGAAAACAACAGGATCAACCATCTCCCGCCGCCGCCAGCAAAAACACTCTACTGGTGGCAGTAGCCCATCACCATCTCCCCACTGCCCAGAAAGAAGCAAAAATCGCCAGCGTAATACAATTGATACCCAAAACCACTTGTGTCACTTTTCTGTCCCGCAGTTTCTGACATGTCCTATAACTAATGACTTCGCACAATTAGTGTCATACCCCAAAGGTGTGATTCAGGGGGTTATTTGCAGGTTCGGAGTGGGAATAAAAAAACAGGCCGCCTTCTACTAGCCCGCCAGATTTTGTTGTCTTTTTTGCCGCAAATGCCAGTTTCGAGCATCCAAGCGAACTATTTTCGTTTGAGATTGACAAGGAATAGTTGCGCAGAAGATCACTTACTGCCTGGCAATAGCAGCCTAACGATCTACCACACCTGCCGCTATGGAGTGCAGCGGAATGGGTGGTCAGGTGCCGCGCTTTGTCAGGTTTTGTTATTATGTCCCACAGTTATGACTACATTTCCCTTTTTGTGTCCTTTTTCTACATACCTGTGAGCCTCAGCAGTTTGTTCCAATGGATAGCTTTTATCAATGACAGATTTCAGCTTTCCTGCCTCAATAAGTTCTCGGAGGAAAACTAGATCCTCAATTCGATTTGCAATCCCAAAAACTACTTTCCTGCTGCCTGCTATTGAAGTCCAAAGTGCTTGAAGAAGAGGATAATCAACTGTAATGAAGACCCCTTTTGGGGCCAGCGAGCTTTTACATTGTGAAAATGAAGTCTTCATGACCGCATCGAAAATGATGTCGTAGGTCTGACCGTTCTTGGTAAAATC
>JAACFF010000571.1 GCA_009937635.1 Chloroflexota bacterium
CGCCAAGTTGACCTTATTGCCAATCCACTATGGAAAGTCCAGAACAAGATTAATACAAGCGGTGCATAAAGCTGCACTGACTTCGGGGCAAAGAGTATTAAGGATGGGAGTGTGGCAGCCAATACGCTCGCCAAGGGAACCGCACGTCCGTCGAGAAGGTGCCGTGCCAGACCAAACGCTGGGATTACTGTGAGGGCAGCGGCTAGAATCGGCCAGATAGACCAAAAACCGAGAGCAGCAGCCACCTGAGGTGGTCGATCGAGCAACCAGAGATCAGCGCAGCGTAATGGCCAAATGAGACGGGCTATCCTTTGCGACAGGGCTGGCCAGCGGGCAAAGCCCTTGATGGTGAGCCAGTTAGCGACAATGAGGCCTGGCGGGTGTGTCTGCGCATGTTCGGATACAAAGGATGGCATTACCTGGGGGTAATCGCGCAGCAGCCGGGCGATGTTTTCTACTTCCGCAGCCGGTTCAAAAAAACCACTGGCTTGATTGGATAAGGTGCGGTCAAGCAGTTCGGCGCTCACAGTGGAGCGATCGGCGTATACTAGGGCCAATTGCAGTAACAATGAAGCCGAGATAAGGCCAGTGATGGCAATGATATTTTGCCGGCGCGTGGCCTTTTCCGTGGCAAACCACCAGGCGGCTACAGCCAACATAAAGGTAGCGGCCAAGATGGAAGGCCACCAGCGACCGCTCGGCCGTAACAGATGAGGCCAATGCCATTCGCTCGTCCCCGGAGCAGGACCTCTCAAATACGGTATCCAGTCGCCGACGATCAGCGCCACCAGAACAAGAGTGGAAACGATTAGAAAACTCAGTAACAGATTCCGCATTCTGCGAGATATGAGCATCACCACTCCAACGATGTCAAGACGAGAAATTCTTGAGTTCTTGCAGAATCTTCGGAATTGATGAGCAAGCGTTGTCCACTTGATTCGTCGTACAAACCAACTCGTAGTTCGTAAGAGCCTGGAGGAGCATCGTCCAAAGACAAGGAAATAGGGTCACGCACAATCTCGCCCGCTTCCCAGTCATTGGTCTTGTACCCCCAGTTGCGGGGAATCGCATCACTCTGCGCGACTATTTCACCGCTGGCGGAATCGACCACGTGCACAAATACCTTGTAGGAAGAGGCGACAGGCTGTTGGGCTTGCCAGAACAATACCAGGTCCAGGTTTTTATCATCCTTGTGCAAATCAAAGCCGGTTAATTGGATTTCGTCCTGCCAGTTGGCCGTTGTGTGATGGGACGGCGAATATGGATGCACATTTACTTTCCCTACAACTGCCGTCTCTCCTGACAATGTGTTGGTATGGGCATCGGCCAGCGATATCGCCAAATCATAAGGACCCGCTGCAAGGTTATCGTCGACATGTAACCGATAATCGGCGCGTAGAACATCATTTGCTGGCCATGAATCGGTTGGCAGGAATGGATCAGGACTATAACAAGAGGTTTGTAGCGCTTCACCGGCTTCATCAAGCAAGAGTAGGCAAAAGTCAAACGCTTCTGTTAGCCTCGCAGAAGTGCCCCAACGGACTTCGACATTGATCGTTCCGGACTGAACTGCCTCTAAAGGCGAAATACTTGCAGCAATCAGACCCAATTCTTCGCCAAGATTGTAGGTAAACGAGAAATCTTGACCGTATCTGGGAGCTGTGCGATAGACAATAAGCTGTTCATCTTCATAGGTCGGCGAAACCGTAAGCCAGTCACGCCATACCGCCTGTAAACCCTCATTGGCAAATTTCTTGTGAATTACCAAATAACGAATACCAGCTTGGTCTAGAAGGTTCAATTGTTTTGTAACGTCGGTGAGAGCCTTATCCGGTAATTGATCGCGCTGCCGTAAATCCTTGAGAAGGGGTACGCTGTTCAGGAAATCGAAAGTTTCACGTGGCAAGCGAGAAACGTGGCCAGTGGCCAGTGGCTTTTCATGAACAGTCTGGTATTGCATGTACCATTTGTCATAAGAACGATCGTTGAGCGGCAGGTCTAGAACAGTATACATTTCGCCATTCTCTGCAACATCGCTGTACCACTCTGGCGCTTGTGGTTCGGTGGTAGCGAAAGGAACGGGCAGATACGCTATTAAGACCAACAGGATGATGCCAGTGGCGATAATCCTTTGCCTTGGCTGGGAACTAATGGTGCTGAGTAGCACTTCCATACCCCAAGCGACAAGCATGGCCATAGGTAGGCTGAGGAAGATATTGAGACGGTCAGGACGGCGCAGAAGGCGTAAGAGGATGAACTCTTCGACCAGCCGGTATGGCATGGGAATCTGGGGATAAGATCTGCCATTAATGGCCAATTCTGGACCCAGTGCAAATAGAAGATAGATAAGGGCTAGAAGCAGCCACAGCCACGTTTTTTTCCAGCGCCGAATGATTCCAATGAAGGCCACAAGAAGCGAGATAAAACCTAGATAAGGGGTGTAAAATTTGTTGACCGTAAAATTTTCGTATAGATTGGCGACTGTATTGCGCCAAAGGCCATTGTGTATACTCGGTAGAACATATGCCAACAGATCGGTACGGCCCCATTGAGGTTCATCCAAAAATACGTCATCCGGATAATCTCTGGTTACCTGGTCAATTATGAAAGGTGCAGCCAATGGCGCCATAAGCAGAGCTGCTAATCCGACAACAATTAGAAGCTCTAGCAAGGTTCGCTTTTTTGATATGCCGCCAGTCGTGAACAATAGATAGAGGACGTAGGCAATAAGAATGGGGCTGCTCATGATCAGCAGTTGCCAGCGTGAAATGCCGATCATTGCCAGCGAAAAAGCCGTGCCCAGAACCAGCCACCAACAACCATTGCTTTGCCAAGCTGTGGAGTCTGAAAGAAGCTGATGCAGAAGGTAGAGCGTTAAAGGTACCCAGAATAGAACCATCATGTTAGTATGGTCGTAGTGAGAAAGAGTATAAGGCCAGAAAGCAAAGAGTAATCCAGCGACGAAGGCACCCCAACGAGATCGGGTGACTGCCCAGGCGAAAAGATACATACAG
>JAACFF010000168.1 GCA_009937635.1 Chloroflexota bacterium
ATCTCGGTGATCACACCAGAGCCGACAGTGAGACCGCCCTCTCGAATGGCGAACCGGCTGCCTCTTTCCAATGCTACCGGCGTGATCAACTTCACGCGCAGATTCACATTGTCCCCAGGCATAACCATCTCTACACCTTCCTGCAACGTGATTTCGCCCGTCACATCCAACGTGCGGATGTAGAACTGCGGACGGTATCCGTTGAAGAATGCCTTGTGCCGCCCACCTTCATCTTTGCGCAACACATATACCTCGCCCATGAACTCTGTATGCGGGGTGATGCTGCCTGGCTTCGCCAAGACCTGGCCACGCTCTATCTCGTCGCGCCCAACTCCCCGCAGCAATAGACCTGCATTGTCCCCCGCTTCCACCTTGTCCAGGACCTTGTGGAACATCTCCATCGAGGTTACTACCACCTTGCGGATCTCATCGGTCAACCCCACGATTTCCACTTCTTTGTTCGGCAGCAACGTGCCACGGTCCACTCGTCCCGTTACCACCGTTCCCCGTCCCTTGATCGAAAAGACGTCTTCCACAGACATCATGAAGGGCAGCTCCGTGTCTCGCTGTGGATTGGGAATGTACTCGTCCACCACGCGCAGCAACTCCCAAATCGACTCATACTCCGGCGCGCCCGGATCCTGACTGTCACATTCCAGCGCCTGCAAGGCACTGCCCATCACGATCGGTGTCTCGTCGCCCGGGAACTCGTAAGTATCCAGTAGCTCTCGTAACTCCAAGTCCACCAGCTCCAATAGTTCCTCGTCGTCCATCTGGTCCACTTTGTTGATGTAAACCACGATCGCCGGCACTTCCACCTGCCGCGCCAGCAAGATGTGTTCACGCGTCTGCGGCATTGGCCCGTCCGGCGCCGATACAACCAGTATCGCCCCGTCCATCTGCGCCGCACCGGTGATCATGTTCTTGATGTAGTCCCGGTGACCTGGACAGTCCACATGTGCATAGTGTCGCGCGTCCGTCTCGTACTCGACGTGCGATATGGCGATCGTGATACCCCGCTCTTTCTCTTCCGGCGCATTGTCGATCTGGTCGAACGCCGAAAAGTCAGCCAACCCTTTCATCGCCAACACCTTGGTGATGGCCGCCGTCAGAGTCGTCTTGCCGTGGTCCACGTGCCCGATGGTACCAATGTTGACGTGTGGCTTCTCGCGCACAAATTTCTCTTTGGCCATTGTATTCCTTCAATCCTTTTTTGCTGAGTATATCGCAAAATACTATGCACGGAGCTGAGAATGACCCGTGCTATTATTCACTATTCATAACAACACCCCGCTACCTGGATGCGGTAAGCGGGGTAAAAGCCCACGATGGGATTTGAACCCATGACCTCATTCTTACCAAGAATGTGCTCTGCCGACTGAGCTACGTGGGCAGGTAACCCTGTTAACACCAACAATGCTCAGAACCTCACGTAGATTTCTGAGCATTGCTTGCAGTGGGCCAGGTAGGACTCGAACCTACGAAGGCTATCGCCAGCGGATTTACAGTCCGCCCCCTTTGCCGCTCGGGACACTGACCCAGATTTTAAAACGGTTTCGCCAGCTAAAACTAACCGCACCTGAGCCGACGATGGGACTTGAACCCATAACCTATGCTTTACAAGAGCATCGCTCTGCCAATTGAGCTACGTCGGCGAAGAACCTGATTTGACTCTCTGCTTGGTTCCGAAGCAAGTGAACCTTCTCAAATGAGCCGCAGACATTTGTTAAGGAGGCAATATGCCATTCAGGCGTGCCAACCTAAGTGCTCTTTTTACAGGGCAACGGCAAGTATATCATTTGTACTCTCCTAGTCAAATGATCCGAACCGGTTTTTAAGCTTATTCAGAGGTGTTGCGGCATTGTCATGGAACTGATGAAATTCATGGATTTGCCTATGTGGAAAACTTGTGAAACCAAAGCGACTCAGTTGAGTTTGAACATAGTTACAGATATACTGTTGTGGATTGTCCAGACCACCCTATACAAGGAGAGCTTAGTTAAGCTGGCTGCTTGTTTCAATCTCCGCTCCGGTACTCAGCATGAAGGGAGGCAGGGTACATTATGGGTGCACAAGAATTGAATGATCCAACCCCGCGCGGTTACTTGCCGGAGCTGGTTGGCGGTGCCACCGACACAGGCCCCACACGAGCAGAAAATCAAGATACATTCTGGATCCCTGAAGAGAATACAGCTACACACCTTGGTTCACTAATCCTTGTGGCTGATGGAGTTGGGGGTCAGGAAGATGGCGCTGTAGCAGCACAATTGGCCGCGCGGACGGTTCACCGCGTTTTCTATGAACGGCGCCAACAGGGCGAATCCGTATCGACCGCACTCAAAAACGCTTTGGAAAGGGCTAACCAAGCGGTATATGAAGAAGGGCAAAATCGGGACGTCCGACGGATGGGATCTACCTTTGTCGCCGCGGTGCAGGACGAGGGTCAGCTTATTGTGGCCCATGTGGGCGATGCGCGCGCTTATCTCGTACGAAAGGGCGCGATGCGCCAGCTTACACGAGATGATACCTGGGTTCAAAGACAGGTCGACGCGGGACTGATCACGGAGGAAGAAGCGGCCAGGCACGAGTTTCGCAATGTGGTGACCCAGGTCTTAGGTAACAAGCCAGAGGTCAACGTCAACCTCTCACAAACGCATGCGCTGCAGCAAGGCGATATTGTATTGCTGTGTTCGGATGGGCTGTATGATGTCCTAGAAGATAGTCGCATGGTCCCCATTCTGACTGGCAATGGAGCCAAAAGCGCAGCCAGATTACTGGTCGAGGCGGCTACAGATGCAGAGGCCACAGATAATATCACGGCCGTTGTGATGAGGATGGAACCATTTTTGCCGCTCGCCGATGAAACAACGTTGGTTCCGCCGCTGGTTCCGGACGCTGATGAACCCACTATGGTACCTACGACGGCTCCAACTATCCCTGTTCCGCCTCCAGCCGTTGATAAAAAGGATAAGGTTTCGAAGTGGTTGATCCTCTTGGCGATCATCGCTGTTATCTTAATCGTTGCCACGCCGCTGGCATTTTGGCTAACGAGTCAGCATGCTGATGGGCAACCAGTGGATAGTGATATGCTTCCGCCTACTGAAGCGGTATCGCCAACACAAGAAAACCCTGCGGCTCTGAAGACGATAGCTCCCACGGTCACCTCGCAAAGGCCAACAGCGACGGTTCAATCGTCAGTCGCCACAATTGAGCCGCTAGCTACAGTCACGATTCCACCTCCGGCCACGGCGTTACTCTTGCCAACACCAACGATTTTAGTGGTAACTGAACCGAGAGGCTGCGTGAACGATGGCCAATTTCCTTACGTTTGGAACGAAAACCAGATAACAAATGGCGACTGTGGCATTACTGAATATGGATTAGGTGCTGGGGCCGAGGTTCGAATTTTGAGCGATCAGTCACTCTTAGGAGGTGGGACTTGCGGCGGAAGCCAATTCCTAAAAATTCAATCAGTCGCCAATCCCGCGGTTGAAGGTTGGATGAGAGAGGCTCTGATAGACGAGATTGAGCCAGGTGAGAGTTGCAGTCCGTAAACCATTACGAATTTGGATAACACTAGGGCATTGACAGACGTGCCATGCAAAGAACGAGCACAATGTAGTAGTGGCTAACAAATCGATAATTTCAAGATTAAGAAACAGATTGGCCGTTTGGCATGGCCGAGATATCTGGGGCACATTGACCTTGCAAGAGTAAGTACAGATGTCTGATCCAAAAGCGCTCGTAGGGCAGCGCATCGAGCATTACATAATCCGAGAGCACATTGCGCGCGGAGGAATGGCTGATGTTTACCTCGCTTACGAGGAAAAACTACAGCGCAAAGTCGCCTTGAAAATTATGCTGCCGGCGCTGGTAGCCGACCAGCAATTTGTTGTTCGCTTCCAGCGCGAGGCGCAAACAGTTGCGCGGCTGGATCATGCCAATATTGTCCACGTATATGCCATCGGTCTGACGAATGATGGACGGCCGTATATTGCAATGCAGTATATTGAAGGAGGTTCGTTGCATGATACGCTGGCCAGGGTCGCTGAGCAAGGTAGGTTGATCGATACCAACCAGGCACTGACCATTATCGGCAAGATGGCGGACGCCTTACAAGTCGCGCATGCTGCAGGTATTGTGCATCGTGACATCAAACCCAGCAATATCTTAATTCGCCCCGATGGCCGTCCCGTGTTGGTTGATCTAGGGATTGCCGCCGTGGAAGGCGGCCCCAAAATAACACATACAGGCACGTTAATTGGCACGCCTCACTATATGTCTCCAGAACAGGCCACCGGGAAAGCAGTTGATGCCCGTTCAGACTTGTACTCGTTAGCCATTATTCTGTATGAAATGTTAGCTGGCCAAAGGCCATTTGACGCCGTGGAACCGATGGCCGTGTTGCACCAGCATGTATATGAACAGCCGCCACCATTGGAGAGCTTTCGTTCCGACCTGGCGCCGGAGACGGTATATCTGGTGCATCGTTGCCTTAGGAAAGATCCGAACGATCGCATTCAGACCGCATCCGAGATGCGTGAGGCGATCAATCAAGTCATCAGAGTTGAGGGTGGTGTTGGCATCGTGACCCAGGCCGGCATATGGCAACCGTATCCCACCGAGGAATATCGGCTTAGCGAGTCGAAGATTATTGTTCCTCCAACAGTGGTGCCGCCGAAATCCACAGAATCGCGCCGTGGCCGGTGGCTTTTTGCGCTGATTCCCTTGGTGATTGTCTTGTTGCTACTTCTTGGCTGGCGATTGACCGACTTGTCTTCAAATTTCGCTTCCAGTTCTGTTCAGCCTACCGAGATCGTAATTGACGAGGTTGAAGAGCTCCAGCCTGTAGCGGTTGTCACACAACCTGTACCAGAAGTGGCTGTTGCGGAGGTCGTCTCGGATTCTGTTATGCCTACTGAAACCTCTACTCCCCAGGCGACAGATGCGCCGCTGCCCTCACCCTTGCCGACGGCCACCTTTGAGCTAACCTTCACCCTTGATTTCGGCCCGCCGACAATGGTTATCGGCCATTCTGTAAGCGGGACACCCATGGAAGCGATCCGATTTGGGTCAGGGGGACGCGCGGTGCTTTTTATCGGTGGCTTACATGCTGGATCAGCTCCATCAACGGTAGCATTGGCGGAGAGGGCAGTGGCCTACTTTAGCGACAATCCAGCCGCGATCCCGCCTTCAGTAACATTGTATTTCATTACCAACGCCAGCCCCGATAGCCCATATGCGCCGGGCGAGCTTCGCGGCCGTTTGAACGCCAGCGGCGTTGATCTCAACCGCAATTGGGATTGCAATTGGAAAGAAAATGCTAAATGGCGGGGCAATGTCGTCCCCGGGAGCGGTGGCCCTGCCCCATTCTCTGAGCCGGAGACGCGGGCGTTGAGAGACCTTATGCTTCAGATAGATCCGGCGGTTGTCGTTTTTTGGGAAGCTCGCGCTCAAAATGGTTTATCTTCACCCGGAGCTTGTACGTCACGGCCGTTAGTGTCACAACGCCCGGCCGAAATATACGGCCACGCCGCAGGTTACCCTGTTGCCGATTTTGAAGATCTTACGAGTCAGGAATTGAATGGTGATGGGACGAACTGGATCGATCAACAAGGCATACCCGCTATCGCCGTTTTATTACCAGAGTATGAAAGCATCGATTGGAATGACAATCTGGCCGGTATGAAAGCTATACTGGATCATTATGCCAACTAGCTTTTTCCAGAAACTATTCCGGCGGATCCACGCCAATCGTTGGGCGAGTGCCTTATGCCTAATCGCACTATTTTCAATGGTTGCAGGTTGCAGTCAGCGAGGAATTACCTTGCCCCCATTGACGCCCACTCATGGTCGACCGGCGGAGATTATAGCCGACAGCTTGACCGTCCCAGCAACTTCCTTTTCAATCCTTGAGTCCCCACCTGCGACGTTAACCATATCCCCAACTAGGATCCTTACGGCCAAACAATCGCCACCAAAGGCTACGGCAGCCCTCACGATATCCCCTACGATTCTGGCAGGTACTCCTATGCAATCCTTGCCGGCCCCGACTCTTGCTCTAATGGTTAAGGGGACAGAAACGCCAGTTATGATTCCTACCACAACACCAACTTCTACAGTAACCATAGTTTCGAATGATCATGCAAGTGAGATAGGCAGATCCTTCCAAGATCGACCAATTATGGTTCACCAGTTTGGCAATGGCTCAAATCATATCATCGTTGTTGGAGGTATTCACGGAGGTTATGAGTGGAATACCATCTTGCTGGCCTACCAGTTGATTGATCACTTTCAGGTGAACCCACAAGCAGTGCCGGAAACAATAACCTTATCGATCATCCCCTCGTCTAACCCGGATGGACAAGTGGCAGCCACAGGCAGAGAGGGAAGATTCTTGCCAACTGAGGTATTCAGCGATACGTTTCCCGGTCGATTAAATGGCAATCAAGTTGATCTGAATCGCAACTGGGATTGCCACTGGCAGCCAAAGGCCCTCTGGCGTGACCAAAATGTCAGTGGGGGAGAGTCGGCGTTTTCGGAACCTGAGACTAAAGTGCTGCGTGATTTCATTCTGGGTAAACAACCAGCAGTCGTCATTTTTCTGCACAGTGCGGCCAATGGTGTATTCGCTTCCGGGTGCGCAGATACCCATCAACCCTCCCTAGAGTTAGCCCAACTATATGGAGATGCAACTGGTTACCCTGTATACCTTCGTTTCTCGGCTTATCCCATCACTGGTGACGCCGGTGACTGGCTATCTGGACAGGACATACCCTCTTTCTCGGTTGAACTAAGAAACCATTGGGACCTGGAAACGGAGAAGAACGTCGCCGGCATGCTGGCCATCCTTGACCATTTTAGATAGTTTAAAAAATTCTGGAGAATCATAATGTCAGAAAAGAAACAGGTGTGCATTTTGTGTCTGGCCAGTTACTTCAAAGGAACGACCTTCCTTTCAGCCGCAAAACGGCAAGGAGCCAACGTGCTCTTGCTCACGCGCGAAAAGATTAAAGATGAAGCGTGGCCTCGGCAGGATGTTGACGAACTTCTCCTGATGCCTGATCTCTCCAAACGGCCGGATATTATCTACGCCGTGAGCTATCTCAACCGCGCCAACGACATCATGCAGATTGTGCCGCTCGATGACTATGATGTTGAAACGGCCGCAGCCCTGCGCGAACATTTACGGCTGCCCGGATTAGGCGAGACGTTTGCCCGCTTCTTCCGCGACAAATTGGCCATGCGTATGCAAGCAAAAGCCAATGGGATTCTCGTACCTGAATTTACACCCGTGTTTAACTATGATCGCTTACGCGCATTTATGGAACGTGTGCCTCCACCTTGGGTGCTCAAACCCCGCTCCGAGGCAGGGGCCATGGGTATCAAAAGAGTATACTCCGCGGAAGAAGTATGGCGCTGGTTGGACAAGTTGGGTGATGAGCAATCCTTCTTTCATCTAGAACAGTTTGTTCCAGGCGAAGTTTATCACGTTGACTCGATCATCTGGGACGGACAAGTGCAGTTTGCACTTCCCCATAAGTACACCCAACCACCTATGAGTGTGGCCCATGAAGGTGGCGTATTCGTGACCCGCACCCTTGCGCGCGATTCTCAAGAAAGCCTGGCTTTGCTAGCAATGAATGAGAGGCTGCTATGCGCTTTTCAATTGCCACGCGGCGTCAGCCACACGGAATTCATTAGGGGGGAAGACGGCCGATTCTATTTCCTGGAAACGGCTGCACGCGTTGGTGGTGCCAATATCGAGCAATTAGTAGAAGCTGCCGCCGGCATCAATCTTTGGGCAGAATGGGCCAAGCTGGAAATTGCGTTTGCTCGGGCTGAATCCTATAGTGCGCCGCAGGATTCCGGGCAATTTGCTGGCGTGTTGATTTGCCTGGCACGTCAGGAGCATCCGGATCTGTCGGCATACTCCGATCCGGAAATCGTCTATCGCGTTGACAAAAAGCACCATGCAGGATTAATTGTTGCGTCGGCAGATTCGGCGCGGGTCGAGGAGCTTATCGAAACGTTTAGCAGACGTTTTGCGGCCGATTTCCTGGCAGTAGCGCCACCACTTGATAAACCGCCCAGCTAAGAGCCCTTAGCAAACATCAAGCCCAGCGATGGACTGCGAGTTATTGCGCAAGATCTGCCCTTATCCCCATTGATCAAGCCCAGAAAAGCCAATCTGATATGTGAATTTATTCACAAACAGTGATCTTTGTCATGGGAAATGTTGACAAACGTCATTGAATCCCATCCTACATTGAGGCATACTGTGTACACAAGTCATGCGGCCCTTTAGGCTTGCATGAATCATCTTGATTTAAAGAGCCGCTGGGGAACGAAGGCGTTCTTTGGCGCTTTTATTTTGCAGAATTCGCGAATGTCTGGGGATAGGGCCATCCGCAGCCGCCCAATCAGACATTCATATTAAGGAGGCTAGCGAACGAAAATGAGCTACAAAATCATGCCCAGGGCAGTCCTTTCAGACTGGGTTGATCGACTACGCCAACAATATCGTGTCGTCGGACCATTGGAGAAGCACGGCCAGTTCGTATTTGATGAAATAACCTCTGTTGATGAGCTCTGTTTGGATTATCCACCTACGATACTGCCCCCAAAGAAATATCTGGTTCCCCCTCGTGAGGTTATGTTGCAGTATGGCCTGGATGGTAGCCGTATTGAAGCTACCATAGACAGCAAGCCGACGGTTATCTTAGGTATCCATACATGCGATCTACATGCGATAAAGTTGCTAGATCACGTCTTCAGCCAGGGATATGTTGACCAACATTATCAGACGCATCGCGCACAGACCTATCTTGTAGGTATTGAATGCCTTACGCAGTGTACGGAACAATCATTCTGCCGGGATATGGGGACCGCAAGTTCGGCTGATGGATACGATATTCACATTCTAGACCTGGGTGATGTCTATGCCTTGAATGTGAGTACGAGAAAGGGCACTAAGCTGCTGGACGGCTTTCATCATGCGTTCGATGCTATGCCAACTGATATGGAGCGCATAAACCAGAAATTTAGCGAGAAGTGGGAGCAATTTCCCTATCGACTGGAATTTGATATCGTGGAAATGTCAGATCTTCTGCGTGAATGTTACGATAGCGACCTCTGGGAAGAGCTAGGTGAACGTTGCCTGGCATGTGGCATGTGCACACAGGTCTGCCCAACGTGTTACTGTTTTGATGTGACCGACGAGGCCGATTTGAGGTTGGAAAAAGGCCGGCGGTTACGCCGTTGGGATTCTTGCCAGATCCACCAATTTGCCACGGTGGCGGGTGGGCATGACTTCCGGGCGAGGTTGTCAGCCAGGCAGCGACACCGTTTCATGCGCAAAGGAAAGTATCAACTTGACGGATTCGGCATTGTAGGTTGTGTTGGCTGCGGACGGTGTGCAACATCTTGCTTGGTTGATATCACCCCCATTGGCGTGTTCAACGAGTTGTTTCAGCGGACAAAGGCAGAGGGGGAGCGGGTAGAACTGGTTACCGAAGCGGAGGCGACACCATGAAACGTCTAATTGAAGAGGTCAAACATTCTGACTCGATTTATATGCCTGTTCCAGCACGAATTGCATCGATGATGCCGTTGACCGAACACGAAACGCTTTTCACGATAGAGTTGCCTCACGATCTTTCTTTGCGACATGGACCAGGGCAGTTTGTGCAGGTGTCTCTATTTGGCATAGGCGAGGCGCCTATTAGCATCTCCTCCTCACCAAGTCGCAGCAATGGCATATTCGAACTTTGTGTGCGGCGAGTGGGAGACTTGACCAATGCGCTTCATAAACTCCAGCCAGGTGATATTATCGGCATTCGTGGCCCATTTGGCCGAGGTTTTCCTGTACAGCACTTTCGCGGGAAGGATATTTTGTTGATAGCCGGTGGTCTGGGCATGGCCCCGCTGCGATCACTTATCACCGAAGTGCTTGATGAACGAGGCAACTACGGCCGTGTGATCATCCTCTATGGGTCGCGCCACCCGCAAGACCTGCTATTCCGAAACGAGTTGGTCGAATGGGCTGCCCGTGATGATGTTGAACTACACCTGACTGTAGACTATCCGGATAGCCAATGGCGCCATACTGTGGGCGTCATCACAACCTTGTTTTCGGAAGTTCAAATTGTACCGCGCAACACAGCCGCGGTTGTAGTCGGCCCGCCGATCATGTACCGCTTTGTCTTACAGGAATTGCTGAATATCCCCATACCTAAAGGGAACATTTGGCTGAGTTTCGAAAGGCGAATGAAATGCGGTGTAGGCAAATGCGGACACTGCCAGCTGCATCATATTTACACTTGTCAGGCTGGCCCTTCCTTCTCCTACGCCGAGATAGAGGACCTGCAGGAGGCACTATCATGAAGAATACGATTAAACCAAAAGTTGCATTCTTTGACTTCACAAGCTGCGAGGGTTGCCAGTTAACGGTGATTGATGCGCTGCAGACTTATCCCGAACTTTTGGAAGTTGTAGATATCGTCGAGTTTCGTGAAGCGATGAGCGAACGAAGCGATTCGTACGATATTGCCTTCATAGAGGGATCTTGTTCCCGCGCCAGCGATGAGGCACGGTTACAAGACATCAGGGAACGAGCAGGTATTGTCGTGGCTTTAGGTGCTTGTGCTCACCTTGGGGGAGTGAATGCTATCCGCAATCGCCAGAACCTGGATGAGGTGCGGCAATATGTATATGGTGGATATGCAGACTGGTTCGACGCGTATGAAGCACGGGCCATTGGCGATCTGATTGAAGTTGATGCGATCATCCCCGGCTGCCCCATTGACCGCTACGAGTTTCTGCAAGCGGTCAAGGCATTGATGCAAGGACGTAGCCCAGAACCCCCTGATTATCCGGTTTGTATTGAGTGCAAGCTTGATGAAAACGTCTGCGTGTACCAACGAGGTCATGTTTGCCTGGGACCGATTACACGTGCCGGATGTAAGGCAATCTGCCCGGCGTACGGAATGAGCTGCGACGGTTGTCGTGGTCTGATTCCCTTCCCTAAGATCGAGTCCCTGAAACAGGTGATGGTTGAGCATGGTTTAAACCCGCACGAAG
Source organism: Chloroflexota bacterium (assembly GCA_009937635.1). Taxonomy (GTDB): domain Bacteria; phylum Chloroflexota; class Anaerolineae; order Promineifilales; family Promineifilaceae; genus JAACFF01. The sequence goes on from JAACFF010000168.1 coordinate 11,083, forward strand.
TCGACTCGAAACTCACTTTGTTTATGACAAACCAGGCTTTGGATTTGGTACAGGAGGAAAATGCTCATGTCTCATAGAGTAAGCGTTGATGTTCACCACATAACACGTGTCGAAGGACATGGCAATATCGTCGTCGACGTAATCAACGGCGAAATTAAACAATGTGAATTACAGGTTACGGAAACACCACGTTTCTTTGAAGCGATGTTACGCGGACGGCCGTATCAAGATGCCTCCCAAATCACTTCTCGTATCTGTGGCATTTGCGCCGTGGGGCATGCCACTACGTCATTACGGGCTGTCGAAAACGCATTAGGTGTTGAGCTATCGTTACAGACGAAGCTGCTTCGCCGCCTAAATTTCCTCGGCGAAATTTTGGATAGTCACATACTGCACGCCTACATGTTGGTAGCCCCTGACTTTCTAAATGTCGGCAGTGTCATCCCCCTGGCGAAAACAGCTCCTGAAGTGGTGTTAAGAGCCTTGCGTTTGAAGAAATTGGCCGGGGACTTGTGTAAAGTGATTTGTGGCCGGCATACCCATCCAATCGCCATGACGGTGGGTGGCTTCACCCATTTCCCATCAACAGCCGATCTGTATGAACTGCGCGAACAATTCGTGAAACTTTGGCCCGATGTGGAAGAAACGGTTGCATTGTATCAATCATTGCCCATCCCCCATTTCGAGCGAGAGACGGAGTATATTGCCTTGCGCAATGAAGAAACATACGGCTTCATTGATGGCGATATCGCCAGTAGCGACGGCGGGCGCTGGCCAATTAATCTTTACCGTTCGGTCACGAACGAGGAAGTTGTCCAGC
>JAACFF010000572.1 GCA_009937635.1 Chloroflexota bacterium
CCAAGATGGAAAGCACCACGATCATCGCACAAATGTGAAAATGGAAAATGATGCCTGATATTGGGAAAATTGGTGAGCAAAACAAAGGAGTCAAAAATGCTTGCCGATATCTTGTTTCCCAAAGCAACGACGCTGCAAATCGAACGGGTCGAACTCGAAGGTGGCGGAGTGATGATGCAACTAATTGCCCGAACATCCAAAGTCGTTTGCCCCCAATGCCACCAGGAAAGCGACCGGCCTAACAACTATTACTATCGCTATCCGGCCGATTTGCCCTGTGTAGGTTCGCTGGTTCGCTTGCGGATTCGAGTGCAGTGGTTCTTCTGTGGTAAAGATCAATGTTCCAAACGCACCTTCGCAGAACAGTTTCGGACTTTACTGCAACATCGGGCCCGTCGGATAGAACGCTTATCAAGCACATTGGAACAGATCGCTTTCGAGGTAAGTGCCGAAAGTAACTCAAGGATATAGTCCTGGTTTTGTATTGGTGCCGGTCCAGATTTGCTGTTGCGGCTTGTTCGGGCAGCGCTAGAGTCGTAGGCAACAAGGCCACGGTTGTTGGGGGTGGACGATTGGGCCATACGAAAAGGACAAACATATGGCACGATTCTGATTGACCTGGAAGCGCACCAGGTAGTCGACGTATTGTCTGAACGGTCTGCCGCAACTTTTGTAAGCTGGTTACAGGAGCATCCTGGTGTTGAAATCATCAGCCGTGACCGGGGCACAGACTACATTAAAGGAGCGACGACGGGTGCACCGGATGCTATCCAAGCAGCCGACTTTGCTTCGTTTCAGCATTTCTGGAGGCTGTGCATAGTCTTCGTCTCCACTGCTTCACAGCCTTGCTCATCCTCTTCGTTGCTATGCTCATCATTGCAGCCTGACCATGGTGAATGGCTTAAGGCGTCATCAAGCCAAGTGTGCTGTGATGATGCTCGTCGTTGTGCCAGTGGAAGAAAGCTTGGGACCAACGGCCGACCTCGACAACGTTCGCAAAGCGAGCCGGATAAGTAGGCCGACAAGTTTGCCCCCGTTTTTCCTTGCTCTCCAGGATGTGGGATCCAAATGGCTGCTTTTAACGTAATGTATAGGACCTATTAGATGCAGGTAATACCCAAAAAGGAGTGAATCATGTTCATAGGCAAAGTAATAAGATGGCGTTTAAGCTTAATAATTTTATTGTTGTCCATTGCCTTATTGATGTTGGCCGGCGGTGTGGGTTCCGCGCAAGCGGACGTCACTATCATCGAGCTTGAGCCGCTTGCAGCCGGATTGACAGCACCGCTTGGAGTAACCCATGCAGGAGACGGCTCTGGACGCCAGTTCATTACGGAACAGTCAGGCCAGATCCGGATCGTACAAGATGGAAATCTTTTGCCCACGCCTTTCCTGGACGTCTCCGCAAAATTGCCGGAACTGAACCCGTCCTTTGACGAGCGCGGTCTGCTGGGGTTGGCCTTTCATCCTCGTTATGAACAAAACGGCCGTTTCTTTATACGTTATAGTACCCCTCGAAACGGTGACCCAGGTGAGCCATGTTTTGGCACTTCTCGCGGTTGCCACACAGAAATCCTTGCCGAATATGCAGTATCTACCAGCGATCCAAATCAGGCCGATCCCGACTCGGAAATCATTCTATTCACCGTTGATGAACCCCAATTCAACCACAACGCCGGTGACGTCGCCTTTGGCCCGGACGGATTCTTGTACTTTACCCTGGGCGATGGCGGCGGTGCACACGATGGGCTTGCTGACGATCCTCCTTCCCACGGGCCGATAGGTAACGCTCAGAACATCGAAACACCCTTGGGCGCGATTTTGCGCATCAACGTGGATGCACCTACACAGGCGTCAGAAACCGCTTATACCATTCCACCTACCAATCCGTTTGTCGGTCAGCCTGGTCTTGATGAGATTTATGCCTATGGGTTGCGCAATCCATTTAAATTCTCCTTTGATGATGGACCAGGCGGAGATGGCAAGCTGTACCTGGGTGACGTAGGTCAGAACCTCTTCGAAGAAGTCAACATTATCGAACGAGGCGGCAACTATGGCTGGGTGATACGGGAGGGGTTCCATTGCTTCGATCCGTTCAACCCCACCAGCCCGCCAAGCACTTGTAACGATTTTGGTCCTCAAGGCGAACCGCTGGTTAACCCCATCGTTGAATATGCTCATCCTGAAAGCGGATTTATCCCTGAAGGGGGGATCACGGTCATCGGCGGTTTTGTATACCGCGGTACGGACTCCCCAAACCTGTTAGGAAAGTATATTTTCGGTGATTTCGCGCAAGCATTCACCATCCCCTCCGGCACCCTATACTATATCGCGGATCCCACTGGCAAGAACCCGGAAATTCAGAAATTCCAGATTGGCCTCGATGACCGTCCATATGGACTGTTCCTGAAGGGGTTTGGCGAGGACGAAGATGGTGAGATCTACGCCTGCGGCTCAACTGCTCTGGCTCCGATCGGTAACACGGGTGTTTGCGCGCGTATCGTTGCATTTGAAAGATACCTTTTGCCGATAACTTTCAAGTAGTATGGCATCGATATCGACCAATGAGCTTTCGCTGGCGGTTTAGCCCCCAGTTTGCCCAGTCTCTTTGTGGTCATTCCAGGACACGTTAGAGTCGTTAAAAGTTTCTAAAATATGCGATTCAGTCAGATTCGGGAAAATCGTGTGTGCTGGCTACTCAACCCATTCGCCAGGATTGGAGGCTTCGGATCATATTTACGCTCGTTTACAGAGGGCAAACTGATTAGCTATCGGTCATCATAGCGGTGATCGACAACCAGAAAGCAGGCTTTCAGGTTGAGAAGAAATGCGCCATGGCCTAAATGAGTCTCGGCGCCTGCACCTTCCAACGCGTACTGTAAGTAGCCCGAGCTATTGCCGATTCAGCAAAAGTAATTCAAAGAACAGTATGATTACTGTAATAAACATCCTTAATACACCCTAAAACCACCGATTCCCATACCAATTTAATATTACCCTTGACAACTGACG
>JAACFF010000169.1 GCA_009937635.1 Chloroflexota bacterium
CAACACACCGCTAGCCGCAGCACCCTCTACTGCGATCAACCTTGTGTCCATAATCGGTCCATCATTTGGCCACAGCTCAAAAGGAAAACTTCCGCCCAACGGATCCCCATCCGCCTGGCCGATGAGTTGCCCATTCCTATCTAGCAGGTGCACAAATACAGTACTGTCATTCAGCATTCCTGAAACTTGCCACTTAAGGAGAACACGTACGCCGTCGTCGCTCACCTCCGTACTGGCATCGAGCAGGGTAACGGCCGTCTCTCCCGAACTTATCTCAAAAGTGGCCACCGGCTCATCACTGATCGCAGCAGAAGTAATCAGTTCACCTACCGGAACCAAAGAGAGGTTTTCCGCTCCATACTCGGTCATCAGCACCTGGGACGGAACTGAAGAGAGCGCCGTCCAATCCGGCGCTGGACCCGTAAGGCCGTAATAGATTGTCTCCAGGTCTGGACGGATCGCATCCACGCGCACGAAATTGAGATCGCCAAACTCCCCGGTATGGACCGCTATGAATATCCCCGGCGGCACGTAATCTGGCCAGAATAAGACGCCATCGTGTCCGAGTGCATAATCCGACCGCTTTGCGGCCAACCAGGATGGGAAATTAACGACAATCGCTTCTTTTCCCGCTTCATTAGCCCTCGCCGTAGCTTCGACCACCTGCGAAAACCCATCTCCTAAGATCTGGTGTAAATCCATTCTCTCGCGCACAAAACGGGCATTCTGTCCCAAAAGGATTGTGACCACCAATACGGCTATTGCCACTCTCAGCATCCTTCTTCGAGATCCAATATTGGCGCCACGCACAAACAACAGCAGCACATCAGTCCAAAGCCACGCTGCGCCAACGCTGGCGACCATCAATAAACGCGGCCCATTGATCACGTATTCAAACAGTAGAAAAAGGATCGCCGGCAAACTGGCCAAAATGCACCAGAGCCAGGGTAACAACGATCGCAAGGTTGCCTTATTAGCTAGCTGCACCCAAATGGCGACGACGATCCCCAATCCACTCAATCCCGCGACTGCAACCATATCATTGACGTTTCGCGCATGATACAACCAGCCGCCCAAACCCGTGAATGGATAGAAAAAGCCTTGCAGAAAATAAGCCGTGTTCTGCAGCACTCCCTCCAAGTTATTTGGAAAGAGAGCTCCGCTGTCAACACGTGGCAATGAAAACCAAACTGGCAAATAAAATAGTAATGGTAGTGACCAGATCACCCCCGCCCGTAGTGCGCGACGGAAACGATCAGGAGACTCTGGAGTGGTCAGTTCAATGAGTACAACGAATGGCATAACCAGTACACCATTCTCGTGAGCGAATGGCGCAAGTACTGCGAATAAGAGACTGGCAACACCCCAAAAGAATAGCCCGGTACGTCGCATCTGCACATAACAGGTCAGGCTAAGCATGATCAATGCAGTCACCAGCATGTGACTCAACGATCCTACCCATGGCACAGCTTGATAACTGAATGGGTACAAGATAAATAGCGTCGCGCTGATCGCAGCGCGCCACCAATCAACGGCCGTATCTTCTTTGGCAACCACCGGGAAACGTCTGCCTCCCTTACCCCACAGGCGAGCTGCCAGCCACCCGACCATTACCCCATTGATTGCATGTAAGATCAAGTTAATGGCATGGTCTACAACTGGATGGTGCCGCTGCATGGCATCGTAAGTAAGTCGCCACAAAGTGAAATTGAGCGGACGATAATAAGCCAGTTCATCTGTCGTAAGCCAGATATCGGCTACTTCATTGGCTTCCACAAATGGATAATGGACGAAGTCATCAAAGAAAAACGGCAGTGAAAGTGACTCCCCATACATCAGGAATGTCAATAGCCCACACCAGGCGATGAAAAGCACCCAATAAATCCTGCCTATTTCTCTAATAGTCATCCGCTATCAACTTCCCACGAGTTAGAAATCCTCGTGAAAATCCCTGCTCAATCAAATTCGACATCAGCAATCTTTACTTCGTCTCTACCATCCGTAAAAAGCTGCCGTTCAAACGTCTCCGTATCATACACGCCGATCACGACTCGACCGCTCCCCTGAGTACCCTCTGGCACCACCAATTCATGGGTATCCAGAATCTGCTCACCTTCTTGCCATGAGAAAGTCGGCCGTGATCCTTCCAAAGGAATCCCATCATGCTGCGTCAGCAGCATACCGCTGTCATCGAGAATGTGCACAAACACCGTGTAGCTCTGGGGGATTTTTTGCACCGCTGACCAAAACAACGTTACCTGAAGCTTTGAACCAGCTCCCAAAGAAATCGGCCGATCACCATTAACTGCCCGGCCATCTTTCTTCACATAGGCGCCGTCCAATAGCATTTCGTCACCGGCAACCAGCCCAACCCGTTCAAATACTTCTTCAGCGACGTGTAATGGACGGTATGATGCCAATGTCAACCGGTTAAGTTTCAATTCTTGTTCAAGTAAGCTATGACTGGCAAGCCAACGTGGAACCACATTCTCCGCATCCCATACTGAATGATGGTAAGGTACGAGCCACATCCGCTCGTTCTCTTCTGCCAGGCGAGCCAGCGCTTGTTCAACCTCTAGGGTGCTCAGACCGGTTCTTGCCGGAAACAAGCGGCTTTTAATATCGACCTCCCTCAAATAGTAATCCAGCGACGGATCTGGAAAATGCGCGATAAACACATCGCCGTTTTGTGCCCCCGCCTGAAGGAACGCGCCTACCTCACGGTATCCCAGGGTTCTGCTATAAGTTGGATCGAAGTAATAATTTCGTAGGCTGCCCATCGAAACCAAGATAAGGACAGAAAACCAAATAATCGCCAGGCCACGCCCCCATCTGCCTCTTTGCCATAAGCTACCAGCGCCGGCAACCAATAGCAAGATCCAGGCTGGAGCAGCCACACTGATATAGAAGGCATTAAAAGTACTGCGGCTAAACCGGACCAGGAAAATGATCAGTACCGCCCCTCCAAACCACCCCGCTAACATGGCCGCCCATCCTGGCTTCCTATTACACAGCGCAAGAAACCCCGTCATGACTAAAGCCATCATTCCCAGGAACACCCAGCGGATCCAACGCCCTGTCCAGGATGCACCTACTATCAATTCAGTGCCCACTCTCACCAGATAACGCGCCAAATCTGGCGTGTCCGGATCACTTAATTGCCCCGCCTCTAACAGCTCCGAGAGTGCAGTAGTTAGCCAGGGCAAGAAGAGCAACAGCGCTGCAATTCCACAGGCCATCCACGGCAGCAGGAAACGCCACCGTTGCGGAACGAACCACAGATATAACCCATGTGCCAACAGGGCGAATACCGCGTAATAATGACTGTATATTGAAAGAGCACACAAGACAGCATAAACGACCCAGAGCACAGCCGTGCGCTGTCTGGAGCGCCCAGACGTCTCTTTAGCCAGGATGACAAGCAGCCATGTTGCTAGAGTCGTGAACAAAATAGCCAATGTATATTGATTACGTACATCTTGAGCAAGCCAAATAAGAGAAGGAGAAATGGTTGCCAAGGTCGCTGCCAATATCCCAAGCCGGCGGCCTGTCATTTCACGCCCCAATTGAAACAGTACTGGGACCAGAAGAAGTCCCGGCAACAGAGAGAGAAAGCGCATAGCTAACTCGCTCACGCCGGTCAGGTCTACCCAGCCGTTGAGCAAAAGATAATGAAAGGGCGGATGGGGATCGCCCTGGTCAATCAACTCGGGAATGACTGCGGACATAGGCAACTGCGCAAACAAGTAGCTAAAAGCTTCGTCCCCCCGCAGTTCCTGGTTGCCCAACAAGAACACGCGCAACCCAAATGCTGACAGCACAACCGCCACCATAATCCAGAGCGAGATGCTGGGAGATAATCTTTTCTGCAATTTCAAATGCGCGCCAACCGGCAATGTTGGTGTCTCTCGCTTCTTCAAATCCCTCGGTGAACGCTCTGGTATAACGGGCTGCCAGCGCCAGGCGACCACGGCCGTAATCGCCAAAGTCAATAGCAGAACCGACAACCCTAAAGTCACATCAGGTGAAACATAGAGCAACCTGATTTCATGAGTACCAGATGGCACGTAAAGTCCCTGCAGCGCATAATCGGCCGCCAATAACGGAACCTCGATGCCATCTATCGTTGCCTTCCAACCAGGGAATGCCCATTCACTAAGAACCAATATACCTGCTGTCTCCGTTTCTACTGAGATCAGTAGCCCGGAGCCAGGTAGTTTTTCCGTCTCAACGTGAGGAGCCTGGCTGGGTGAGATGACACTATCAAGATCGATTTCAGTCGCGTTTGTTAATACAACCTGTCTTGCCGGGTCAAAATCAGCCTGCTTTACAGTATCAAGAGCCTCGTCGGGCGTGCCACTATGAATTGGCTCATATACCATCCAAGCTCGAGGCAAAGCGTCTTCAAAACGATACACAAAAGCTTTGGCTTCCTCACCCGGTAATACAGACTCCTTTATCGATGCAACCTGAATTAGGCCTTCTTCTATCGGCTGCTCGGCCAGCACGTGTTTAACATTAAGTAACTGCCAGCGCAATGGGCGCGGTAGCTCTTCAAAATCCTCGGTGAACTGCGGCTTCAACGGGCTGATGCCCTTAATGTCCTGCAAGTTATAAACTTCACCAAGGTTAGTGTGAAAAAGGTTTTGGGCGTCTACGCGAGCGATCTCCTCGTTGGTCAAGGTTTGCAGCCAGGCCGGCTCCGGCCAAAAAACAGACGGCAATTCCTGTTGAAGATCCATCGCTCCGCGTAGCGACAAGAACAAATCAAAAAACAAGAGCAGCAATAACGCCAGGCTTCGCCACTGGTCTCGCTTCTGATTTGGATCCCCTTTTCGCGGCCAGGCGATGGCTGCGATAATCGCTATGATAAGCCACTGCCTGCCCCATAGAGAGATCCAATCATCTTGACCGGTTGCCGTGCGTGACAACAGCAAAATGAAACCCACCAGGAGCAAGCCAGCAGCCAAAACTATCATGGCGCTCCGAAGCCAAGCTCGGCGCCGTTCCGTATCGGCCTGCAGCCAAAGTACTATACCTTGGGCGGCCAAGAGGGCCAGCCCCAGGCTCACTAGGCTCACCAATCTTTCTTGTTGCCGGAAGAGGGAGAAACCAGGTGCAATCTTAAACGCAAGCTCAAAGAGAATGCCTTTGTCGCCCAGGGACAACCAAGCCGCAATAAGTACAACGCTAAACCAAAAATATGTCTCTAAATGCTGAAGTCGCTCCTGCCATTGATGCCTTCCAAACCAGGCGATAACCAACAGGAAAATCGTCACTATGCCACTGTACTGAGGCAGCCACAATGAGAGCGGACCAGGCAATAGAAACTGTATGGTGTGGAGCAGTGGGAAACCCTTGGCTACGAAATCGTAGCTGACATCATTGCGCACAGTTTGAGGCAAAAAGCGGATAGCCGGCAAAAAAGAGGCCATCGCCACTCCTAAGGCAACGGCCGTTACCATCATGCCCAATCCGACTATCCAGGTCCAACGCCAACGCGCCTGCCAGGCGAGAAACAGATAGTAAACGGCCGCCAGGTATGCCACATGTAAAAAAGTCTGAGGGTGGCCAGCGAGAGCACTAACGCCCAAGATGATTCCCGATGCCAATAAAGCGCGAATTTGGGTCAAATGACCGGTTGAGGCAGTCTCCTCTGGTCGCACGCCGCGACGTAGCAGGAAAAGGACCAGTGGCAGCCAGGTCACGGTTTCCAGCACGGCTAGCTGCAATAGCGGGTATGAGGTTAAGTAGCCTCCCAGGCCAAAGGCCACAGCCGCTATGAGTCCTGCCCAGTGTGCAGGCGCCATCCCGGCGAAATTGAGTCTACGGCTGCCCTTCCCGTCTTCCGACTCGCGCCAACGCTCCCGGCTGATTTCGAAAGCCAACATATAAGCGAAAAGCCCAGACAACCAGATATGTAAAAGCCCCTCCAATTCCAGTGCATAAAAAGTAAAACCAGTGGGAAGGGTAAACAATATTGTCAACAAGCGCAGGGGATAGAATACGGCCGCTTGCGTATCTGCGGCAAAGGGGACGCCACCATAACTGCCCGGTGACCATGTAGGCATATCTCCCGCGGAAATTTCGCGGGCCTGAAACAGGCCAAACGCATGGAACTGGCCTGACAAATCACTCGTAGGCAAGCGCTCCGCACCCAACAACAAAGTGGCGAAAAAAAGAGCCCACAGCAAGGACCACATTAACAGTGGTACCAGATGTTTACGTCCCATGAATAGGCCGTTTCAGAAAAGTGAAATGTGAAATTTTACTCAAGACTATCATAAGGAACCAATCCAGCCCTTTACAAGATCCCCTCCTGCAAACCTGGATTATTCCCTCACTTCTACCCATCCAGCAAGGTAAACGCTGTGTGGTTCAGGCTCGCCATCAACGGCCAGCTCCCAACGAGTTATCGTCTCCGAATCATACATGCCTATCCAGATCGGATAGCGTCCTGCTTCCAGGTCCGCTGGCAGTACCAGGGAATAAACGTCATCGACAACCTCACCAGCCTCCCAAACCCTGGTTGGATAATCGCCATTTAGCGGTGGCCGATCACCCGTCACCAATGGAGGCTGGTCTGGCTGTCCTATATGGACTAACGTAGTCAAATCGGAAATCGGATTTTTCAGCACATTCCATTGAACCGCCAGTTGTATCGTCTCACCCGCCTTAGGTTGTGCTGGGGTTATTCCTACATCCGTAAGGGCTATGGCATCTCTAATTTGGGCTAATTCTGGCACTCTGCTCTTTGGCCAACTTGCTGGTACAACCTTGACCTCCCCTGCCTGCACATCCTGATCCCCTTCAATTACGCTGACTCGAATATCGGCTAACGTTGGAGCCTCAAACGCGTCATCCAGTTGCACGGCAAATCTGTCGGCAACGATTTGTCCCGGTTGCCACAAGTTGGCTGGATACATCCCTCGGCCATGATAACTGTGATGCTTTCCGACCTCGACCAATTCACGTCCAAAAATACTTAATGCAAATTCAGGAGGTTCTTCAACTCCTGTATCGCTCCGCCAATAGAGAGTCAGCCAAACCGGATCGCCGGGTTCGGCCGTTTTAGTCTCTACCTGGGCTCCAACCAACGTTAAACCCTGACCCAACTGTGCATCTAATCTGGTCACTTCATCAGGTAATGTCGTTATAGTAAGAGGGACTGCATATGCAGGCCGGATAACAAAAAACAAGCAGTATATCGTTATCGCCAACGCTATCGGAGGCAAAATCACAGAGATGCGCCTAAGCGTACCCACAACCGTCCATCCGTAGGCAAAACCCAGAGCCAGTGGCACCAGCGCGGGAAACAGGAGACGCCCCTGCGCCGCTTCTGTCTTGAGCATGAAGGCCACCAAACTACCGTAAACAAGCACAACCCATCCGGCCAGAAGAAGCGGCAGCATCCACCGCTGCCGTAACAACTGGACCGCTCTTGCGTGTAAAGTTGGCGCATTGTTCTGCCCAACGTTCCCACGTTCTCGATTGCGAATCCTGTTCAGCGCCTGCCAGAGCGCAGCTACAATGGCCACTGCGACAACGCCACTCCAGAACCAGTACACCCAATCAGGAGGTCTTAGATTAAACCATCCAAATACGGCAAACAACGATAACCACAAACCATCAGACTCACCAATCACCTGTAGAATCGTGTATTCGCGGTCACCTCCAGCAAGACGGATAAACTGGTTGGTCGCGGTAAAATCCCCGTACAAATTCCAGTTGCGAACCCACAGCCAACCAACAAGCGAGGCGGCGGGTATGATCAGGTAAAGAATAATGCCTCCAACCAGTTGTAGGCCTGTCAAGCCATGAGATTGCGGTGTATCGGGTCCGGCGGAAGAGAACGAACGATCTACTGCCTGATCCGGTTCCCCACGAAGAGCAAGGAGAAGCAATACGCCCACGGCATAAAGCAGTAAAACGATCCCTGCATTCTTAGAAAGGGCGGCAAGGCCAACAGTCACTCCCAACAATAGGAGACGGCCTCTCGTCACATGATCTAACCAGAGACGGATAATTTGCCAGAGCCCGGCTGACACCAGGAAGATAACCAGCGTATCGTTGGTCACCGATGAATGTAGAAAATTAAATTGAGGCAAGAACGCCACAATTGCGGTGGCGAACAAAGCTCGATAGGGATCGCCTGGCCAAAGTAAACGGCCACTTCCGTAAATGAACAACAAGGTCCCCAATCCAATCAAGGTTGAAAACCCGCGCAGCAAGTGCGTAACCAGCACATACCCACGCCATGGAAAAGATTCCTCCGTGCTATGAATAAACCGGTTAATGTTGTTGAGGGAGCTGGCATTTCCCATTGCCGTAAACTTGTTTGGCCACAGGGTTTCAATCGGGCTTTCTGGACGAAATGGAGCACTCAGAGCAGTTCCCAAGAGATAATAGAAGGGAGGTTGCGCCGCCTCCTGGCGCATCCATTCATCATAGTTTTCGCCTGACGCAACTTGGGGCAATTGGCCACTATCTACAATCCGCTGTATTGTGAAGAAATGCATATGCTCGTCGGGCGCTTCAAACAGAGGATTGACAACCCCATAAGCCAGCGTAACTAGTAGGTACAAAGTCAGAACCAGCAAGAGCCAGAAACGTCGATGCCGCATTCCACGATATCGATCGCCATCACTGGCGACACTAGATTTAACCTGATCTATGCCGCGATCCATGATTTCTGATCGTTCTGGATTCGGGTTCAAGAACAAGGGCCAAGTTAGTTTCATCTCAACGTTATCGTCGACAGCGTTAATTGGTTGTGGGGCTGAGGTTCACCATATAGCGAAACCGGCAACCTCTGCCCGTCATCGGGATCGTAAAAGCCAATATTGATTTTGTAGTCACCCGGTGATAAATCTTCCGGTAAAGACAGAGCTATCTGATCGGATAACACCTCTCCGTTACGCCAGCCTGTGGTTGGTCGCAAACCATCCACGGGTAAACGATCAACCTGGCTAATAATCCGACCATCACGAGTATCGGCAACATGTACAAAGATCAAATAACTGTGATCTGGAACTTCCTGTGTCAACCAAGTCAGCCGCAATTCCAAAATATCTTCATCGGGTTGGCTAAGTTCATAACTGTAAAGTTGGATAGCCGGGCCAAAATCCGCTTGGACAACATTTACGTTTTCCGGCAGTTCCCTGTTAAGAGGCCACGGAATGACCGCTACCGATCCGTATTCGACGGTTTCGCTACTCCAGGGTCGCCAGGCTGGCCGTCCCAAAACAGCCTCGTCCTCGACCTGCACATGCCAGCGCAAGCGATAGCGACCCGGCTCCGTTTCAGGGTGAAAATAAAGTCCGCTATTCTCACGGATCAGTGCGTCATCAGGCCAGTTTTCAAGCCAGTCCGCACCCGGCTTGCCTCCCTGTGAGCGTAGCACTTCGCCGCTTGGACCTATTACATCTAAAGTATAGCGTAATCCATTCAGTTCAGGCTTTTCCCCTGCCTCAGCCTGCCACTGAATCACAAAAGGTAGCGTGTGACCTGGGCGCACATCATAATCAAACAATTCAACATCCTGCAAGACCAACCCATTGTTAAAAATCACCTTTGGCCTTCCCAATTGGCGCTGTGTCGCCGCCAACTTCAAGCTTGCAAGGGTTTCTTCATCAGTCATCGCGGACTGAGCCCCATCGAACGCTTGGGCCATCAGAGTATAGTTGCCTGGTGGAGTACCCGGTGGTATAGGCATCAGATAACTGTTACGAATCAGGCCTGTCTCTGACCAATCGTCAACATCTTGTGCCAGAGATTGCGAATATTCTGCCCATGGATCTCCCTCAGCATCGATCAGGCGCACACGAAGCGACGTATCCTCCGCAGGGGCAGCTACTCCGCCCGCCCAAAATAGATCAAACCATAACGTTTCACTCTTTGCAGGCTGTGAGAATCCAAATTGGATACCTTGAGCATTTAGCGAGTCGCCCCATGCAAGATTTAATCCTTGACTATCTTCTGGTAGCGTGTTGGCAATTGACGGTGATGTACGATAGCCAATCACACTCACGGCAACATCTCGCCCGTGAAAGCTCCTGAAATCTACAGCTTCCAGGTTTTGCTCTAACCAGGATGGCACTCTGTCTTCGGCATCACGGCCGTCAGCCGGTGGATCGGTAACAAACCAAACACGATCATACTCGTTTGCTAATTCCGCAAGCTGCGTCTCAACGTCATCAGCCATGTAGGGATAAACTGGCAAGGCTGTTGCCAACAAATCAGGCCTGGTTTGGTAATGTTCATACATGGGCAGCAAGATTGCGTTGTGATAGAGAACGACATCACGCTCTCCAGCTCGCGATTCAACGTAGTGAATTAGGCTGCGAAAGTCCCCCTTGGCATAATGGGAATCATTATACAGATTATCAAGTGCCCGAACCGAACCTATCAATGGGGCAAGGATCAACAAGAAGGTAAGAAAGCGTAAAATCCACCGGCTTCTCACATTTTGGCCGCGGCTAATGCCAAAAAGATAATCCGCTCCGATGGCCAGCAGCAGAATAAGAGCGGGGCTACTGGCCATGATATGGCGCACAGCTTGATACATTGGCTTGAGCAACGATCCCACCATTAAGCCCAAAACTACCGCCAGCAAATAAACCAATAGAAACGCTCGTCTCCGCCACGGTTTGGCTGCCCAAATGCCTATGATAAGCAATAGCAAAATGGCGATTTCCAGCAACGGAGCGGACCAATGCCTGAAATCGAAAGTTACCCCCAAAGCGAAAAACCTTATCACGTCGTGCAGCATGGTCGAAGGCTGCACGTAATAGTAATTCGCCTCTGTCCCCGTAAACAGTCGCGGCACCGTGAAAGGAATGACCGGAATCGCCAGCAGGATCGCAATAGCCGCTACGCCAATAAGGAGCCGTTTATATCCAGCGTGCCACAAAAGCCAAATCCAAAACAATCCTTGGGCGGCGATCAGGAACACGGCCGTATAATGGGTATAAAAGGTTAGTCCGGCCAATACAAGATAAAGTAGCAAATTGCGCCGCAGATCTCCACCATTGAGTGCCTGCCACAAAATGTAACTTGTCCCTGCTGCTAGTAGCACAAGGGTTGTGTACATTCGCGCTTCATTGCCATAATAGATTTGCAAAGGATTGACAGCGACTAGAAATGCAGCCAGGAGTCCAACACGCCTGTTTTGTAAACTTCGACCAAATTGGTAGAGGAGCGGAACGAGAAGAACACCAGCCAGCAACGACGCATAACGATAGGCGAAGTCCGTTTCACCCCACAACTGCTGAGTAAAGTGAATGATTAAGTAGTAAAGCGGCGGATGCGTATCCTTACTGATTGCGTCTTGAATAAATATCCGATTACTCAAGATCTCTGTTAGCGGATATCCTGAGCGCAAAGGCGTCAAGCCCTCATCCGTCCAGAAACTGAAAACTTCCAGATTGAACAACCGGAGCCCGTAAGCCAGCAAAATAAGCAAAGAAACGGCGATAAGGATCTGCTTCCGCGATTCCCAACGGTGTTCTACCATAACCGCCGAATTTTACCTTTCTCCCCAACAACGTACCATTACCCCCTCATGTCTCTTTCCCTACGCTAAAACTGCCCCACCGCAACCACCGCCTTTTTGCAAGCTACGATTATATCCAGCACCGGGTCGCATAACTTGCGTCATGCAACTCGCCACTTTCTACTCGCCACTCGCTCGTCTTACTAAGAATGCTGGCATATGGGTCATCTTTGTAATACAATGCCCGCGCAGTTGTGACGGGCTTCACAAGCGGCTTGTTTACAGCGCCCACAATCCTTTGTCCAGGTTGGACAAAAGAGTCCAGGTAAGGTAATATTTCCTACCTAAATCAGCGATTTTCCAGCAGGATAAATTCACGTTGAGCACGACATTAAG
>JAACFF010000573.1 GCA_009937635.1 Chloroflexota bacterium
GTTCGGGCGTATTTCAGTTTGGGGGCGAGTTTGCCAAACCTGACGGGTTTTAGCTACGATTCTTGAGCATAGCTCAGTACTCAGGTGCCAAATGAGCCATAAAAGGAGGGGCATTCGGAAACCCGTCAGGTTTCCTCCCCAGAAGTGAAATACGTCCAATGGTCCTAATCCCGTCTCATCGCTTCCCGCAGTTCCAGGCGCAACGAGAATCCCCTGTATGGGGATGTACTTCGTCTAAGCACCTCTTGAACTAAGCGCTTCGCGCAGATTTGGTCTACCCCTGTTAGCTCCTCGCTAGTTTTCCTCTTATTCCCCTCCGACTATATTTCCTGTGAACCCTCAATTCATCTAAACAGGAGGTATAGTCATGACGACCCACTTAAGACAACGCATGATCGAGGACATGCAACTGCGAGGCCTGGCCGAGCGGACTCAAGCGGCGTATGTGGCCGCCGTTCGCCAACTGGCCGAGCACTACGGCAAGTCGCCGGACCAAATCAGCGACGAAGAACTGCGGCAATACTTTCTCTACCTCACCAATGAAAAGAAAGCATCCTCCAGTGCGATCACGATTGCCCTGTGCGCCATCAAGTTCTTCTACGAGCAGACCCTCCACCAAGAATGGCCGACGCTGACCTTGGTCAGGCCGCCGCGGGAGCGAAAGCTACCGGTCGTTCTCAGTCGTGAAGAAGTCCATCGCATCCTGGGCCGCCTGCGTCAGCCCTGCTATCAGGCCTGTTTGAGCACCATTTACTCGTGCGGGCTGCGCTTGCAGGAAGGGGTGCACCTCCAGGTCTCAGATATCGATAGTGCGCGGATGCTGATCCACGTCCGGGGCAAAGGTAACAAAGATCGCTATGTGCCGTTGCCCGGCCGCACGCTAGAACTGTTGCGGGCCTACTGGGCCACTCACCGCCATCCGGTGTTCATCTTTCCGGATCGTCAAGACCTAACCAGTGCCAAGGGGCCGATGTCCAAACGCGGCGTGCAGTACGCTTTTGGGGCAGCGTTGAAAGCAAGCGGCATTCACAAGCGGGCGACTGTGCATACCTTACGCCATAGCTGGGCTACACACCTACTCGAAGCCGGGGTCAATTTGCGCCAGCTTCAAGTCTGGCTGGGCCACGGTTCTCTCTCGACCACCGCCGTCTATACTCACCTGACCCGCCTCGCCGAAGCGCTGGCTGCTGAGGCCGTCAATCGGTTAATGGAGGAACCGTCGTGATCGAGATAGCAGAGATCTTCCGCCGTTACGGCCCCGAATATCGGAAGAAATTCGGCGAGCGAATGCCACTCCGTCACCGGCAGGCGATGGCGGCCATCGAACAATGCCGCACCGAAGCTCTGGGCGGTCACGTATACCATTGTGAAGCGTGTGATGAAGCCCTGTACAGTTATCACTCTTGCAAGAACCGCCATTGTCCCAAATGCCAGAATGAGACCGCAGAACAATGGTTGGTTGAGCAACGGGAGCTGCTGCTCCCCACATCCTACTTCATGGTCACCTTCACCCTGCCCGCTGATCTCAAGCAGCTAGCCCGAAGTAACCAGAAAATCGTCTACAATATCCTCTTTCGCACTTCTGCCGCCGCCTTGCAGCAGTTGGCCCAAGACCCTCGTTTTGTTGGCGGCCAAATCGGCATGGTCGGGGTGTTGCACACTTGGACCCGCGATCTAAGCTATCATCCCCACGTCCACTATCTGGTGCCCGCCGGCGCGCTGGCTCCGGATGGCCAGCGCTGGCTGGCTGCCAGGCAGGATTTCCTGGTGCACGTCAAGCCCCTCTCGATCCTGTTTCGGGCCAAGTTCCGGGATGAATTGAAAAAGACCGCCTTGTTTGATCTGATCCCCGCCGAGGCGTGGACCAAAGACTGGGTGGTTCACTGTCAACCCGTCGGCAGTGGGGTAGCCGCTTTGAAGTATCTGGCCCCCTATATCTTTCGCGTGGCCATCAGCAACAATCGCATCCTGGATTTGCGAGATGATCGCGTCATCTTTCGCTACAAGGACTCTGACACCGGGGAAACCAGGCGCTGCATCGTCACTGCCGAGGAGTTCATCCGTCGCTTCCTCCAGCACGTCTTGCCCAGAGGCTTTGTCAAGGTCAGGTATTACGGCTTCTTCAGCCACGGTAATCGCCATCTGCTTAACCAGATCCGGCGGCTGCTCGGGAACGCCAACACTGCTAAACAAACAATCCCTCAGCAAGCCCATCTCGCACCCCAGGATCGGGCTTTGCGCTGCCCCAAGTGCGGCGAGGCCATGCGCTTGGTCGAAACGCTCCAGCCCAAACGCCACCGCCCTCCTTGAGCACGGTCTCGATCGTTGTCATTGATCCAGGCGCTGTGCATGTCTCACAGTGTCAACGGCTTCATCATGCCTGTTTTCGGAGAAGCCGGTAGATCAGGACATTTGCCAGTCAATTCTCACCTGGTATAGCAGCCAATACGCTCTTCATAGCCCCTGAACTACGCCAATTCTTGACGGTCTCCTTAGAATCGCCGTCTGCACCTAATCACAGGACACCCCACTTCTGCAATATTCCCTTCTCCTTAATTTCCAAATAGGATGCTTGGCTCGGAGTAACCGGCTTAGTTCAAGTCGGATTGTGTGGCGGCTCGATCTTGGCTTATCGCCGCCCCCCTGCCCGAGTTGGCGCTTCCCTTATTTCAGGATCCTACGCCTGAACCGCGCCACACTAATCCATAATACCTTAGATCTGAAGTTGGTTACTTTTGTTCTTCTACCAGTTTCTTGCCAACGGCACCACCCGGGTGGGTCGTACCAAACTCTTCCTTCGAGTATCCTCGCCGTTCGAGCAAAAGTACACACAGAACATCGCACGCGGCGGCGTTGACTAACGAGCTGCCGGTCGCGATCATACCGTATGGGTCTACGTCGCCGATGGCTTTCACTCGGTAAACCGCATCGCTGATCTGCGCCAACGGCGATTCTGGGTTTTCCGTTTGGGCGATGACCTTAGCACCTTGGGTCTTGGCCAGC
>JAACFF010000574.1 GCA_009937635.1 Chloroflexota bacterium
GTTGGCCGGGATCCCCCTGGCTCAGACACGCAATTCAGCTTTTGTTCGTTTACATGCAGCAGCCCTAACTGCCTAAATGGACTTCGCCAACAGTTTTCATGAGTGGGGGCCCACCACAAAGAGATGAAAATAGAATCTATTTCCTAGGGAGTATCATATCGCAGAGTACTACCTTGTCTATTGACAAAGCTTGTCCATACGCGTCATGAACCATAATTCGTGATTATTATCACGGGTCAATTAGTGACAAACTCCACTGGTGTCATAATAAGTTCAGGTTTACCCTACCAGCATGATTCGCCAAGTCTTCGACTTATTTAGGGGATGTACATAATGAAACGGAGAGAATTTTGTCGTCAATTCGTGATGGTTGGCGGTGCCTTCGTCTTGGCACCGATCATCAACAGCTGTGCCCCGCTTGCAGATCCAACACCAGAAGGCAGTGATCAACTGCCTACGAACGCCCCGCCAAGAGCCACGCATACACCCCACCCGACTCAGCTACCACAGCCATCGGCGACAACGGGCAGCGATCCAACTCAAGTGCCACCACAGCCCACTGAAACCAACCCCACCGATACACCACCGCCCTCGCCTACGGCCGAGTTCTCTGGGGCCACCGTCGCGCTGGTTAAAACCACGGATCGCGCCTACGGCGTTCGACGAGCGCTAGAGATCTTCGGCTTGAATCCTGTTCGTGCCAATCGTGTGCTGCTCAAACCCAACTACAACAGTGCAGAACCGGCTCCCGCATCGACCCATCCTGATATCTTGCGCTCGTTGGTCATGGAAATGAATGATATGGGCGCGCGCTCCATCACCATCGGCGAACGGAGCGGCATGGGCAACACGCGTGCTGTTTTAACCCAAACGGGTGTCTATAGCCTGGGCGACGAGCTGGGTTTTGACACGGTGGTCTTCGATGAAATGGACGAAGAAGAATGGATCATAAAACAATCAGGCGATTTTCACTGGCAGTCGGGAATTGCCGTGCCCAAGATGCTGCTTGACAGCGAATGTGTGGTGCAGACCTGTAATCTCAAAACCCATGGCTACGGCGGTCACTTCACGCTCTCTTTGAAGAACTCGGTCGGTTTTGTCGCCCGGTCTGTTCGCGAAGGCGCCCACAACTACATGTCGGAGCTTCACGGTTCACCTTTCCAAAGGCATATGATCGCCGAGACTAACACGATCTACAAGCCTGCGCTCATTGTCATGGACGGCGTTGATGCCTTCGTGGACGGCGGACCGGCTGCGGGCACGTTAGCCAAACCATCCGTGGTACTTGCGGGAAAGGATCCGGTGGCCATCGATGCCGTCGGCGTGGCCATCTTACGCCTATTCGGCACGACGCCGCAGGTAAGCGAAGGTAAAGTCTTTGAGCTGGAGCAGATCGCGCGCGCCGTGGAGTTAGGTTTGGGTATAGACGCCCCTGAGCGGATCAGAATCGTCACCGGCGATGCCGAAAGCGAAGCGTACGCCAACCTAATCAGCCAATACCTTTCCTGAATCATTCGCTTCACGGCAAGACAGCACATCCATCCCACTTGGATGAGCCGCCATTGTAACCTTAGACTATGTGGTTCGTAGAAAAGAATCAGACAATGCGCTACGAATTGCCCCTTTTGCTGCGCCACCTGAGGATCCCAAAGACCACAATCAGGATCAGAACTACGCCCAGGGCAATGGTCAGGGCAATGACTGCGGGCGACATCCAAGGCGTAGGGGCTTGGTCAGCGCCGGATTCAGTGACCTGCACAGAACCTGCCTTCTGTTCCAGCAGATAGTCTACCAATAAGTCAGTCTGCTCGGCCCTCAAGCGATTACCGTAATCGCGGGGCATAATTCCTGCTAGACATGGCCCATTGGGGCAGTCAGCTGTCAGGAATGCGTCAGGATCAACGATGGACGCGTATAGGTACTCAGAAGCAGACTGGCCCGGCACCCGTTCCGCGGCCAAGATGCCGATGTTTGACAGGTCTGGACCAACTTTACCTGCCTCACCGATATCGCCAATTAGGTGACAGTTGTCACAACCGCTGACTCGGGCGATCTCCTCTGCCGTATCGCCTTCAACCGGCCGTGGCGTTGCGGTCGCTGCTGGTGTCAAATCCGTTGTGGGGGTGGTAGTGGGCGTTGCCGTTGGTTCTCTCGTTTGGGTGGACGTTGCCGAGGCTGCCGGCGCCGTCAATGCTTCACCTGTACTCGTCGGCTCTGCTGTGGGCGTCATCGTGGGCGTCACTTCGATGATAGGCTCGACGCGCATCTCAGCATCGCAGGGGGAAAATGCAGGGGCGGGTTCAGGCGCACACCACCAGGGATCACCTTTCTTCCCGTTGAGGATTTGAATATACCAGACAACGATGTTTTCATCGGTCAGCGACTCGTCAGTCAGCCATTGTCCAGGCGGCCAGAAGGAGTCGGGCGGACCGGCAGGGATCTCACCCTCACCCTCGTCTTCATTCCAGCGCAGCAAATAAATCTTACCCTGATCATCACCCAATGGATCTGTCGGCCGTGGCAGCCATCTATAGCGGTAATCTCCGGCGCCAGTGATCAAGACCTCGCCTTCCGGAGAAAGGCTCTCGAAAACGGGAATACTCATTTCCGTTTCCACTTCTACCCACTGTCCATCTTCCCAAACCAACAGTTCTTCATTTTCCGGCCCATCCAGTTCCAGGTCGATGCGCCAGAAAGTGCGGTAAATCATGGGGTCGTCACAGCCCGGACCGTGCGAGATGAAATGCAGATCTAGAGCTCCATCCTCATAAAAGCGTAGGATTTGCTCATAGCGGTAGCAGCAAACACAGTTGGGCCAACTCATAAATTCGGTAAAGAGCTGACGGACCTCGAAGCCGTCGCCTAAGTCGGTGACCACAGTGCCATCTGCCGGCTGCACCGAGGCAGCGTAGCCGATCTCATCCCGGTAACCGCCAGGCCAGCTAGGATAATACACTTCCACCTGGGCGATCTTTACATTGGAGAAGATAGAATC
>JAACFF010000575.1 GCA_009937635.1 Chloroflexota bacterium
GAAATGATCGATCATTTTGTTTCGGATCCACTGCTGAAAGCGATACTGGCTGGACAGGCGGGTGATCACGGCCTGCCTCCTTCGCAGGTGTCGGCCTTTGTTCAGGCTGGTGTCACTCGCCATTACTTCGACGGTGGCTACTTTCCTCGAGGTGGCGGGTTCGCCATCCCACGCGCATTTGTACGCGCCCTGAAGCGAGCTGGTGGTGAGTTGCGCCTGGAGACGGGCGTCAATAAGATTCTACTGGAAGATAAACGCGTTGTAGGTGTGCAGTTGGCTGACGGGAGCGAAATCCGAGCCGACATGGTAATCAGCAATGCTGATCCGGAGGTGACATACGGCAAGCTAATCCGCCGTGAGCATTTGGGCAAGCGCTTATTACGCAAGCTGGACGGCGCAAAATACTCCACGTCATCGCTCAGCCTTTTCTTTGCCGTGGATATGGATCTTCGTGCCGCGGGACTGGATTCCGGTAACTTCTGGTTTTATGAAAACAGGGATGTCGACACGCTCTATCGCCAGGGTTTAACGGCCCACGCCTTGGACGCGGATTCACCAGGAATGATGTTTCTCACGGCGACCACGTTAAAAGATCCTTCCAAGATGCACCAAGGTCACCATACTTGCGAAGCCTTTACCTTTGTTGGTTATGACGCATTTGCGCAGTGGGCCGGCGAAAAATCGGGAGCCCACTCTGCGGGATACGAGGCACTAAAGGAAGAATTGTCCTGGAAGATGTTCCAAGGGTTGGAGAGGCGAGTTCCAGGCATCAGCAAGCATGTTGTCTTCTGGAGTCTTGGTACGCCATTGACCAACGAGCATTATATCAACGCCACTCGCGGCAATTTATATGGCCTTGAAAAGAGTCGATCGCAATCGGGTCCTTTGGGTTTCACTATTGATACTGCTTTCGATGGGTTATATATGGTTGGGTCAAGTACGCTCAGCCACGGTGTTTCCGGGGCCACCTCGACCGGACTTGTCGCCGCACGTAAGATTCTGGGTTGCCGGACGGCCGAGCTACTCAATCAAAACGGGCCTGATTTGCGGATCTACCCTTCCGAGGATATTTCCCAATGGCCAGAAGCACTGCAAAAGCGAATAGAAAGAGGCCGGCAGCCTGCAAAACAAATCTATAAGGATATTTGATAGTGAATTCTAATGGCGCATATTAATGGGCGTGTTGCATTTCATAGCGCAAGCAGGCGGTTAGAATTCGCTTATTATGGTTACGCCTGTCCCAGTGAAGTTGTCCATATTGACCAGCTCTATTTTTGATTGCTCGAGATTTACAGTTCTACCGATAAGTTTTTCAGGCTGCAACTTTCCGGCCTGAATCATCTGGAACATGTCTGCATAAGCATAGGCTTGCATACCATGACTGCCCAGGATTTCAAGTTCATTGGCAATCACTCTGTCCATGGGAATGTTGGGATGCTTGTGATCGGCGGTCATTAATCCCACTTGAATATGCTTCCCGCGCTTTCTAAGATTAGCTATGGAATTAAAACAGGTCTCTTGACTGCCCAACGCATCGATAGAAACGTGAACGCCACCCTTGCTGATTTCTACAATTGCTTCTACTATATCCTTAGTTTCAGCTGCATTGACAGTCGCAACAGCACCGATAGAGCGAGCAAAATTAAGTTTCTCTGGTGTGATATCAATGGCCACTACATTGGCGCCGAGCGCGTTGGCGATCATGATAGCCGATAGACCGACACCTCCACAACCATGCACCGCAACCCATTCTCCGCCTGAAACACGCCCTTGGGCAACCAGAGCACGAAATGAAGTTGCAAATCGACATCCAAGACTGGCTGCGGCGACAAAACTCATCGATAGGGGCAGACGGACAAGGTTGATATCAGCATATCTGATGGCGACATATTCGGCGAAGGAGCCCCAATGTGTAAAACCAGGTTGGAACTGGCGATCGCAGACTTGATGGTTGCCGGATAGACATTGTGGGCAACTGCCACAGCCGCAAACAAAGGGCAATGTCACGCGATCGCCTACGGTCCATCTTTTTACATCTTTGCCTACTGCAACGACGATCCCTGCCAGTTCGTGACCGGGAATATGAGGCAGGGTGATGTCAGGATCATGCCCTTTCCAGCCATGCCAGTCACTGCGACAGATTCCGGTAGCTTCCACTTTCAGAACAACGCCATCTCTTGGTGGCGATGGATCGGGGACCTCTTGAATGTTGACTGGCCCATTGAATTCTTCATAGTAGACTGCTTTCATCGTATCTCTCCCTGTGCTTATTTTACCCGCGGCGGTATTATTGGGTAGGGGGCGTTTGTGGTTAAGTAGAGCAATGCCCTTGGTGATACAACGCACAGGGAAGGGGCGAATGGCTAGTAATCCTGATTATCACGATATTTATCAACATCATGCGCAACAATATGAGTGTCTGGTATCGCGGGAGGATCGCGAGGGCAATATTCTTCAGGCTTTGCTAGAGATATGTGATCCAAACAACCGTGTGGTTCTCGAGATGGGTGCTGGAACAGGGCGCTTGACAAAGTTGCTCTTGCCTTATGCTGATTTCATCTATGGTTTCGATAACTCAATGGCTATGTTGCAGGTCGCCGCTGAGGAATTAGAAGGGCGTCACTTTAAGAACTGGTCTTTAGCTGTTGCCGATCATCGCGATCTTCCTCTGCGATCCAATGTGGTTGATCTGATCGTTTGCGGATGGAGTTTATGTTATCTGGCTTTAGATCAGGGCGAATCATGGCGAGATCCGTTGCGAGATGTTTTCACAAGATTGGGAAGTTTGTTACGAGGTGATGGGACGATCATTATCTTAGAAACAATGGGCACAGGGTATGAATATCCCAATCCACCAGAATTCATGCTCGACTACTATCGATTTTTACAGGAACTGGGCTTTCATTCAACGTGGATCCGAACTGATTACGAGTTTGAGACGCTTGCGGAGGCGGTGACACTAACAAGGTTTTTCTTTGGCGATGAGTTGGCGGA
>JAACFF010000019.1 GCA_009937635.1 Chloroflexota bacterium
GATATCTCGTGATGAATAAGCGGTTACTGGTCCGACACTGGTTACTAATAAGCCTGGTTTTTTGGTTGCTTGGCGCATGTGCACCAGCTACGATCGTCGAGGAGCGGCAAGTGGCAGTGATGGATGCAACGATCTTTGCACCGATTCCAACCCCAACAGAAGCAGAAACGCCAGAAATCATAGCCCAATCCAAATTGACAGCAGAATTTACGCCAGAGGTGACGAAGATGCCCTCTAGCGATGTCCCTGCTTCACCGACGGATGAACTGGAACCAACTATAACGGTAACGCCAGTGCCAACTTTTACACCAAGCGTAACGGTAACTGCAAGCCCAGTGCCGACTATCGTAGTAGACCGATCTTGCCCTGAGCCTGCGCCGATTAAGCCGGAATATGATCGGTTTTTTTTGTCACCTAAGCAATGGCCGTCGCCAGCGGCGGCAGATTCGGAATCTCACTTTTGGCTATCCAAACCGGTGCCCGGTGCGGGACGGACTATGATCAACGAGCATTTCCCATATGGATGGGATGGGAATGGCAAGTTGTTGTTGCACAATGGGGTGGATATTGCCGAAAAGTTGGGAACACCCGTGCTGGCTGTGGCTGATGGAACCGTGGTTGTAGCGCAATCGGATTCGAACGCATGGTATGGCTGGCGTTGTGATTGGTATGGGCAGCTAGTGGTGATTGAATTAGATGAGACTTGGCAGGATCAACCGATATTTGCTCTGTATGGTCATGTGCTAGACCTTAAAGTAGAGGCGGGCCAACGCGTAAGCCGCGGAGAAGCCGTTGCGGAGGTGGGCTTTGGAGGTGCGGCTACTAACCCGCACCTGCATTTTGAAGTACGTATAGGTGAAAACCAGTTTGACGCGACGCGGAATGCGATGCTGTGGCTAGATCCGGGTCCGACACGAGGGGTGATCGCTGGGCGGCTCGTGGACCCCGAAGGACGTCCGTGGCAGGGCGTGCCTCTCGCGCTGGTAAGTGTAAATGGCGAGATGGCTAATAAGTCTACCTGGAGTTACCTTGGTGATCCGCAAAGCTTAATCAACGCGGATGAACTGTGGGCAGAAAATTTTGTCTTTTCGGATGTTCCACCAGGAGATTACGATATATATACGAGTATACAAGAGGAAGATTATCGTTTGCGTGTGACGGTATTGGCAGGTCAAGTAACTTTTGCGGAAATAGTGACAGAGCCCTTGAAGATTAAATGATTGTTAATTGCAAATGGTGATATGCGAATAGTGTCATTTGTCACCATTTTCTATGATCAATTGTCATTGTTGGGATCGTGCATTTTGCGTAAAGTACCAAACGGACTTGCTCCTCATTTTGGAGCACCCCGATTTACAGTATAATTTGAGCGTAATATCAATATCGTTGGGGTTTAATTGCGATGTTACTTGCCTGATCGATGTTGAGCAACAAAGGAGCAATATAAGATGAAAGCGAATTCAGTTGCCGAGCTTTTTACTTATTTGGACGGCACTGTTCAGGTTGACGGAAATGAAGTTTTGGTCGTTGCTGAATATGCATTGACGGAAAAGATTGATGTGTTGGCGTATACGGCCGTGTTTGCTGATGGCCTGGTTCGAGATACGGCCCGCTGGTTGATTTGGGAGATTGCACAAGCGATTGGCGTTTATCCAGCATCAATTCACGAACTTTATATGGCGATCGGCCGAGGTGATGTGCCGCATGACTTTACTGTGCCGGCGATGAACATAAGAGCGATGAATTATAACACTTCACGTGCTGTGTTCCGTGCAGCCAACAAGCTGGATATCGGGGCTATGATTTTTGAAATTGCTCGTTCCGAAATCGGCTACACCGGACAGCGACCGGCTGAATACACCTCCTCGATCTTGGCTGCAGCAATCAAAGAAGGGTATCGAGGCCCCCTCTATATCCAGGGCGATCATTTCCAGATTTCGGCCGGACGATATGCGGCTAATAGCGAGGCAGAACTACAAGCCGTTAAAGATATTATGCAGGAAGCGATTGCCGCCGGGTTTTACAATATTGATATCGACACCTCCACATTGGTTGATCTCAGTTTTGAAACATTGGATGAGCAGCAGTATACGAACTACACTTTGTGCGCTTCGCTCACCGAGTACGCACGTGAATTAGAGCCGGAGGGCATTACTATTTCCTTGGGTGGTGAGATAGGCGAAGTTGGTCATAAAAACTCTACCATCGAGGAATTGCACGCCTTCATGCAGGGATATCGGAAATCGATATCTGATGGCATTCAAGGTATCTCAAAGATATCGGTTCAAACGGGAACTAGTCACGGTGGAGTGGTTCTGCCAGATGGAACCCTGGCACAAGTGAGTGTGGATTTCGATACGCTACGTGACCTAGGTGAAACAGCTCGCAAAGATTATGGTCTGGGTGGCGCGGTGCAACATGGGGCGTCGACTTTACCACAGTCAGCTTTTGGGAAATTCCCAGAGGTAGGAACGGTCGAGATTCACCTTGCAACGGGGTTCCAGAATATCATATTTGACAACCTTCCAAAGGAAATAGTTGACGAAGCGTACGATTACCTGCGTGTAAATCATGCGAACGAATGGAAACCCGGGAAGACTGATGAGCAGGTGCTATATTCAGCACGTAAGCGGGCTATAGGCGCCTTCAAGCAGCATTGGTGGGATCTGGATGCTGATAAGCAAGCCGAAATTGGCACTGTCCTTGAGGAACAATTTGCTTTTCTCTTTGAACAGCTGAATGTTCGCAATACACACAATATGGCTGAACGAATCACGACAAGAGTGGAGATTCATCAGGAAAGACCCAGAGTAGCGGCAGTCGCCGTACGTGAAGAGGATGTCGGTGACCTGGCCGATTAATGAAGCGATAAATCAGCTTCTGGAACCATAACCCAGGCTCTTGCCGGCACTCCGATCTGATTGAGTCCAGCAAGAGCCTTTTTGATAGGTGGAAAACCGGTTGGAAGCCAGCAACAAGCCCAGGTTATTAGCGTTGATATTGTTCCTCGCAATTGCCATGATAGTCGTTCTTCTATCGGTTGAAGGGCAAAAAACAACAGTTGAAGGGGAACAAGTCATAGCGGAAGCGGATCCGGGCGTTAGCGCTACAATGACTCCAGAGACGACTGCTGCAGCGCTGAAACCTGCTCCGACCCAGGTTGAGCAACCAGCGAAAATTGCAACAGTTACAAGTGTGCCTTCTCCCAGCCCCTCACCAACGTTGACTGTTACGCCTGATCAAGAAGAAGTCGATGTCGTAGAAACCTTGCCGGCCCGAGAAGGATCTTCTGAGTTGATAAGATATGGTGTCACCGGTGGGCTGGAACACGCTACAAGCGCCTTTGACGATGGCTTGCTGTTTGGGTCGTTGCTCAACTGGCATGTTGAGGTCAATCCACCGGAGCGTGATATTATGTTCTGGCAGATGGTTCGTACTAGCGAAGAAGGAATCCGGCGCACTACCTGGGAAGAGATCGAGCAAGCTGTTCAAGCAAACCCAGGTTCTTTCTGGTTGGTAGGGAATGAGCCCGATGTGCCTTGGCAGGACAATGTTACTCCTCAGCGCTATGCTGAGATCTACCATGAAGTCTATACATTTATTAAATCTCGTGATCCCAGCGCTAATATCGTCATTGGTGGTGTTTCTCAACCAACGCCTTTGCGCCGTGCTTACCTCGACTTGGTGCTGGATGCCTACCTGGTCGCCTATGATCAGCCAATGCCGGTAGATGTGTGGAATGTTCATGCGTTCACTTTACGCGAGGAAAGAGGCAGTTGGGGAGTAGATATTCCACCGGGTATGGATGAATCTAATGGTATTCTTTATGAGATTGAGGATCATGATAACCTAGATATCCTTGAGCAGAATCTTGTTGAGTTTCGGGCGTGGATGGCCGATCGTGGTTATGGTGATAAACCTCTTGTCGTGTCAGAATATGGCATCTTGATGCCGGAAGATTATGGCTTCCCTCCAGAGACCGTGGACCGATTCTTGACTGGTACTTTTGAATTATTCCAAACGATGGCCAATGAGACGGGATATTTGCCTGATGATGGGAGACTGGTGCAATGGTGGTTTTGGTACAGCGTCTATGATGAAGGTCTATATCAGACAGGGAATCTGTATGACTGGTCAAACGAGCAGCTAACGACGTTGGGTCAAACTTGGACCAAGTACGTAAGTGGGGGAATTGAAATCGATTAAGCGAGAGCGAGTTGGTTGTAAGGATAATTGATCGCAGTAAAAATTAGCCGCGACGTGATGCATCCTAATACGTATAGAAGGTAAAAAGCAGCTCCACCATTTTTAGGTGGCATGATGGAGGCAGTCTTATGAAAAACCGAGGATCCATTGTTGGCGGTTTAATTCTTATCTTTGTCGGAGCACTTTTCTTGTTAGTACAGACGTTTCCCAATTTGGCCGCGAGGTTTGATCCGGAGCTACAATGGCCACTCATTATTGTTGCTGTCGGCTCTCTATTTCTATTGGGGGCAGTGTTAGGAACGGCTTCCTTGGCTATTCCCGGAGCTATAATCGGTGGCATTGGCTGCTTGCTCTATTACCAGAACATAAGTGGGAATTGGGAAAGTTGGGCGTATGCATGGGCCCTTATCCCTGGATTTGTTGGTCTCGGATTGATATTAATGGGTTTGCTGGATCGCCAACAACGTTCATCAATTCGTGACGGCATGCGGTTGATCTTCATTAGCCTCATCCTTCTTGCCGTTTTTGGCGGTTTTCTGGGAGGATCGGCGATTCTCGGTCAGTTGTGGCCCTTGTTGCTGATTCTTGGTGGATTTTGGATGTTATGGCGGAATAGAAACGGGGGAAGGCATCAGAAGAAGGATCCAGAGAACGATCTCAACGAAGCGATCTAGGGTTTATCGATGGTCTAAGTCACTATGCAACTTTTGTGGTAGACAAGCGTAGAGGGAGTTAGTAATCATAAAGAAAACAAACTTTGGAGGTTAGGTAATGAGTGACAAACGATTGGTACGGAGACAGAGTGACAAGATGTTCATGGGTGTTGCTAGCGGTGTTGCCGACTATATTGGCATCGACCCAGTCATTGTGCGCTTGATTTTTGTTCTCCTGACATTATGGCACGGTTGGGGTCTATTGATTTACTTCGTCCTGGCAATTGTTATGCCGGTGGAGGATGAGGTTTCTGTATCAGCTAAGGCTAACGCTTTCGACGATGAGGAAATCATTATAAAGGATGCCTAGCCAGGCTTTGAAATATGTAGCTTTACTCTGGTGTGCTTGATAAAGCCTTCAATCTCCTGAAGCCAGAGTAGCGGAACACGGCCGTCCCCGGGTTATGCCGTTCACGGGACGGCCGTGTTTTTATTTGTGCCCACCATTTTTCTTTTGAGTATAATCCCAAGCATGGCATCGCTTTACCAGAAACTAAGAACGTTGCTAAAGGCGAATCTGCATGATGTCGCAGATAGAACGCTGCAAAAGAGTGATCTTGCTGTGTACGATACGTACATCCGTGAGGCCGAGCATGAAGTGGCAGAGTTCAAGAGTAGTATCGTGCCACTGTTTGCACAGGTTAAGAACACGCGACGTAGGCGAGAGTCCTTGGCAGATAAGGCAGCCAGATTGGACTTAATGGTTGACCAGTACCTTCTCAAGGAACAGCGTACGGAAGCAATGGTTACTCAGAAGCAACTGAGTTCAATCCTGGACCTGATTGAGACCTATGACGGTTCCCTAGAAAAGCAGGTTGCCGCAGCCGAAAAGCTGGATGACGTGCGAGTTAAGCTTGAAGGACGGTTGGCGATCGCCAAACAAGAACGTGAAGAATTGGCCTTTCTTTTACAATTGGCCAAATCAAAGGAGATGTCAACCAAGGCGATGCGTTCGTTGGATTCATTGATGGGGGAGGGCGATCTCGAAGTAGCGCAAGCTGCGGAGAATATACGCCGCAGGCTTGATCATGCAGATGCGGCCTGGGAAGTGCAGACCAGTAAACTAGATCGTCAATTGGACGACGCCATGCATAGCCTGGAAGTGGAAGCAGAGCTCGCGGCGCGCATGGAACGACTCGGTATTTGAGTCATTGTTGAAAGGCCCGAAGAGACCAGAGTAAGTGAACGGTAAAAGAACCGCATTGGTTCACGACTGGCTCAATCAAATGGGCGGAGCTGAAGACGTGCTTGAAGCCCTTGTCGATCTCTATCCAACTGTCCCAATTTACACCTCATTGTACTGGCGCAATGGGATGCCAGAACAATGGCATGAGTGGGATATTCGTACAAGTTTCGTTGATCGCCTTCCATTTGTACATAAGAAGCAACAACTTTACTTTCCGCTTTATCCGCTTGCGTTTGAGCAGTTTGACTTTAGCGATTATGATCTGGTGATCAGTAATAAAAGCGGTTTTTGTCATGGCATTTTGACGGGTCCAGAAACCTTACACATTTGTTATTGCCTGACCCCTACTCGTTATGTGTGGCGATACCATCAATATGCGCAACAGGAGAATTTGAGTCGGATAACGCGGGCGATCATGCCGCCATTTCTGGTTTCCCTGCGACAGTGGGATAGGCTAGCGGCCGATCGGGTAGATCATTTCATTGCTATTTCGCAGACGATTCGTCAACGAATCGCCAAGGTTTACCGTCGCGATTCAACTATCATTTATCCTCCTGTTGATACGAGCCGGTTTGGGCCGTCTATGCAAAGAGATGATTACTATCTTATTGTGGGCCGACTGGTTCCTTACCGGCGCATAGATATACTGATAGAGGCATTTAACAAATTAGAGCGTCCGTTGCTGATTGCGGGAGAAGGTCGTGATAGGGCGAGATTAGAGTCACTGGCAGGTCCAAATATCGAGTTCCTCGGATTTGTGCCAGATGAAGACTTGCCAGACCTAATGGCACGATGCCGTGCATTTATGTGGCCGGGCGAAGAGGACTTTGGAATCTCGCCTATTCAAGCAATGGCTGCAGGACGACCGGTTATTGCCTTTGCTGCCGGTGGCGCATTGGAAACAGTGTTACCTGGCCGAACAGGTATGCTATTTGCTGAACAGACGGCGGAAGCAATTGTAGAGGCTGTTGAGGCCTTTGATGAGAAATCGCTCAGTGTGCAGGAGATTTGTGCGTATGCCAAACAGTTTGACACGATTGTGTTCAAGCGTAAAATCCAGCAGTTTGTAGAAGAAAAGCTGGAGAAGAGATCGCGCCTGAATGGGTGTGACGGGTGAGAAATAGCGGAAACCGCTCGCGGTTTTGAAAAGAACGAGGTGCGGTGACCACGCTTAGTATTATGGAATTAAGACATTACTGGAACATCATAAGGCGGCGATGGTTGCTGGTGGTTATTCCTACCGCGGTTGTTTTGGCCGTAGGGCTTGTGACGTACCGTCCGCCACCGACTAGCTTTAATGCTGGTGTACGATTCATCGTTGGCCAGACGCCTGGCGACGGAGCCGTTCTCAAAGATGAACAGAGGTATTATAATTGGTTGGCGTCTGAGTATATTGTCAATGGGTTAACTGATTGGGTACGTGGCGGTGAGTTTGCCGTGTCAGTCAGCGATTTTCTTGCAGATCAGGGCCATGATATTCCTGCACATGCGATTCAAGGTGGTTTGGTTGCCGATAATGCACGTAGTATGCTCACACTATCGCTTACTCATTCCGATCCGGAGGCGCTATCTCATATGATGGATGGGATTGTCATTGTGTTGACAACGGACAACGCCAAAGCTCTGCCGCAGCTTGGTGGTGAAACGGCGACGTTGACGCAGCTTGATCAGCCCGTGGTGAATCCGCTGCCGTCCGGCATTCGCAACCAGCTTGATCTACCGCTGCGCGTCTTGTTGGCTTTGATAGCAGGTGTAGGCCTGGCCTTGTTAGTTGAATACCTGGATCCGACGATCCGTGACCGGGGTGAGATTCAACAACTCGGCTTGCAGATCTTAGGCGAGATTCCAAAGCAGTAAGTCCGAGGAAGGAATTGTGGAACTAAGAGATTATTTGCGAATTTTGCGCCAACGGGGATGGGTGATCATCCTATTGATGGCGTTGACGGCGCTGGCCGCTTTTGGTTTCAGTAAGATGCAGACTGAAGTATATAAGTCGACATTGAACCTGCTGGTACGGCCGTCACGCACGGATTTTGGTCAGTCCCAGGCAGCGAAAGAGTTGCTGAAAACGTATGAAGCGTGGCTTTTTAGTAGTTACCGGGCTCAAGCAGTAATCGATCAGCTGCAGCTTGATATGACGGCACAGGAGCTATTGGGTGATGTGGAGGTGGCCTCGGATAACTTTAGCTTTATGGTGACGTTGGCTGTTGAAAATACAGATCCGAATTTGGCCAATGATATTGCCCGGACGTGGGGGAATTTGCTAATCCAGTGGCAGAAGCAGGAAAATGATAAGAACCGACAAGAGGATCGAATCACTATTGAATTTCGGGATGATCCACAAGTTGGTCTGGACCGACCCAATACAAAGATCAACGCTGCCGCTGGGGCGATCTTTGGCGCATTGCTGGGTGTGGTCGTGATCTTTTTGTTGGAATGGATAGAATCGGGTGTTATGCGACGGAGTGAAGATGTGGAGCGGTACCTTGATTTACCGGTAATCGGCGCGATTCCCAATCAATAGGTCCGTCTTTTTACGGCCCTTTGATTGAGCAACCATCGCGATTGACTTAAGAAGATGAATTTGATAACTTTAACCGATCCCCGTTCACCTGTTAGCGAAGCGTACCGCACGCTGCGCACTAACTTATCCTTTTACAGCCTGGATAACCCTATACGCAGCTTAGTCGTTACATCCCCAGCGGCCGACGAGGGCAAGAATCAGTTGGTTGCTAACCTGGCGGTGACGATGGCGCAAAGCGGCCGGCGTACGGTGCTGGTTGACTGTGATTTGCGACGGCCGTCACTACACAGTTTCTTTGATTTAGAGAGCGAACCCGGATTAACAGATCGGCTTTTAAGTGAAGTGGACGAACTACCGCTGCAGCAGACCAGTATAGAGAATCTTTTCTTGTTAGCAAGCGGACCCAAGCCGCCTAATCCGGCGGACATGTTAGGTACGAAGAAGATTGACGAGATCATTGCCACTTTGGTGGAGCAGTTCGATATTGTATTATTCGATACGCCTCCCGTTATTGCTGTAACAGATGCTGCGGTCCTTGGCGTTAAAGTAGATGGTGCTCTATTGGTCATTAATGCAGGCAAAACTCGGCGTGATCAGGCTGAAAGAGCCAAGGAATTGTTGGAGAAGGCCAGAGTGCGGATTATCGGTGCTGCGCTGACCAACGCGCCTCGCGACAGCGGCGGTGCGGGATATTACGGTTAGGGATGAATAATCAGCGGGATTAAGCCCGTTATGAACATCAGGGTGGCATAACAGTAACTGCCCAACGTTGGGGAAAGTAAGGAAGGTAGTATGAAAGGATTGATCTTAAGCGGGGGAACCGGTTCGCGATTGTATCCCCTCACATATACCAACGCTAAACAACTGATTCCCATTGCCAATAAACCGATTTTGTTTCGTGTTATTGAAGCAATTCGGGATGCGGGGATCAGCGAGATAGGTATTGTCGTTGGCAGCACAGAGAAGAAGATTAGAGAGGCTGTGGGGCGTGGAGGTCACTGGGGTATAGAGATCACCTATATTAAACAAGAACAACCACTAGGGTTGGCCCATGCGGTTAAGGTGTCGCGCGATTTCTTGGGCGAAGAGCGGTTTGTCATGTTTCTTGGTGATAACGTGATAGAAGGAGGCATCAGTCCTCTGATCGCTCAGTTCGCTGATAGTGACTGGAACAGCCAGATTGTGCTGACCCGTATTGATCACCCGGAGCAATATGGTGTAGCGATGCTGGGTGATGATGGGAAGATAGTGCAGCTGGTCGAAAAGCCAAAACAGCCACAGAGTGATCTTGCTCTGGTTGGCATTTATATGTTCGATTCCAATATTTTCGAAGCGGTAGACGCAATCAGGCCATCCTATCGCGGTGAATTAGAGATTACGGACGCGATTCAGTGGTTGGTTGACAATGGTTTTTCGGTACATCCTTTTATTCATCGGGGGTGGTGGATTGATACTGGAGCGCCAGGTGAAATGTTGGAAGCTAATGATCTTGTGCTCGAGGAAATTAATTATGAGATCGAAGGCTATGTTGACCGGGATAGTAAGGTGGGTCGCAGGGTCTCTGTCGAGCGTGGGGCGGAGGTCATTAATAGTATTGTGCGGGGCCCAACCATCATTGGTGAGAACGCACGAATTATCAACAGCTACATTGGTCCGTTCACGAGTATCAATTATGGTGTCACAATTGAAAATAGTGAGATTGAGCACTCAGTCGTGCTTGAGAATAGCGAGATACGCAATATTGATTCGCGGATACAAGACAGTTTGATCGGTCAGAGCGTAGTAATCGCGCGTTCGCCTATCAAACCGAAAGCACTTAAGCTTACATTGGGCGACCACAGCCACGTTGGTATCCTATAAACGAGAGGGGACGAGTAGGAGGCGGGGAGTACGCCTCGTTCTTGCTTGCAAACAGCTATGCGCGCATTGTTACAAAGGGTCTCCCGTGCCACCGTCAGCGTTGACGGCAGCATTGTGGGTCAGATTGAACGGGGTTTCGTAGTTTTGCTCGGCGTTACGCACGCTGATGGCCAGGCGGAGGCGGTGTGGCTGGCCAATAAGATCGCTGGTTTACGCGTATTTGACGACGTTGACGGTAAAATGAATGCTTCCTTGGCGGATGTGAATGGGGCTGTACTGGTCGTGTCCCAGTTCACGCTTTACGGTGATGTACGCAAGGGAAGGCGACCATCGTTTACCAATGCCGCTCGTCCTGAGCAAGCAGAGCCACTGGTAGAGACCTTGATAGATCTCTTAAGGTCAAAAGGCATACCTGTTGCTATCGGTGTGTTTGGCGCGCATATGGATGTTAATATCCATAACGACGGACCGGTGACACTCATGCTGGAGCGGGAAGCTTCTTAAAAATCCCCTATATTGTTGATTTTCTATTCAGGTGCAGCTGGCAATTTGATCGGCTAACCTTACGGTTTGGAAATGCTAAAACAAGTTTCTTTAAGTCTTGTATTCACAGTTTTGATGGCGATTATTGTGGCCTGTGGCGGCAAACAGGTGGAGGAAATTCCTGATCCGGAGACGACTGAGGTGGCCATTATTAGTGAACCGCCAACAGCAGCACCAGCCCGTGTTGTAGTCACGATCGAAATAACTAAAACCGAGCTGCCGCCGACAGCAACGGCTGAATCTTTGGAAGTAACAGTGGAGCCGGAGGCAACGATCACGCCGACTGGGACTCCTACAGCGACACCGACGGCAACGACCGTGCCGGAAGAATGGTTGACCCCAGCCGCACACGCACCAGATTTGGAACAGCCTCCATATGTCGAAAGTGAGTGCAGCGATCGATTTCCGTGCAACGAGGATGTTGAGGCGTGGGAAGCGCGAATTCGCGTACCCGAGGGATTTGAGGTCAGTTATTTTGCCTATTTACCAGATCCTGATCATGCGGACCGCGCTCAACAGCTGACCAGCATCACATTTGGCCCTGACGGCATGCTTTACGCGGCAACGACGCGTGGCAATATCTATATGATAGATGAAGCCGGTGGGGTGACCCTGTTTGTCGAAGGCTTGATAGTTCCCACCGGTTTGGCTTTCCAACCCGGTACGAATAGGTTATTTGTATCAAGCCGTGTCCTAGATCGAAACATCGATGGTGAAGCGAAGGTTTCGGTTATTGAAGGCGGCGAAATCTCCACGTTGTTTGATGGCCTGCCTTGTTGTTATGTAGCCATGCATGGGCCGCATGGAATTGCCTTTGGCCCTGACGGGTACGGCTATGTAGGTGTAGGGGGAAGAGCAGATCATGGAGAAGTATTGGACGGCAGTAACCAGCCAGATGAAATGCACCCTCTGGAAGCGACGATTCTCCGTTTTAGCCCTGATGGCAGTGAGGTTGAACCATATGCTTATGGTTTTCGCAACCCATACGATATTAGTTGGGATGCGAACGGCCGTTTGTTTGCCACGGATAATGGCCGAGACGGCGAAGTGCCTGACGAACTTCATCTAGTGGAACCCGGGGGTCAGCATGGTTATCCCTACTTTGATTGTCCTGCCTGTTTTGGCATTCCTGAAGACGTAGAGTTGGTGGAAACATGGCACGAATTTGCGCCTCACGCCGTATCCGCTGGAATTACAACTTATCTAGACAATCATTTTCCCGGTTACTATAACAGTCTATTCCTGACTCTGTGGACGGCGATGGATTTTGCTGAGCGGGTTATGCGTTTTCTGCCAGATGGGAGTAATAGCACTTTTGCCACCGGATTTGCTGCCCCAATAGACGTGACTGCTGGACCGGATGGCGCGCTTTATGTCGCGGATTATGCTACGGGGATAATTTTTAAGATAGATTACACCGGATAAAATGGTGATGATTTGGTTCACCACTACTTGTTGGTGCGATTGGGGTAAGAGGTTTGCTCTGGCAACGGCTGTCTAAAAATGAGTATAATTGAAGCATGAGCAGTGCACTGATAAAGGATATCACCTTGCGGCATGGTGAGGTGTTGGACCGAATCGCGCGGGCGGCCTCTAGAGTAAAGCGGGGTCCGGATGAGATCACCTTGGTTGCCGTCACAAAGACCTGGCCAGCAGGTGTGGTATCGGCAGCATATCGCGCTGGGATTCGCCATGTTGGTGAAAATCGCGCGGAGGAAATGGCGCGCAAACGGACTGAGGTGTCAGCGATGTTGCCAGATGTTCATGATCTCACCTGGCACCAGATTGGGACACTGCAAAGTCGCAAGACAAAATTGGTGGCAGAGCATGCTGATCTATTTCACGCGTTGGATAGATTAAAGATCGCAAGGCGTTTGGCACAGCAGCTGGACGATCTTGGCCGGACCTTACCCGTACTGGTTGAGGTGAATCTTTCAGGGGAGAGTAGCAAGTCTGGGTTTTTGGTAAGCAGATGGGAAGAAAATGCAACTCAACGTGAGAGCCTGCGTAATGTAATCGAAACAATCACGCAACTTCCGGGTTTTAACTTACAAGGTTTGATGACCATGGCTCCCTGGGATGCACCGGAAGAAACAATACGCGCTACCTTCCGGCGGACGCGATCGCTGGCGGAATGGTTGCAGAGTGAAGTGCCGCGGGCGGCCTTGCCCCAACTGTCCATGGGCATGAGTGACGACTTTGAGATTGCTGTCGAAGAAGGTGCAACTATTGTTAGAGTCGGACGGGCGATTTTTGGTTCGCGCCGCTAGCTTTAAGAGGAAAAAATGACTTTTCTAATACCAATTATAAATGCTATTTATTATATCCTTGTGATTTTGATCTTTGCCCGCTTCATCTTGTCATGGATCCGGCCAGATCCATATCATCCAACTTGGGGACCCATTACGCGCTTTGTTTACCAGGCCACAGAACCGCTGCTGGCACCCATTCGGCGCCTGCTGCCAGCTACAGGGGGCTTAGATTTTAGCCCTATGATCCTGTTGTTTGGACTCTATTTCATCCGTTCGTTACTGTATGGAATCCTTTTCTGAACAGATAACACACATTCTCACCAAGTAACAAAAGGGGCTTTACACTTGATTGTGTAAACCCCTTTTTTGGCAGAAAATTACCGTTAGCTACCGCAATCCAGTCAGACTGCGGGCAATGACCATACGTTGAATCTCGCTGGTCCCTTCATAGATCTCGGTGATCTTTGCGTCACGGAAGTAACGTTCGAGCGGTAACTCCTTGCTGTACCCCATACCACCATGTATCTGAATAGCTTCCTTGGTTACATAGGTAGCGGTCTCGCTTGCAAATAGTTTGGCCATGCTCGCTTCTAGTGAGTATCGGGAGCCCTTTTTCTTGGAGGCCATCTTAGCCAGGCAGGCTTGATAAATCAGCAGCCTGCTAGCTTCAATGCGGGTTTTCATGTCAGCGAGTTTCTGCTGGATCATTTGGAATTGGCCGATCTTTTTACCGAATGCTTCTCTTTCTTGGGCATATTGAATGCTGGCTTCGAGGGCAGCTTCGGCTATGCCAAGCGCCTGTGAAGCTATGCCTATACGCCCGGCATCGAGCACAGTCATGGCGATCTTGAATCCTTCACCTTCTTTGCCAAGGCGGTCTTCGACTGGGCACTCGTAGTTGTCGAAAATAATTTCGCTGGTAGCACTGGCACGAATCCCAAGCTTGGGTTCTTTCTTGCCGCGCTCAAAGCCGGATCGGTTCGTCTCTATGGCAAACGCGGTCACTCCCCGATGTTGTTTCTCCGGCTGGGTCATTATGAAGACCACGATGAAGTCCGCGTATGGCGCGGATGTAACCCATGATTTACGGCCGTTTAGGATGTAGTGTGTCCCAGCTTCGTTTAATACTGCCCGACTACGCATTGTCCCAGCATCACTCCCGCTCATTGGTTCCGTCAGGCTATAGGCGCCGATTTTCTGCCCAGAGGCGACTGGGACCAGAAATTTCTGCTTCTGTTCCTCTGTGCCATATTTGAGCAAGCCATGGGCAAACAAGGAGTTGTTAACGGACATAATGGTTCCATGGCTGGCATCAGCCTTACAAATCTCTATTAGTGCCAGGGCATAGGCGAGTGTGTCCATATCAACACCGCCATATTTTTCGGGCACTTCGATCCCCATGAAACCGAGTTCCCCCATTTGGCGAACTGTCTCGATGGGGAATTCGCCGGTTTCGTCGAAGTGGGAAGCAATAGGTGCAATTGACTTCTGTGCGAAATCTCTTGCGGCTTGCTGAATCATTTCATGTTCTTCGGTAATGAAATCAAACATTGGTCTTATCCTTTCCAAGATGTTGGACCACAGAATTGGCAATTAGGGATAACCATACTGAATTACAATTTTTGCTCCACATATTTCATGAAAATCTCAAAGTCTTGCTGGGCTACTTCAACGCCTTCACGCCAACGTCTTTGTTCAGCGATCCAGAAAAGGCCGTCCGCGCTGGTTAACATGCTAGAGGGTATAGTTGGTCGGGTTGCTGCGCTCCTGCCTTTCTTGCCAGCCTGCTCATACAGTTTTGCCAGAGAGATATGGTAAAATGGTTCAGATAATTGTTGATTCTCGGTCCAAGCCGCTGCCTGGTTGGGAGGTATATAGCCGTATACGATTAACCGGTCATCATCCTGCTGCAACTGACAGGCCAGACATAACCATCGTTTTGAAACACGACGTTCACGACCGGCGCGAGGGTATCCTCTTAGTTCAAAATACCAGCGTGTGATATTCAGATGCTCGGCCCAATCAAATACGAGATGACGCGCGCTATTTTCCGATTGATTTTTTGATCGCTTTTCTTGTGTGAAACGCAATTCTGAGTCGTCTAAGGTCAGCATCTTGCCACTATGCCACTCTCGCTTAAGAACTAATTCCATCACCCAAGAGATTCCTAGAGCAAGAGGTATCGCCCCCGCACAGGATATGACGGTACTGAATTCTTGCAACCTGCTGCCGCCAGCTAACAAATTGAGCAGAAGTTGGATGAGTAAAAAGCTTAACACGAGACTGAATAGCAACAGAGCAAACACAACAAAGCGCAAGCCACCATGTTCGGCATCTGTATGTATGATCCGAGGAGACTGGTCAGTTGTCCTTGTCATGACGACATTGTAACATTTTGACCTTTCTTTGCCCACGCTGGCTGATCCACAGAGCCTACGAACGGCCTCTCAGACGTTTTTACGAAGACTGGACCAATCTCCATGGTAGCGGCTGCGATGCGTTTGTTTCTGGAGATTGGTCCAGGCTGTGGACAACTTGATCATATACCCCGGTCCACGCTAGAAAAGAATCGGAACCAGAGACTTACAGGGTTGATCGGGAACAGGTATAATGTAGCTATGCTTCTTATATTAACGCATGAAAAGTCAGATTTTGACGCGATTGCCTCGCAATTGGGAGCACATAAATTGTTTCCGGTTGGTATTCCCCTACTACCCAGGCATCTCAATCGCAATGTGCAACAATTCCTGAATCTTTATTGGGATGTACTGCCGTTTATGCGTGCGGAAGAGTGGCGGCGCAAGCGTGTAGATGAGGTCATCCTGGTCGATACGCAGAATTTAAACAGTGTACGCGGAATTGTCAAAAACCCGCACGTAACGGTGATCGATCATCACGTAGGTTACAAGCCGCGCGATGGGTGGGTTTATCATGTTGAAGCGGTGGGTGCAACGACAACGCTCTTGGTTGAGATGTTGCAGAGCAATGGGTTGAACCTGACGTCGGAAGAGGCAACTTTACTCTTGTTAGGTATCTATGAGGATACGGGCTCACTGATGTATGATACGTCAACTGCCCGTGATGCACGGGCCACCGCCTGGCTCTTTGAGCAGGGAGCACAATTGGATATTGTGCGACGTTTTCTTGCTATACCATTAACTGCCCAACAACAGGCGCTCTACGATGAACTACAGGCTAATACGGAGTGGCTACGAGTACAGGGGCGGTCCATTGCGATTGCGACAGCCACCGCACCGGAACGATTTAGCGACGAAATCTCTTCTGTTGCTCACCGTTTACGTGAAACGCTTAATCCCGCAGGCCTTTTTGTTTTAGTGCAATTGGGCGAAGATGTCCAACTGGTTGCAAGAAGCTCAAACGAAAACATAGATGTCTCGTTGGTGGCGCGGGAGCTGGGGGGTGGAGGACATAGCCGCGCCGCCGCTGCTCTTGTCCTTAATAGCGACTTAAATGCCGAGGCAAGGCGGATCAAAGTTATGTTGCCACAGATCGTGAAGCCGATGGCACGAGTCGCTGAGATAATGTCATTTGGTGTGCAAACGATCACGACGGAGACTACTGTGGCTGATGCAGCACAGATGATGCAACGATCAGGCCACGAAGGATATCCAATAGTTGATCCAAG
Organism: Chloroflexota bacterium; assembly: GCA_009937635.1. GTDB lineage: Bacteria > Chloroflexota > Anaerolineae > Promineifilales > Promineifilaceae > JAACFF01. The sequence goes on from JAACFF010000019.1 coordinate 16,931, forward strand.
TGGCAGCAAGATAAGGGGGCTGTTGACCCGCAATGCTGTTGACCGAGCCATGCGCCATGAACTAGGCCATTTACCAGCGAGCCGGATCATGAAGGCTGGCACATTTACTGTGAGACCATCTACGTCTATCGAACGTGTTCAGGAGTTGATGCTCAGGGAAGGCTGGGGCCAGATTCCGGTCGTCGCAGATTCATCGGATCCTGCAGAACAGGATAAGCAGCCCATAGGAATTGTGACGCGAACCGATCTGCTCAATTACTGGTTCAAACCAACTCAGGATATGGCCGAAACCGACATGCGTTCCCTGCTTGCGGAATCTATGCCTCTGCCCCTTTGGGCTCTTGTACAGACAGTCAGCGAATCAGCTGCCGGTTTAAGTATGCCTCTATATTTCGTGGGAGGCCTCGTAAGAGATTTGCTCTTGCGGAAACCAGCAGTTGACCTGGATATGGTTGTCGAAGGGGACGCGATCTTATTAGTCAAGTATCTGCAGCAACAGTTTGGCGGTGAGGTACACACCCATGCTCGCTTTGGCACAGCCAAGTGGTTTATCAAGCCAGAAAACTGGCAAGCTTTACTGGAACGACAAGGAACACAGGAAGGTGGCCCAGATCCAATGATGCCGGTGTTTGCATTCTTGCCGGAATCAATAGATTTTGTCACGGCGCGTTCGGAGTTTTACAAGAATCCATCGGCACTGCCTGAGGTAGAGCGGGGGTCTATCAAACTTGACCTGCACCGTCGCGATTTCACTATCAATACGCTGGCAATTCGACTAGATGGCGCCCACTTGGGCGAACTGCTTGATTTTTATGGGGGTCAGCGCGATCTGGAGCGAGGCGTCATTCGCGTCTTGCACAGCCTCAGTTTCATAGATGATCCTACGCGCATTTTGCGTGCGGTGCGTCTCGAACAACGTTTAGGGTTCCGTATTGAGCCACGCACTTTGGAACTGCTTACTGATTCACTACCAATGTTGTCGCGCGTTACTGGAGATCGAATCCGGCATGAATTAGAGGTTGGCCTACGTGAGGCAGATCCGGTGCGAGTCATGGGGCGGCTGGCAGAACTCCGCGTTATCGATCAAATTCAGGAAGGCTTGGCTTGGACAAAGGAAGCGGCAGACTATTTTTCACGGGTGCCCCAATTCCTTTCGCATCCGTTATGGCAGGATGTACTCAAAAACGGTTCTCTTGAGTTCTTTTACTTTGCCTTATGGGTTGTGCCACTGCCGGTTGAGGTGCAGAGAGAGACCGTCAAACGTTTGCGTGGCCGCAAATCAACTTGTGAAGATGTTCTGGCAGTGGGCAATTTAGTGCCGGCATTGTTTAGTCTGCCGGATAATGCAACGCCAAGTCAATTCGCAAGATTATGCCGGCCTTATCGCGATCGCGTGCTCTTGGCCGCACGTATTGTTGCTGGCAATGAACCCTTGGGCGCGCAGTTGGATAGGTATTTCGGCGAATGGCGATTTGTAAAGGCAACCTTGACCGGAGATGATTTGCAAGAGTTGGGGCTTAGTCCTGGCCCGGCATTTGCTATCTATCTTGATCGTCTGCTGGCGGCGCGGCTTGATGGCCTGGTGACAAGCGAAGCAGATGAGCGGCTGCTATTGGCTGAAATGATTGCAAGTTCTGATGAGGAAATCACAAGATAGCATAACGAGTGCCGGACGGCATGACAATCGCCAGGCACTCGAATGCGATCTTGTTGTTATTATAATCTACGCAAGCCGATGTATTGCAAAATTGCGAATATGGCTACTAATTCGGCCAATAGGGCAATTGCCCAGCCTCCGGTCGCAGTGAGCGATATCCATCCGGACAGCAAGATTACGATACTTCCTGCTACCCAAAGGATGTCCAGTACAATTGCTGCCCAGGCAAAGCGCCTATCGATCGTTTCGCGTGTTGCGATCCACCAAAGATCTGCAGCATACAGAATCAGGACGATCCCTAAAACGACGAAAAATACAGGAGCCTCAATTCCTGTAAATGTTGCTACCGATTGCGCGGCCAGCAGCGCTATCAGTCCGCTAATTGTCGAGAACAGCGCGTTTCCACGCAAGGCGTTTCTGAGTAGATTCGATTCCTGATTGCTCTTTGTTACTGTTTGTAGCTTGTTCATGTGTTGACACCTCCATGATGTAATTTCCTTTAGCATAGGCCAAGAATTGGCGCCAGGTCTATGAAAATCAGTGCCAGACAGTGCCAGATCGAGAAGAATCTGCGCCGGTATTCTATTTATTAGCGGTGGGCCACGATTGTTCGCGGAGATCTTGGGCTATGAGACGTGCAGCTTCGTTTTGCCAATTGTAAAGTGTACGTTGTGGAACCTGAGTGCGAAACCAATCAAGAATCTCTTCCGAGGATTCGTCTAGTTCTTTGTATTGTGTTCGGCGACTATATGGCTTTAAGCCCACCACATAGGGATAATAAAGTGCATTATAGTGTCGCCATTGATCAGTCGTGCCAGGAGGGGCATCTTTCTCAGGCCTTAGACGGTCGATACTCGCTGAAAGCACAGCTCTGAGTTCTGTGGCACGTTCAAGTGTGTCGCGTGCACCGCCATCTTCATGTAACCGCTTCTCGACAATAGGAAGCCGGGTAAGTGGGCTGGATGACAAACGTGGCAAATTGACCATGTGACTCAAGGCACGACGCGTAAGGCGCATGAATCCTGGATCATCGAGGTTGGCAAGGTTAAGGGTTTCGTTCTGACGAGGGGCAGCGGTAGCCGCTTCGCGAAGCGTTGCTTGGGTTTGGTAGACCTGTGTGGATTGGCCCAATAGCAGCTTATCGAGCATATTCTGGATCGATCCAGAAAAGGTTTGAAAAAGTATGGCTGCAGTCACGATGCTGATCAGCAAGGTTAACATGGAAAACGTCACTCCGGTGCTGAGAGCCATGGCAATGGTGATCTGGCCGCCGAAGATTAAAGAGACAAGCAAGGCGTAGCCAAATGACTTGGCAAAATGGCGTGATAAAGATTCGCCTTCATCGGAGGCGTCGAGGAAGGCCACTGCGGCTCCGAGCAAGAGCAGGTCAAATCCGATGCCTACGAGGAGCAAGCTTCGCGGTAACCAATTTAGTGGAAAGAGGAGTAAGCCAATTCCTAATCCAAAGAAAATGGTCGCGGTCATAACAACGACAAGGGGATTCTTGTGGTTTTGAAGACGTGAATACCATGATTCGTCGCCACGCGTCAGGTGCAGTAACAGCAGAAGCCAACAGATGGCAGGCAATATTAGCAATGGTCTTTGCCAGCGTAATAGGACGGAGGCTATCTCTTGGATATTGGTGTGCATTGCCAGAATATCTAGTGCCAGCGCTAAGGCATAAGCTATAAGGCCTATGCCGGCAAGGTCCAAGCGCAAATCAGCTGGGTTGCGATTGATCAAGTAGGCGCCGAGCCATAGCGCAAAGCCAAATACGAATATTTCTATGAAAAGCATAAGTTACATAAGCCTGAGGAATGACATTTAGGCGAACTTATATTAGAGTCTCGCCTATGTATCCGACTGCCTTTTCACGTTGGCCATCCATAAATAGATGGAGGAAGCGAGCGGGCGCATCAGCCGGAATGTCGATCACGCGCAGATAAGGCTCCAGATGGGCATCTTCGGGCGACAGATCAGCTACGCAAGATTGCGTTTCACGAAAGTATTCCCAATTGAAATGGCCGTGTTCGTCATCGGGCCATATTGACAATGCGCAGATTTCCGTTTCCACTAGGTCGTGGAAAAAATGCGTGCCGTGTGAAAGTTCCGGGCGGCCGTGATCTTGAACAATTCCAATCTCCACGAGTGCCTTGGTGTTATAAATGTCACCATACGTGACGTGAACGCCAAGGTCAATGTTGACACTGCCCCACCGCCCGGGCCCCAATAGAATAAAGCGCTCTTCTGCAAGGATCTGGTTTAGACGGCTAATTGCGCGACCAAGTTCTCTTTTTGTAACCAGGTCCGGGATCTCACGATATTTCAGCGGATCTATAAATACAACATAGCGAACGTTTTTGACTGTGCCGTCGGGCACAAGCCAGCTTGATGTGAATAGCTGGTCTTGAACTGGAATGTTGTCAGGGATGGTGACATCAAAATCATCGACCCGTTGGCTGAGTGGGCGACATTGTAGAATATGTAAGCGATAATCAGGGAAAGCGGTTCCCCTTAGTACTTCAACTGCAAATTCAACGTCTACGGGAAGACCATATGCATGCTGAAGACGAATTAAGGCGGTGCGCATGAGTTTTACAAATCTTTCATCCTTGGTGAGTGTATTGAATGTCAGGACAAAATCATCGGATTCTGACAGCAATCCGGCCGCGAATATGTCTTGCAGGTAATCATCTTGATCGATAGAGGCGATCACCGAGATATCGGGATAGTCAGGCCCGAGAACCTCGTCGACGGGAAGCGTCTTAAAGCAGTTCTCTTGCAGGTCAAGCACATCTACCAACATCTGTGAGTATTGGCGAAGCGCACGAACTGACGTATCCGGCTGGAGTTGAGGATGGCTTAGGGCGACTAATCGGGGATAGTCATTGGCTACTCGATTAACTGCACGCGTACCTAAACCCCACACCATGCGCAGGAAGCCTTCTTCCCTGCGTATTTTGGGGCTCCAACGGAAGGGGTTGGTACTGAAGGCTACCCCAGCGACGGTGGGCAAGAAATAACGGCCGTATCTCTGGCCTTGTACAGGCTGAATGATTACACACATCCGTTCATCGTAGTCTATAAGGTTATTCTTCTTCCGATATAACAGCGCATCTGGACTGAGCAAGCTTGCGTAGACCCGACGTATTGCGTCCAGTAAGCTATGCAAATTTTCTTTCTCGTCACCCTGGTTGGGGCAGAACACTGACGTATATTTACCTGCGAAGGAGTATCCAAAGTTGTCCTCCAAAAGACTTGAGGAGCGGACAATCAAAGGAGTCTTTTCGAATTTCACAAGGATTTCGCGTAGTCTGTCCACAACATTCTCAGGCAGTTTGCCGCGCAGGTAGGCTTTGACGATCTTGGGATATGCCTTCTGAATCTTTTTTGCCGGAAGATATTTCTGATTCATGTAATGATCAAAACGGTTTAGAACGCTGAACTCGTAAATCACTTCGGAACCAATGAAATAAGAATCGGGAATTTCAATTCGTTGGGAAAGATCTGGTCCGAAATCGGGATCTTGTTGTTGTAGGATTTTCCAGGCCAAAACGATGCCGGCCGCTTTGCCTCCGATTTTGCCGCCACCAATGCGCCGCCGGTATACGCGTCTTAGATCGGCGATCGTGAGGATCTTCTTTGCCACACCGATAAACTTTAGTTGATCGCTGATCATACGTTTGATCAACACGACCTTTATCTCCTCCAAATGGTGTTTAAATTGCTTTCGCTCCGGTTCTGGCTTACGTTCATACATCTCTCCCTGACGAAAGAGTAATTCCCAAGGGGCTATTTCAGGATTAAACGTCAGATCGATGGTGCTTGGTTCATTTGATTGGCTACGCAATACTTCACTAATTAACTGTTCAAGCAAGGCGATGCCTAGATTGTTGGCGAAGTAAGCATCTGTATGAAAGTCGCGAATACGCTCTTTACGCATAGCCCATATATTGGCTTCTTCCTGCGTATCGGGTTCTAATAAACCTTCACGCCGCTGAGACTCAACGGCCAGCTCTTTTACATCACGTTCAAATTCGGCCTGCGTGACAACGCCACGCTTGAATAGTTCTTCACGCATGTGCACGCGAATCTCATCGGCCAAGATAGGATACTGAGCCAATTTGATGTAAATATCGATGACTGGAGTGATGCTGCGCAAAGGAGAAGTGACCATAATTTCCTCCTAAAATGTTGATAAGGAAGAGCGACCCGTTTCTGCGTCTTGCCAATCCCTCTCTTCGAGATATCCGATGGCGATGTCATGATGACCATCCATCAGAATATTCAAGCGATAATTTCCAGAAATTGCAGAAGTGTCGATAACGCGCAAATAAGGATCTAGATCTGCATCGTCTGGCAACAACTGGCCTAATTGATTTGGCGACTCCCGAAAAAAGGCCCAGTTGAAGTGGCTGTTGTCTTGACCCAGGTGAAGCGGTAATGAGTGGATGCCGGCTTCGACAAGATCCTGGAAGAAATGTGTACCATATGAAAGCTCAGGCATCTGCCCGTTATGAGCCACCGCAATCTCTACTAAAACCTTTGTGTTATGGATATCAGCATAGGTGACCTGTACGCCTAGCTCTATATTTACACTTCCCCACCTTCCCGGTCCCATAAGAATATATGATGTACTTCCCAACGCCCGGTTGAGTTGGCTCACCGCACGGCCCAGTCGATGCTTAGTACGCAAGTTTGTTTTTCTATACGCTTCGGGATCCACAAAAACGACATAGCGTATGCCTTCAGCTCGGCCGTCAGGAATAAGTTCATGAGTCATGAAAAGAATGTCTTTCTGCGCTATATTACGGGGAATCGTGACACCGTTGTCGTCTTTACGCTGGCTAAGCGGCCGGCATTGCAACACATAGAGCTTGTAATCAGGGTATGGATAGCTGGGGATAATTTCAACGGTAAACTCAACATCTACAGGCAGGCCATAGCCTTCTTCAAGACGCCGCAGCGCGGAACGCATAAGCCCAACAAATTTCTTGTCCCGTGTAAGGTAATTGAAGGTTAGAATAAATTGCTCATCAGTCAGGAATGAACCCGTGGAGAGAATGTCCTGGAGGTAGTCTCCCTTGTTGATGGAAGCGATGTAGCGCAGATCAGGGAAATCAGTATGCAATACCTCGCGGATTGGCAGGGTTTTGAAACTGTTGTCTTTCAAATCGACAACATCAACATACCATTGTGAATACTGGCGAATGGCCTCAGCGGTCATCTCAGGACGTAATTGGGGATGGCTGAGGGCGATCAAACGTGGATAATCATTGGACACACGATCAACAGCTCGTGTCCCAAAGCCCCAGACCATACGCAAGAACCCATCACTGCGTCGTATTTTGGCATTCCATCGAAACTGATTCTGGCTGAATGCGACGCCAGCCAGTGAAGGGAAGAAATAGCGCCCATATGGTTTGCCCTGTAGACGTTGGATTAGGATTGCCATTCGTTCATCGTAGTCAATCAGCCCCTGTTTTTTTCGGTAAAGTAGGGCATCGGGATTAAGAGAGCTGGCAAATACTCGCTTAATTGCTTCAAGCAAGTCATGCAGATTCTCTTCTTCGTTGCCCTGGTTGGGGCAGTAGTAGCTGTTGTACTTTCCAGCGAAGGCATAACCGAAATTGTCTTCCAGAAGACTAGATGAGCGCACAATCAACGGGTCATTATCGACCCTGGCCAAAACTTTGCGTAGTCCTTCTATCACCTCCTGTGGAAACTTCCCTCGCAAGTGTGCGTCTACAATGCGAGGGTATTCCTTGCGAATTTCCTCTGTCGGACGGTATTTTTGATTCATAAAATGATCTAGCCCGTTTTCGAGTCTAAATTCATATATGACTTCAGTACCTATAAAATATGAATCAGGAATTTCTACATTGGCGCCAAGATCTTGACCCATTTTGGAATCCGTTAATTTCAATATCTTCCACGCTAGCAACAGCCCAGCAGACTTGCCTCCAATTTTTCCAGCTCCAATGCGCCTTCGGTAGATTCTTCGTAGATCGTCGATAGTGAACATCTTTTTTGCAACTCCAATGTAAGGTAGTTGATCGCTGATCATTCTTTTTATCAGAACAACTTTGATCTCCTGCAAATGATGTTCCACCTCTTCTTGCTCGCCCTCCGGCATCTGCTCGTATAATTCCCCTTGGCGAAAAAGAAGCTCCCAAGGCGCAATCTCAGGATTAAATGTCAGCTCCACAGAATCCGTTGGCGCTGGCTGGTCGCTGAGAACCTCGGCTATGATTTGATCCAAGAGCGTATGCCCTAGGTTGAAGGCGAAGTAAGCGTCAGTGAGAAAGTCACGAATGCGATCCTTGCGCTTGTGCCAGATGTTTGCTTCCTCCTGGCTGAAAGGATCGTACAGTCCCTCACGTTTTTGTGACTCGATAGCCCTGGCTGTTACCTGTTGATCAAATTCTTCTTGGCTAACAACGCCGCGCCGGATCAGTTCCTCGCGCATGCGCATGCGAATGCGATCAGCCAAAATCGGATATTGGGCCAGTCTTACATAAGTATCTATGGCGGGCGTAACGCTTCGAAGTGGCAAAGGGCCTATCATTCGTGTTTCTCCTGGGGCTAATTATAGCAGGTTCATCATTATAATCCGTGTTGAAGTGACAGTTGGCTGGAATTAACGAGCAGGCATACAATTACAATTAGCATCAATCGCTAAGATGATCACTCAAATAGAAGGATAAAACTTTTATGTCTATGCCAAGCTTTGAGCCAGAAATAATTACCCAAACGGATAATTTTGGGGTGTGGCGCAGTGAAGATGAAGAAGAAGGTTTGTTGTTCCATGTTGAATTGGGTGGGATAACTTTGCATCTCACTTCTGAGGAATGGGATGAAGTTGTGTTGTTGATCAAATCTGCAGCGGTATCTTGAATAGACTACTTATCGATTGTCGAACAGTCAGTTTTCATAGTCGATTCTCAGTTCTTTATGAGCGGATGTGTTCATACTTATTGGCTGCTTGAGGCAAGGATCTGGGTAAGACATTTTAGGTTAAGATTATGACGCAAGAAGTTCCCGTCGAATATATGTTGATGATACGTGATTTGGCGCAGGAAGATCGCCCTCGGGAGCGATTGAAACGTGTGGGACCCGCGGCACTTACGACAGCCGAACTGCTGGCTGTAATATTGCGGGTCGGTACGCGCGGCGTCAGCGCATTACGGCTTGCTGAACGGCTGCTGGTAGAATTCGATGGTCTTCCAGGGCTTAGCCGTGCAACAATAACTGAACTTGCTGGGATAAGCGGCATAGGGGATGCCAAAGCGGTTCAGATTAAGGCGGCCCTGGAATTGGGCAGGCGTATGGTTGCTTCAGCACCGGAAGAGCGCCCCCACGTTACGTCGCCTGCGGACGCAGCCAATCTGCTTATGTCGGAGATGATGTTCTTAGAGCAGGAGCATCTACGTGTCATTTTACTTAACACGCGAAATGAGGTGCTGGGTACGCCAACGATTTACCAAGGGAGCCTCAATACATCGGTTATTCGAGTCGGGGAGTTGTTTAGAGCAGCAGTGCGCGCAAATGCAGCGGCATTGATCGTGGCTCACAACCACCCCTCTGGAGATCCTTCTCCTTCGCCAGAGGATATCAATGTAACCCGGCAACTGGTCAAAGCAGGAAAACTACTCGACGTTAACGTTCTAGATCATATTGTTATTGGCCGCCAGCGTTACGTATCATTGAAGGAACGTCGTCTGGGTTTCGACGAATAAACAAGCTCGCGATCCTCGGCAGCACATAATGAAGGGCAATGGTTGTGGTGAGGAGACGTTCCTAATTCCCTAAGAAATTTGCCCTATTCAACCACGAATGCCACATCTATTACTTGCGTGGCAAAGCTATGTCCTGAAGCAATCAGAGATACACTTTCTATTAGTTGCGGCGGCAACGCCCCTTGTCGGGCCAATTCGTCGCGCAGATCAACCTGATAGAAGAAATCCTGACCCTGCGGTATACGTTCGTGATTGCCCTGGATAACGGCGCATGAGACACAGGCTCCTGGGGTCGTATTATCGTCCACTTCGCCAGCAGCGTAAAAACCGTGTTGCCAGATCTGATTGACCCCGTTCTCATCGACATAATCGATACGAATGAAAAGTGGGCACTCGCTACCTTGAACGCCACAAACCCCCAGGCTCTGCTCCCGAACGCGAAGCGTTAATTGTAGACGCAGTGAGTCATAATCGCTGATATTTTGATTGATCGATTGCAAGACGCGAGCGTCAGCATGGCCAATTCCCACGCGTTCAAAGGAAAGGACTGATTCGCCATCTACATCAACGATTTCGGTTTTGCCAGAGGGCTGGTCCGCTAGTTCCACTTTCCATGTGTATTCTGACCAGTGGTCGAATCCCTGCCTGAAATCTCCGTTTTGAATCAGGCTGCGTTCAGGATCCAGCGGACCTTGCGGAGCAGATCCCGTCGGTATTTCGGCGCGTTCGAGAGAGGAAAGAATAAGCATGCTTTCATTAGCCGAGATACCGGCTGTTCCTTGTTGAACAGCTACCTGTGTTGCTTCATTGGTTACTTCGACAGAGTATTGGCCGGGTTCGCGAACTGCGATTTCTCCCTGAGGCGTTATGAGTATCAACGCGGTGGGCCGTGTTTCGGATTCCAACAATGATAGACGAATGCGACCGCTTTCAAGTTCGATGATCAAATCATGTTCAGCATCACTCCAACTGAAACGGGGGGACGTAGCCTGATTAAGTCGCACGGTTGTGTTACTGGCTATGTTTAGCCGGGCCAGCAATTCCTCTTCTTCCGGTGTAGCTACAAACATGATCGCCGTGGCTGTAGCATCAGTCAGAATGCTTGCGTTAGGATCCACTGTTTCAGCAGAATCTCCAGCAATTACTGCCCGCCTCATGCCGGTTTCATCGTCAATGCCCACCGTCCCTTGGTTAGCCTGGAGCGACATAAACAGATCTTGCTTGGCACTTTGGATGTAGGCATTGACCGTAACGGGGATGGCAATGCTGATAACAACACAAACGAAAAAACTGGCAATGAGAATAGCCCAGGCTAAGCGTTGCCTGCCAAGAGACTGATTGTCGTTATTCATAAGTAGCGAACGCTGAACACAGTAAACTCATTTGTAGCTTCAAGCCAATCGGCTTTAAGGTGAACAACTTTGGCCTCAGGCGATCCACGCAGAAGAAAACGGGCCATTTCTTGCAAACTCTTTTCCTGACCTTCGGCAACGACTCTTACGGTTCCATCATTCAGGTTGGCGACCCAGCCTTTAAGGTCAAGTCGCCTTGCTTCGCGGAGGGTATATTGGCGAAAAAAGACCCCTTGCACTGTACCGTAAACAATCGCTTCCAGTCTCTTGATCATAAGTGGAATTATATCTTAGGTTTGGCGATTGACGACGTTGCCATTATTGCTTAGTTCGCGTAGGATGCGCCCGGGCAATCGCGGGCCTTCATACACAAGTGCAGTGTACAGTTGAACGAGTGAGGCTCCTGCATCTACTTTGGCCTGGACATCTGCTGCTGTACGTATACCTCCAACACCGATGATAGGAAGACGACCATTGGTCTGCTTTGAAATATGCCTGATTATCTGCGTACTGCGCAGAGCCAGTGGTGGACCGCTCAGGCCACCCGCCTGGGCCTGATTGGCATCCTTCAGGCCATTGCGTTCGATCGTTGTGTTCGCGGCAATCACACCATCTACGTGTTTGTCAATGGCAGTTTGTACTATGTCGTCTACTTCTGGCCAGGACAAGTCTGGTGAGATCTTAATCAGTAACGGCCGTTTGGCTTGACCATGCTTTGTGGAGAGCACACGATTTACAGCCATTAAGCTGTCTAGTAACTGCCCTAAATAGTTGCTGCCTTGTAGTTTGCGCAGCTCCGGTGTATTGGGCGAGCTGACATTGATGGCCAAATAATCAGCGTAGGGGAAAACCTCTTCCAGGATGGAAGCATAATCAGCAGCGGCATTTTCAAGAGCCGTGTTTTTTTGTTTGCCTAAGCTTACGCCAAGCACATAAGGGCGCTCAACCTGGTTCATGGCGCGAAGCCGTGAAACCACAGCTTTTACACCGTCGTTGGGAAATCCCATGCGATTGATGAGTGCTTCATCCTTGGGCAGGCGGTAGATGCGTGGTTTTGGATTGCCCGCCTGTGGCCTAGGGGTGATTGTCCCAACTTCTATGTGACCAAATCCGAGCATAGCCAAGCCAGGTGCCATATGCACGTCCTTATCAAACCCAGCAGCCACCCCTAGTATATTTGGGAAGTTCAGCCCGAAAAGATGAACTGCCGTTGCAGGAATTTTACCTGCAAGTAGACGCAAGATAGCGCGACCTAAAGATCGGCGCTGGGCAAACACAAGCGATGATAGTACACGTTGGTGCGCCTCTTCAGCATCGATTCGTGACAGAAAAGGAAAAATAAAACGCCGGTAGGTGCTGGTTCTCTTCAAGTTTAATAATCACCCTCGAGCGCCGTGAGCGAATGTTGACAGCATCAATAATTGGGTCTCCAGCCGTTTCTCACCCAGAAACAGTAGCGGCAAGATCTTTGGCGAGCAATGGTTCTTCTTCAGAATGGATAGACCCAAGTCTCCTGCGAGTGAAAAATATAGCAAACGATATGATAAAAGTTGTCAGAAGTGCGGTCAAAGCCAAGTGCCGCAACCTTTTTCGTGATCGGTGATGTGTAACGGCCGTTTCTTGTTTCTCCTTCGCTCTTTCCAACTGCAGGAGCCAGTCAGGAATTGTACTTCTAGGTGGCAAGGCGTAGCAACGTTGCCAAAGTGACAAATATGCTGACTCTTCCTTGCGCCAACGCGAATCATCCCAGGCGAGTTCAGGTTGGCAAATAGAACGAATATGTGATAGGAGTGATTTGCCTCCTTGATGGATCATCAAGCCCAAGCGAACGCGGCGCAGCAGGAGGTCATCCAGATGAACCACACCCTCTGCGCGGGCTGCCCAGCGTAACTCAGCCCATAGGATCGGGGTTCCAGAAATTGGTTCCAGCTCACCATCTTGGGCTGTTTCCACTAGAGCGTATGCATCGACTCCATAACGACCGAGAAGCCGGCGCTGCGTGGTTTCATCGAGAGCCGTGTGATCCGGTAGTCCCTTATCAATTTGGTCGAGGATTGGCAATTCTTTGTCGATATCTGGGAGGTCAGGCAGGAGGTGGCGGACCTTGTCCAACACATCAAAGGCTACAAGGCGAAAGGTGGTTAACTTCCCACCGGTTACCGTGATCAGTCCATCCTCTTGCCAAATAACGTGGTCGCGTGATTCCTCTGATGGATTCTCTTTGCCGCTGCCGATTACCGGTCGTACACCTGCAAATGAAGCGATAATGTCGTCAAGGGATATGCCCAGCATGGGATAGCGTGCTTCCACAGCGGCCATTAGATATGCGACTTCTTCTGCGGTGATTCCCGGTTCTTCTTCAAGAGAAGCGTTGTAATCTACATCGGTTGTGCCAACCAGGGTGACCCCTTCCCAAGGAAAAAGAAAGACAGGACGACCGTCGATGGGGTGTAAAAAGCTAACGGCTTGTGCCACCGGCAGGCGCCAATCTGGAAAGATGAGATGACTGCCGCGTAAAGGCCGTATCCTCGCCGTTGCATCAAGCTGGTGGCGCAGGCGATCTGCCCATGCGCCTGTGGCATTGATTATTACCGGGGCAAGAACATTCGCGACTTTATTATTCTCCAGGTTGCGCAGTTGAACACCGGTTACCTGCCCGGACTTGTTCCGTACGAGTTGTTCTGCCTTAACGTAGTTAAGTGCCGTGCCACCCCCTGCGACCGCTTCACGGATGATACGCAGTACGAGCCGGGCATCATCGGTTTGCGCATCTCCGTAACGATAGCCGCCTTCCAAGCCCTCGTAGGAGAGATTGCCAGCCATAAGGCGAAAATCTTGTGTGCTGTAGTAGCGATGGCTCCAGCGGAGAGCTAATAAATCGTAGATGGTTAGTCCTGCACCATAAGTTAATCGACCTGGACTATCCCCATCATAAGTTGCGAGGAGAAAATCTAACGGTTCAATGAGCCCAGGCCCGTCTCGTAGCAACTGTTCGCGTTCCTGAACAGAAGCTCTGGTAAGCATTATGTTTCCTTCCTTCAGATAACGCAATCCGCCATGAACCAGTTTGGAGGAACGGCTGGATGTACCCCAGGCGAAATCTCGCTGCTCAACCAAGAGAACACGCAGGCCGAGTTTCGTGGCCTCACGTAGGATGCCAGCTCCTGTGATTCCGCCGCCGATTACAATGATGTCCCATTCTTGGACAACTTGGGACCAAATCTGGTCACGCCATTTCCTGTACCACATTTTTGCTATCTGCTATTCTCTCTATTCATCAGAACATCAACGCCTAAAACAAAACGCGGGTGACTTGGGTGCGCTCTATGCGAGTAGTTTGCCTGGATTCATGATGCCCTTCGGGTCGAAGCGGCCCAGCACATCGCGTAGAACCGTGGTGCCTAACGATCCTTTTTCGGCTTCTAAATAGTGTGCGTGGTCTACGCCCACTCCATGTTGGTGACTTATTGTGCCCTTTTGGTTCACAATAGCCTGGCTGGCAGCTGTCTTGAAGGAGTGCCAGTGCTGCAATGTCTGGTCAGGATCCTGTGCTAGCCGGAACAAGTAAGTTGTATATATGCTAGCGCCCTCAGGATACATGTGGGAAAGATGTGTGAACACATGCACGCGCCCCTCGGATGGGTCAAGGGTGGATTGCAACGCATGCTCAATGGCCTGTATTGTGTCATCTACGTCGCTCCAGGGCACGGCGGTTTCCAAGGTATCTAGGGCATATCCTTGCTCCCACAATGTGTTTCTGAGATAGGGGGTAAGGAAGCGTCCTTTGTGCCATTGTTTTCCGAATTGGCGGCCCACATGGACGCCTTTGTGTTGGCGGGCAATCGAGAATGCCTCTTTGCGTGTGGCTTTGACAAGATCTTCGCAACCGGTAAAGCCGATTAGGAGCATGCATTTCTGATCGTTGACACCACGCAGAACCAACAATTGTTCGAGCATAGCAATGAGCCGCTCATGCCCGGCAAGGGCCAGGGTTGTATTGGTTTCCACAGCCGTACTCAGTCTGAGCATTGATAGTGACAATCTGGCTTGAACTATCTGGCGGACGGCCGTTTGCCCGCGATCGAAATTCGGAAAGAAAATAGCATGAAATTCCTCGCGTTCCGGCAGTCGCGATACGCGGACGGTAGCTTCAGTCACGATGCCCAGGCGGCCCTCAGAGCCCAGTATCATCTGACGTAGATCGGGACCGGCAGCCGAAGCAGGGTGGGGCAAGAGTTCTAGTGTGCCCGCTGGTGAAATCAAAGTCCCGCCTTTGAATAGATCTTCAATACGGCCGTAGCCCAGTGATTGTTGCCCGCTGGACCGTGTGGCGATCCAACCCCCTAACGTAGATAATTCAAAAGATTGCGGAAAATGGCCTAATGTGAAGCCAAGAGCGCGTAATTGCGCTTCCAATTCAGGACCGGATATTCCAGCTCCAAATGTTGCCAATTGACTGATTTCGTCGAATTTACTTAACTGGTTTAGACGACGTAGATTAATGGTCAGGACCGGTTTCTCAGCAGTAACAGGATTGATATGGCCTACGACGCTGGTCCCACCCCCATAGGGTATGACAACGCTATCATTCTGTTCAGCAAAATGAACCAAATCTAGTACTTGCGTAGAGGACGATGGGTGCGCTACACCATCAGGAAAAGCAGATATTCTTCCACTGCGTAGCGCAATCCAATCGGGCAAGCTTTGCCCCTTTGCATGACAAAGGCGCAGCTTGGGATCAACGTTTACGAGAGGGTGCGATGCCAGCCGCGAGTTGGGAACAGATGCCAATACGGCTTCCAGGCTCACATCCTGCGGTGGTGCGCCTACGCCGACGCGTTTCTGGAGGAATTCAGGGCCATTTGAGGGCAGCGGGTATTCAACAGTATTGTCTCCCCAACCGTTCCATCTACGCATGATTTCAGTTCCTATCTGTCAACTTAGCCTACCGATTCTATCCCAGCTATCCTGGTACAGGGGTGCCACATTTTATCTTTGCCAGGGGCTCACCTGATGCCATGATTCGATACTTTCCTGCATTGCAATTCTGCTCACCTGCTCGGCCAGATCAGCATCCCGATTTGTCGCAGCTTGGGCTAGCGAGGCATAAAAGAGACGAGAAGCGTCACGCGCTGCGCTGGAGGTAAAATAAAGGCGAGCGAGTTGCTCATAAAAATCACTGAATCCATTCAGTATCAAGGTGTAAATATGATTACCAGAAGCAACGGTCAGGTGACGGTGCAATTGCCAATCGAACGCAGCAAAGCTGTCCGGCGTATCATCCAGACTCTCGAATTTCAGCAAGAGGGAGCATACTTTGGCAGGAGCGCGCTGGACGGCAGCCTTTGTATAGGCTGGGGCCAGGTTTAAGCGCACTTCCAAGAGCTGTGTCACGAAGTTGGGGGGTAAATGATCTCCATGATGCACAAGCGCGCTTAACACATTTAGCCCCCCTTCCTCCCAGAAGTCATTGACAACTGTCGCCTTGCCCTGGTGAACGGTTACCCAACCATCACGCGCCAATCGTTGGAGGGCTTCACGCAGAGTAGGGCGTGTTACACCCAGTTCGGCTGCTAAATTTCGCTCACCGGGTAATCTTGAGCCAGGCGGAAACGTGCCATCCAGGATGGCTGTGATCAATGCTTGTTCGGCATATGTATTGGGCCGTTGAGGCGCTTTCCAATTGTTCATTATATTCACTACT
>JAACFF010000170.1 GCA_009937635.1 Chloroflexota bacterium
AAGAGGGTGTCTGTGTTGGCGATACCCACGGGCAAGATGGGCACCTTGGCCCGGCTGGCCAGGTAGGCCGCACCATCTTTCCCCGGCTGCATCACGCCAACTTTGCTGCGGGCCCCCTCCGGAGCGGTTCCAAAGACAGCCCCTTCTTCGATAGCTTTAAAGGCTTCGCGTAGGGCACGCCGGTCGACCTGACCCCGGTTGATATAGATGGCTCCCAGCCAACCCATGAGCGGCCCCCAGAGCCAGTGATCCTGCCACTTTTCGCCGGCGAAGAAGCGCCACGGCAAGGGAGGAAAGGCAACCAGTATCAGCGGTGTATCGGTCGTGCTCATATGGTTGACGGTAATGATATAGGGGCCTGACGGCGGTATATTCTCGCGCCCGCGTACTTTTAGATCCGTCAATACAACCTGAAAAAATCTGAGAACAAGACGTGCGATGCGGTATCGTATCATGGTTCGAGCGTGAATTGCCAAAGAAATACTCCAAAAATAGTTCTGGCCGGTCACGGTCAAAGAGCGACCCAGGTAAGGCAGTTACTGTTTTTAGTCGTCCCGCAGAAATTGCCCTATGAAGGACAGGAAAAGTCCCAATGCCAAACCCAGCAATCCGGCCGCGATCTGTTTGCGCGTTTGCTGCTCCGGTGCAGGAGCCTCTGGCGGTTCTTGGATTGGCGTGCCGAAATAGATGCGCTCGCGCGCTTCCGGTTCCGGTTCAGTTTCAGGAAGTTGGTTGGTGGCTATGCTGTTGTAATGTTCGGCCAGCGAAGTGGCGCTACGGCGGGGCACAATACGACGGCCGTAGCGGTTAGCATAGATCTTGGTGAACTCGGCGCCAAACATCAAGATCTGAGTTGAATAGTAAATCCAGACTAAAACCACGATCAGAGATCCGGCCGCGCCATAGACCGAACCGACATTGGTCATACTAAGATATATGCCGATGATGTATATGCCCAACATAAAAAGCAAGGTTGTGACAAGCGAACCAAGCCAGACATCGCGCCAGGCGACTCTAGCTTCAGGCAGCATTTTAAATAGCGTGCTAAAAAGCAAAAACATAATGAAGGGCGCGATGAACCTAGTGACGTAGGTGTTGATATCTATCAGATCAGGGAAGTATTCCGTTAGAAAATTGCCCAAGGTTGCGGCAACAGCGTTGATGGCTAACGCGGCCAGCAGGAGCACGCCCATGAAGAGCACCATGGCAAATGTCAAGAAACGGGTGCGGATGACATGCAACGCGCCTTTTAACCCTGGCAATTGTTTGGGTATGACACCGTAGATGATATCCAGCGCTCGCTTCAGATGGTTAAACACACCAGAAGCCGCCCAAAGAAGAATGGCCACACTGATAAGCGTATAACTTGAGGAGCCGCTGATGGCATTTTGTAGCAGACTTTGCAAGAGAATAGCCGCTTCGGGTCCGACGAACTGTTCCACCTGGGCTACTACTTCACCTTCAACAGCTACCTGGCCAAAGACACGACCGGCGATAGCAATGGAGAGTACCAACAAAGGCGCAATAGAGAAAACCATATAGTAAGCGATGGCAGCTGCGTAGAGGGAGGCCTTGTCTTGGCCCCAGGCGATGCCGGCATCTCTAAATAGGATGAAGATAGCTTTGAGAATTCGCATTTTCAATCAGTTTAGCGCAGCCAGAGCCTGCCTTAAATCAGCGATGAGATCGTCGACGTTCTCGATGCCTACGGATAGACGAATCAGGCCAGGATCGATAGCGAGGGGCGTATCGACCATCGTGGCGTGAGTCAGCGAGGCGGGTAGTTCGATCAATGATTCTACCCCACCCAAGGAAACGGCCAGGGTAAACAGTTTGGTTTTGGTGGCCACGGTACGGGCCGCTTGTTCAGCTCCATGGAGAGTCAGCGAAACCATACCTCCCGGTGCGGACATCTGGCGTCGCGCAATTTTATGTTGCGGGTGGCTATCCAATCCTGGATACGTGACCTGAGCGACAGCAGGGTGATCGGCCAGGTATTGAGCCACTTGCAGAGCGTTCTGACAATGGGCCTTCATGCGCAAGGCCAGGGTCCGGAGGCCGCGCAGGGTCAGATAACAATCCATAGGACCAGGGACAGCGCCGACGGCCTTTTGTAAAAGTTTAAGCTGTTCATAGGCCGCTTCTTCGTCGAGAATAATGGCCCCACCTATGATGTCGGAGTGTCCGCCGATATATTTAGTCGTGCTGTGCACTACAAAATCGGCGCCAAGGGCTAACGGCCGTTGCAGGGCGGGCGAGGCAAATGTGTTGTCCACAGCCAACCAGGCATCAAAGCTGTGAGCGATTTTGGCCGCGCGGCGAATGTCGCTCACTTTCAACAGGGGGTTGCTGGGCGTTTCCAACCAAACCAGCTTCGTCTGCGGTCGCATCGCCTGTTCGATAGCCTGCGGGTCGGTTGTGTCCACAAAGCTGAACTCCAACCCATAGCTGGTCAAGATTTGTTGAAATAAGCGATAAGTGCCGCCGTAGAGCACATTGCCGGCCACGACATGATCCCCGGGTTTGACGAGGCGCAACAGCGTGTCTGTAGCGGCCATGCCGGAGGCGAAGGAGAGAGCATAGTTGCCCCCTTCCAGGGTGGCTAGCGCCTCTTGCAGTGCGGAGCGGGTGGGATTGTCCCCGCGCGAGTAATCAAACCCTTTGCTCTCTCCAATGTCTGGCAGGACAAAGGTTGAAGTTTGGTAGATAGGCGTCATGATCGCGCCCGTTGCAGGGTCCGGGTGCAAACCGGCATGCACAGTCGCTGTTTCAAATTGCCAGGTATTCTCGGCCATCGATGGATTATTGCTTGTTACTGGGTCATGATTCTCTTCCATTGAGCAGGATTGTAATAAGCTTTACCCCATTTCGCCAGAATCGGACGCAGATGAACGCTGAAAGGTTCGTGCGGATCAATGCACCTTACCATTTATTGTTAGTGAGTGCTGGCTCATGTTGATTCCTTGTTTCTTAAGCGGTGGGGGTACAATAATGACTTATGGTGAAGGTTGGGGACTTCCGTTTCGGCCGTTATGCGGCACAAATGTTTGCGTTCTTGCTGTTCTTTCTGGCTGCACTGGCCCTCACTCGTCTGCTGTATGAGGCTGCCTTTCCGCGGCTGCTATGGTTGGCTAGACCGCTGCCGGTATTGTTGCTGGCTTTGCTGACGGCCGTTGGTGGGTGGGCTGTGGTGAGCAAGTGGCGAGGGGCGCGGGGCGAGAGGAGAGAAGCACGGTTCTCGGTCTGGGCTTTGACGCCGCTGTTGCTTAACTTGCCCACGGTGCTTGATCCGGTAATTGATCTTGCGGGCAGCCGCTTGCTCTTTACGGCGAGTTTTTGGTTTACGGCGGTGCTGCTGGCGCGCTGTACGGTTCAGGAGCGGAGCTGGCGCTGGTTGGGGGTGATTTTTATCATTGCCGCGCTACTGCCAGTTTACCTGCTTACGATGCCCGACACGGTAGGTAGCGCCGATACCTTTGAATTCCAGGTCGTCATTCCCCAACTAGGAATTGCGCATCCAACAGGGTACCCGCTTTATCTTTTACTGGGCCGTTTGTTCACCTTGCTTCCCCTGGGCAGCGTGGCCTGGCGGGCCAACCTGGCTTCGGCCGTTTTCGCCTTGCTGGCGGTTCTGTTGGTGAATGCTGGGGTCCGGCGCTTGTTGGGACGCCCTGTGCCGGCGCTGCTGGCGGCTGTTGTCCTGGGCCTGACGCCTGTCTTCTGGAGCCAGGCGATCGAGGCCGAAGTATACGCTTTGCATGCTCTGATTGTGGCGGCAGCTTTGTGGTTGATGGTAGAGATAGTGTCGGGTGGCAAGGGGCGAGTCGCGAGTGGCGGGTGGCGGGTGGTGATTTTGTTGGCCTTTGTGATTGGGTTGGGTTTGGCGAATCACTTGACGAGCTTGTTTTTGATCCCGCCTGCTGTGCTGGCTGTTTTGCTGGCTTATGGTCGTCAGTTACGGCAACAGTCATTGGCTGAAAACCTGTTATTGTTGCTGAAGGTTTTGGCAGCTTTCTTGCTACCGCTGGTGCTTTACCTTTATTTGCCGCTGCGCTGGCAGGCGGTCAATGGGGAGCCGATGGGCTTAGGTCGTTTTGTGGAGTGGGTGATTGGCGGTCGTTTCCAAGGTGCGCTGCAACTGACGGCATGGCTGAATGATATAACACGTTACGAGGTGGTCGGACGCCTGCTGCTAAATAATTGGGGCTGGATAAATTTGGGCCTGATCTTGCTGGGTCTTATTTATTTGGGCTGGCACAAGTGGCGGATGGCCCTAGTGTTGCTGGTCACGTGGCTGGGCTTCATATTTTATGCCCTGAACTATTACGTGCCTGACCTGGCGGTGTTTATCATCCCGGCGCATGTGGTGATGGCCCTTTTCTGGGGGGCGGGGGCAACGGCCGTCTTGAGCGGCGCAGGTTGGTTGTCGAGAAAAGGAAATTGGCCTGGCTTACGTGTTCCGCTGGAAAACATCCTTCTAGTCTTGTTGCTGCTGCCCTCGCTGTGGCAGGTGACCCAAACGTGGCCAGAGATGCAGGGCGGAGATAATCGCGATTTGCTACAGTGGGGGGAGGGTACCCTGGCCATGCCCCTCGATGTCGGGGCGGCGCTCCTGGCCGATAGCGAGAAGATTGCGCCGCTCTATTACCTACAGCAGGCGGAGGGCGTGCGACCTGATCTGGAGATCATGGTTTTGCCGGATGAAGCAGCATACCGCACGGAATTGGATGCTCGCATTGCTGCCGGACAAACGGTGTACCTGGCCCGCTTGCTTCCCGGGCTGGAAGGAGTTTACCACTTACGATCGGTAGGACCCTTAATTGAGGTGAGCGGAGAGCCCTTGATATCGCTTCCGGAGGGGACAGAGCTTGTAGATCTGGAGGTGGGACCGCTGCATCTGGCGGGTTACTCTGTGCAAAAGCAGTCAGCGGTGGATCCCTTGGCTACGGGGGTCACCCTGTTCTGGCGGGCAGATGATCCTATGACCGAGCCAATGTTTGTCTATGTGCGATGGGCTGGCGAGGGGTTCGTCGGCGAGCCGGCGGTGAGAAGCGGGCAGCACCCGGTGGGCAACACGTATCCAACAGTGGCCTGGCAGGCAGGGGAGATTGTGCCTGATTTTCACCTCTTGCCGTGGCCAGTCGGCGACGAGGAGCAGGAGCTGGATTTGGAGGTGGCCCTTGGCCCCGCCTTCGCCGTCGCTGAGGATTTGCTTTGGCAGAAAGTGGGCAAAGTGACCTTGCCGCCGGCCGAAGGGTTGGAATTGGAGCGACCGCTGCGCGCGCAAAACGGCCGTGTCCTGTTGAACGGCGTGCAATTCCCGACTGAAATACGGCCGCAGAAGCCGCTGCCTATTGTCCTGAGCGGTTATGGGACAGACGTACGTGATTTGCAGTTCAGCCTGCAAGCGGGTGAAGAAGCGGGTGATGTCCTCTACAGAGGTACGACTGTGGGTGCAGTAGGTAACGAACCGCCTGCATTTGTGACGGCGACGGAGGTGGATACGGATCTGCCTAGCGGCCGTTATTATTTGATGAGCGAAGATGCGGGGGAGACGGCCGTTTGTGGCTGGATGGCCCCGGCTACTACAGCTTGCAGCCTGGGCGAGGTGACGATCAGCGGCGTGCCCATCCCTAAAGGGGCGACGAATTTTGAGGATAAGATCGCTCTGCTTAACATTGAACTGCCGCAAATAGAATTGCAGCCAGGCGGGCAACTGCCTGTGAACTTGCGCTGGCAGAGCCTGGGGCCGATCGATGAGGATTATACGGTTTTCTTGCAGGTCCTGGATGCGCGGGATCGCATTGTGGGGCAAGTGGACGTCTGGCCGCTGCAAGGAACTTACCCAACGAGCCATTGGGCGCAGGCTGAAATCATCGACGATCCGCACCTAATACAGTTGGATGGCCAGCTTGAACCTGGCCCCTACCGTTTGCAGATTGGCTGGTACTTATTATCCACGCTGCGTCGGCTAAGTGTGTTGGACGAAAATGGTCTAGCTGTGGATGACAAAGTGATCCTCAATGAGCTGGTTGTACCTTAGTGCCGCTCCAAGAGGCAGGTATCGAGATTGACACGGCTTCGAATACCTGCTCTGACCACTCCTCGTTCGTTACTCTTGTTTGGTTTCTGAGTTATTGCCAGATACATTGGCGCGGCTAGAGATTGGCGGCACGATGCTAAATATTTGGTCTCGACTACGTTTTCCTGAACGGACATAAGGAAAACGTCGCCTAAGAATCGTTTTTGTGCGTCGCTAGCGTTGCAATGTACTTTGCAGGTGCAACGCACCTTATGCGAAGATGAAGGCGCCATAGCCGACGACACGGTCGCGCGGCCCGGCGGTATCACCGGAGTTGCGCAGATCCACGGTGTGGGCTTGCAGGCCATGGCGGCGGGCGACTTGCAGCAGACCGCGGATGGGGATCCGGCCACAGGCGCTGTCATACCGTAAGGCTTCGGGATCGAGTCTTTCAATGGCTGCTGCCGTTTCTGCATCCAGGGCGTGTGCCGTGGCATAGTCGTGATAATGGCTGAGGTCGGAACTGACGACGACGATCGTCTCCGGACCGCCCCACAGCGCTTCCAGCACCTCGGCGATTTCCCCAATGGTAGCCTGCCCAACGACCAGGGGCACGATACGAAAGCCAGGACAGATGGTCTGTAAGAAAGGCAAATGCACTTCCAGACTGTGTTCAGAGCTATGGGCTTCGTCGCAGAGCTGAACCTGGGGTAGGGAGAGGATCTCTTGCACGGCGGCCGTGTCGACCGGGACATCGCCCAAGGGGGTAGCAAAGACTTCGGCGCTGCTGGTGGCCAGGCCCCGCACGGAGACACGATGCGCGGGACCCAGCAGGAGAACGCGTTCAATATCCCTGGCGCAACCGGAAAGACGTGCATAAGCGGAGGCGGCTATGGGCCCGGAATAGATGTAGCCGGCATGGGGGGCGATTAGGGCTTTGGGCCGGTGCCCGTTCTCTTGTGCCTCTTCAAGGAATCCAGAGACCATCACTGTTAGTTGGCGCGCGTCAGCCGGGTAAAACATACCGGCTACGGCCGCCTGGCGGATCTTTTCCATCGTATCCTCCAAGTTGATATCCGCGGTAAGCGGAGCCTAACGAAATGAGCACCCTCTTTATAGTATAATGGATAAAGGCAAGTTTTGGATCACCCAATTTCGAGGTGCCAGGCATTTCTTACTAAGGTCAAGTGCGGACGCTTGTTGGCGAAATGCCTGGCACCTGAATAGGATGGTAACTATGGTGAATGAGTCTGTCGTGGCGACTAAGTATTGGCATAAGCTGGCAGATGGACGGGTGCAGTGTGACTTGTGCCCACGGTTTTGTAAGCTGAACGAGGGGCAACGAGGGTTGTGTTTTGTGCGTGCGCGGCGGGATCAAGAGATCGTCCTGACCACATACGGCCGTTCCAGTGGCTTCTGCGTAGATCCCATCGAGAAGAAGCCGCTCAATCACTTTTATCCGGGAACGGCCGTGCTCTCTTTTGGCACCGCGGGCTGCAACCTGGCCTGCCGTTTCTGCCAGAATTGGGACATCAGCAAATCGCGCGAGATCGATACGTTGGCGGATGCGGCTTCGCCAGGGGCGATCGCCCGCGCCGCACTGGACTTGGGCTGCCACAGCGTGGCTTATACGTATAACGATCCGGTCATTTTCCTGGAGTATGCTGTCGACGTGGCCCAGGCTTGCCATGAGGTTGGCGTGCGCTCCGTGGCGGTCACGGCGGGTTATATCAACGACGCGCCGCGCGCTGAGTTTTACGAGCATATGGACGCGGCCAATGTCGACTTGAAATGTTTTAGCGAGGATTTCTACCAGCGGCTTTGCGCGGGCCACTTGCAGCCGGTCTTGGAAACGCTGCAATATATCAAGCGGGAGACGAGCACCTGGCTGGAGATCACGACGCTGCTCATACCGGGAGAAAATGACTCCACGGAAGAGTTGGAAGCGCTAACGCAGTGGGTGGTCGAAGAGTTGGGACCGGATGTGCCGCTGCACTTTTCCGCTTTCCACCCGGATTACAAGATGCGCGATTACCCGCCAACGCCGCCAGCCACGCTGACCCGCGCGAGGCGCATCGCGGTGAAGAATGGGGTGCGTTACGCTTTTACGGGCAATGTGCATGATAGTGACGGGGGCAGTACGTACTGTCACAACTGCCAGCAGAAGCTGATCGGCCGTAACTGGTATAATCTGCGCGAATGGAATTTGACCAAAGACGGCCGTTGCCGTTTCTGCGGCACGTTGTGTACCGGTCACTTTTTGGCCGCTCCGGGTAAGTGGGGAGCTAGAAGGCAGCCGGTACGGATGGCAAATAGATATTAGTGAACAGCTATCAGAAGTCAGCTGACTTCTGATAGCTGATTGCTGACCGCTTCTAAATTAAGGCCAGTTATGAAACGAGTTGCACGATTCGCCCACATCTCGCCCGCGCTCTAAAATCGTTTTTATGTTATCGAAACCATCTGTGTGGCGATATTTTGATTACTGGCTGCTGGCGGCGGTGATCTTGTTGACTGGCTATGGCATTCTGATGATCCGCAGCGCCGTCACAGGCGCGCCCGCTTTCGAAGCACTGCCTGGACAGCAGGTTCTATGGACATTTGTGGGCCTGGCGATCCTTATCTTCGTGGCTGCAATTGATTACCGCTATCTGACGTCGGTCCACTGGTACATTTATGCCGGTGTATTGGTATCCTTGATTTTGGTAGCCGTCGCCGGACAGCTCGGCAATGAAGCCAGGCGTTGGATCCAGATCACGCCGACGCTGCGCATTCAGCCCTCAGAATTTGGACGGATCTTGCTAACAATAACCTTCGCCCAATTCCTGGCCAGCCGCCAACATCTGATGAATCGTTTTTCCAACACGCTGCTTACGTTGCTGTATATTGGCGTGCCTATCGTCCTCATTTTCGTGCAACCTGATTTGGGCATGTCTATCTTGTTCGTGGTCATCTGGTTTGTCATGATCTGGCTGGCGGGTTTACCTCTATCTCATTTTGCTGTGCTGGCGGCCGTGGGCATTCTCGGGGTTGGCTTGCTTTATCCCTTCCTGGCCGACTACCAGAAGGATCGCGTGACGACCTTCCTCAACCCGGAAGAAGCGAGTGAAGATGACGTTTTCAATATTGAACAGGCGGAGATCAGCATCGGTTCTGGTGGTTTGTGGGGTAAGGGGTATTTGCAAGGTACGCAGAGCCAGCTAGGGTTCTTGCGCGTGCAGCACACAGACTTCATCTTTTCCATGCTCACGGAAGAGATGGGGCTCATGTTTGGCTCTCTGATCGTCGTTGTGCTGTTGGGATTTATACTCTGGCGCATCTTACGCGCCGCATTGCTTAGCCAGGACCTGACCGGCAAATTAATCGTTACCGGTATTGCCGCCATCCTCTTTTTTCAAACGTTTGTGAGCATCGGCATGAATGTGCGCCTGTTGCCGGTAACAGGTTTGACATTACCTTTTGTAAGTTATGGCGGCAGTTCGCTGGTCACGTTGTTCCTGGCCATTGGGCTTGTACAATCCGTGCTGATGCGCCAGCGAAAACAAGATTTCGGATAATTGGACCTTCATATGAATATTCGTGTTCGTTTTGCCCCCAGCCCAACGGGGTATCTACATATTGGTGGGGCGCGTACCGCGCTGTTTAACTGGATGTTTGCCCGCAAACATGGCGGCAAGTTCGTTTTGCGTATTGAAGATACGGACCGCAAACGGTATGTGCCAGGGGCGGAGCAAGCCATTGTCGATTCCATGCGTTGGTTGGGACTGGACTGGGATGAAGGACCGGACAAAGGCGGCCCCTATGGGCCCTATGTCCAGAGCCAACGCACGGCGCTGTACCAGGAGTGGGCCGATTGGCTGGTTGAGCAGGATCACGCTTATAAGTGCTACTGTACGCCGGACGAGCTGAGTGAAATGCGCAAGGAGCAAATGGCGGCCAAGAAGCCCATCGGCTACGATCGACGCTGTCGCTATCTGACCACAGCGCAGCGGGCAGAGAAGGAATCGGCCGGACTGACGCCAGTGGTTCGTTTTAAGATGCCGCTGGAAGGTGTAACGGTGATACCCGACGTCATACGTGGGAAGATCACGGTCAATAACAGCCAGGTGCAGGATCCGGTATTGCTGAAGTCGGATGGGCATCCTACATACCATCTGGCCAACGTGGTCGACGATCATTTCATGCACATCAGCCACATCTTGCGCGCTGACGAGTGGATCAGCACCGCGCCGCTGCATATCAATCTCTATCACGCTTTCGGCTGGGAGATGCCAGTTTATGCCCATCTGCCCCTGGTTTTGAATCCCAGCGGCAAGGGCAAGTTGAGCAAGCGTACACAGGCCTTTGACGATGGCGGTCGCGAGGTGTTGGTTAAGGTAGAGGAATTCCAGGAAGCGGGACTGCTTCCGGAAGCGCTTGTGAACTTCCTGGCCAACGTGGGCTGGGCCTATGGCGACGACCGCGAGAAATTCACCCTGGATGAGGCGCTGCCGCGCTTTGAGTTGGAGGACGTCAACCCCGCTCCGGCGCGCTTGCCCTACGACAAGCTGGATTGGCTGAATGGGCAGTATATCCAGGAGATGGAGCCGCTGGCCCTGGCGCAGGCGGTGAAGCCATATTTGGATGAGGCTGGATATGAGGTGAATCCGGAAATGCTGCTGATCGTCATGCCAGCAATGAGCGTGCGCTTGAAGCGTTTGCCCGATGCTGTGCCTTTCTTGCGCTTCTTGTTTGAGGAGGCGCCTTTGCAGGAAACGGCCGAATCGCTGAGCCACAAGCAGATGCCCGCGGAACTGGCCCGGGAAGGTTTCCGGCGCGCGCGCGATTTCGTGCGTGATGTCGAGCCTTATGACCTGGATGGTATCAGCCAGGCCATGCGCGAGATCGGCGAAAGCATCACGCTCAACGGCAAAGCGGGCCCGTTCCTGGGCAAGATGCGCCAGGCTGTGACGGGGCAAAAGGTTTCGCCTCCACTGTTTGAGTCCATGCTGGCCCTGGGCCGGGAACGTACGCTGGCCCGTTTGAATGAGGTTGTGGCGTTGTTTGATTGAGGGTAACGGCCGTGAGTGGGTTAAAGAAGATAGTTCACGCAAAGTCGCAAGCCGCTAGGAAAGGCTTATTCTTTGCAGGTCTGGGTACCTTGGCGTGCGTGTTCTTGAGGAGCGTTTGACCCGTTTTTGGTTGGCCAGGGGTTTGCCACCTGATCATCTGTCTGGTAAAATTTAGACCTTATTGAGGGATAGTTTAACGGTAAAACAGCGGACTCTGAATCCGTCGTTCCTGGTTCGAATCCAGGTCCCTCAGCTGGAAGAAGGCCACCTTTGAAGCGGGTGGTCTTTTTGTTTGGGGGAAGGTGTCAGGGTAACTCCGCAGAATAGTGTGGTCATGAAATCCCAAACGAACAATGGAATTCTCGCGGTCGACCGCGCCGTTTAGGTGGCTCGTAACGCGTCTGAACCTTAAAATGCAAAAGCTCATGAATTATTTCAACGATGGTCTGCTAAACTAGCCGCCAAGGCCGGTGTACGCTGAACCCAACGATAAACGTTTTGCCGCAGCATGTGCATTTGTACCGCTGATGTTTTCGACTATGGACAACAATGTTGCCCAATCTTTGTTTTCCGATGGCATGACAGACCGAACTGGGACAAAATTGGGTTTCTGGGTTCGTTGTGACTCCTATTGGTTTTGCCGGTGGCTGTGGCCGATGACTGTTAGCCTTAGGCAGCACGACGGGCGATCTCTTCACGAACCACAGGAGCGACTTCTGTTCCCAGCAGCTTGATAGCACGCATCACTTTATCGTGGGGC
>JAACFF010000171.1 GCA_009937635.1 Chloroflexota bacterium
AAACGCCACCGCCTGGTGTTTTAACCGGGCAAATGAGAATTGCTCCTGCGCGTACAGCGTCAATGTCCATGTGGCCATCGGTGCGGTGTTGCGTTAACTGTTCGACCGTAATCGCGTACTCGTGCGGAGCCCCGATGAGGAAGGAACCAAAATCGCCGGCATTGTGCGAATCGGGAATTGGACACGAGGGTGTCGTCCCCAGTTGCCCCATAAACGGACGTAGCCTGGCCACCAGACCTACCAGATCATGCGGAGCAAAGGTCAATATCGGATTCTGGATCGACTTCTCCGGCAGCGCTGCATACTTCTGCGCTTCTTGGGCAATCTCTTCAGCCGCTTCTTGCGGCAGGGTTACCCCCACCACTCGATTGCCATCAAAGGCGATCGTATAGCCATTGGTGAAGTTGAAAGGCGCGGCGTCCGCGCCGCATTTGGCGCAGCGCACGGCCGTTTGTCCGATGCCTTTGACGACGGTCTTAGGGTAAAGCGTGCCACAATCAGGGCATTGACCGGCCACATATGGATCGCCAAGGAAACGGCCGTCCATAAATACGTCATTACCGGAAGCCGTGGCCAATGATGTGACTGTGATATCCTTGATGCGGATAGCAATAGCATCTCCGACTTCGGCGCCCAGGACGGCGACCGGTACCGTGACCTCATGCCCGCCCCGAATTTCTGGCGTGATCATCGGCCCCCAGCATCCCGGTGCCGTATTGGCCACGATGTGCCCGCCATCGCGCACCGGCCCGAGCATCGGTTTGTTGGGATCGAGAACGCCGTCGATGAACTGGTCGACGAATACCGTTTCATGCCCGTGACCATTACTGCCGGGCTGCCTTTCCAACTCAACCTGCTGTTTTTGCATATCCACTGTCATGACCTTGCCTCCTCGGACTATTTACTGTTTACTGTTAGCTGTTTGATTGTTGCCCCCCGCTATTGGCAATAAGAAAGCAACCTCCTGCCCCTCCGACAATGGTTCAAACTGGGTGACATGTCTGCCGGCAATGATGGGAACGGCCGTATCCAATCTGGGCCCTAATTCAGGATGCTCATCGCGTAACTGGGTTGTGAGGTCCTGCACCGCGGCCCCATCTGGTAACGACACGCTAAAGCGGGGGCGGCCTGCCAATGTGGCTAGTTCCCCGCTTAATCTAACATCGACGCGCATCCTTCTTCCTTTCTGATCCAGGCCAGTTGCATGAGCTCATCATAGCATACAAATTGCCGAAATCAAGTCTACTCACCGCTGAAGAAGAGCGCCGGCCCCTGTGTTTGGGGAAGAGCCTGCTGGTCATTACCAGGGGGGCTATTTGCTTACCGCCAGGGTGGGCCACCACCTTGACCGCCACGCCCGCGCCGCCCTTGACCTTGATTGCTGGGGGCGATACGCTTTTCCGGATCGGGAGTGGCGCGCAGCCAGGGCGGGCCGCCTCCTTGATCAGTGCCGCGTGGATTCTGTACCCAGGGAGCGGTTGGCTCCCTGGCACGGACAAAAGAGACAAGCGCGTCTATTTCCACTGCCGTCAGCCGGTCCCCGAAGGCGGGCATGCTGGAATTCGGCCGGTGCCCGCCGTTGATGATCGTATCACGAATTTGCTCATCACTTTTGTTACTCAACACTTGTTGGCTGTTGAGCACAGGGCCAGTCCCCCCACTGCCATTTTCACCATGGCAGACGATGCAGGTTGTGTTGTAGAGTCGTTCTCCCAGAGCCAGGACTTCTTGCGGATTATCCAGGTCGATGCGCATCGGTTTGGGAGGTGTTAAGACAAGCCCTTCGTCCTCAATAACATCCCAATTTTGCAGGAAGGCAACAACAGAATTAACTTCGGCCGTTTCCAATGCGCCGTCCCAGCCGGCCATCATCGTGCTGGGTACACCTTCTTTGATGATGCGCGCCAGTTCGGCCGTATCAGCAGACCGTATTTCAGGGCTGTTTAACGCCACAGCAAGGTCAGAACCTTCCCCATTGATGCCATGGCAAACAGCGCAGTTGGCGGCGTAAATGGCCATCCCCTCCGCCCATAGACTACCTTCAGGGTCCAAGCTGGCTACTTGGGCCAGAAACGCCTCGTCCGTTTCCGGCACAGGCAGGGTAGGGGGGATCAGCCCGTCTGCCGCAGCCAACTCGCCAACTTGTGGCCAGTCAACGTAACGAACAAGAGCGACTAATTCCTCGATCTGGTAGTCGTTAAAAATGCCACCTTCCTCTTCATGCCAGCCCGCCATGCTGGTCTCGTAACGGCCACGGGCGATGCTCTTAAATAAGAAATCATAATCCGCTTCACGAAGACCTGAACTGTCCAGAGGTGGCGTTGGTCCAATGCCTTCTCCCGCCGCCCCATGACAAAGCGCACAGTTTTCGACATACAAAACGGCCGCATCAGATACAAACTCCTGCCGCAAATCCGTTTGCGCCGCTACCATACGCGCCGGTTCCAGCCAGGCGTAAATAGGCAAGGCCAGGATGAGGATCAAGAGCGCAAAAAAGGTTAATATCGTGTATCTATTCATCGTCTCTCAGCCAGGCTGTTAACCATAAGCCAACTGTTCCGGCGCAAATCCGTCGCGGTTCTGGATGCGCGAGGTGTCCACCACCACCTGGCTTTCGTTGATATGAACCGCAAAAGTATCCAGTGCGCTAGGTGCAGGCGGGTTTTCCACTTCGCCGAGAAGGTTAAAGCTAGAGGCGTGGCAGGGACAAAAGAAGCGATTTTGCTCCACTTCCCACTTGACGTTGCAGCCCAGATGCGTGCAGCGCCGGTACATGGCCAGGAAACCGCCATCGGATGCGCGCACGAGATAGAAACGGCCGTCTGGGAATTCCGTGACCGATCCCGGTGAAAAGCTATCCACCGCTCCGGCGCTGACCAAACCGCCATATTCTCCATCACCGCTGCGCGGTCTCATGAAGAGCAAACTGGCTCCTCCAACTTCCAACAGCGCCACGAAGCTCAGGGCGCTTACACCCATTTTCAGAAAATCCCGTCGCGATAATTGCCCTTGTTCTTTTTTTTTGTCATTCATTTTCAATTCCATATCAATCAAATTTCGTGTAGCGATTAAGACACCAACCTAAAATCAAACCAACAAAGTCAATGCCATATTGGCGCCCCGAAAGTAAACGCCAACCAGGGTAAGAAGGATAAACCCGACAATGATGAAGCTGATTAAGCCAGTCAGGGCTTCACTCTGGTTAGCTTTATAGAGCAAGCGAAACAGGAAATAGATGAAAACCAACGCTGCTAGGGAGAGCAGTAGAGGTACCAGGCCATTGCTGATGAGGGTTGGCCAGTTAGGCAGGAGAGCCGGTAGATCAAGATAGTACTCATCGACCATCACCAGCAAAGGCACCACAATCAGGCCGAGCAGAGCGCCGGTCGCTGCTGTTCTCTTACCTACCTTCGAACGAAAATAGACGCCGATGTTATCTTCTTGCTTGTCCCAATAGGGGATAAACGCCATGCCCATTAACACGATTCCCGGCAGCAGCATAGCCGCCAGCGGGTGCATGTGCAGCAGCAATTCCTGCAACCCCATAAAGTACCAGGCCGCCTTGGCTGGGTTGGGGGGGTGGTTGGGATTGGCCAAGGCTTCTAGTGGGGCGGGGGTGAACATAGCGAATAGAAGCAGGACAGTCACCACAACGGCCGTCGCCGCCAATTCAATTTGGACTAAGTAAGGAATAGTAGTCACCCGTTCTGCCCGCTGCCGTTTTCCATCAGCGCCAGTGGGGCGGTTCACTGGTTGGGAAATTCCCCCATCTTTGCGTACCTTCCAAAAATGATAAGACATGAGCACGACCAGGATAGCCGGCAAGACAGCGACATGAATAGCGTAAAAGTTGCGCAATGCGCCTTGCCCAACTTCGGGGCCAGCGAGCAGGAAACCGCTTATTGCCGAACCAACCAAAGGCACATAATCTAGTAAACTGGTGCCTACGGTGATGGCCCAATAAGCCAACTGGTCCCACGGCAGCAAGTACCCGGTAAAATTGAAGGCGATCACCAGTAACAATAACGCTAAACCCACGAGCCAGTTAGTGGCCCGACCTTTTTTGAAACCGCCACTAAAAAAGACACGCAGCATATGCAAGAAAGCGGTGATGATCAGCAAGTTGGCCGACCAATGGTGCGTCGCCCGAATCAGGGAGCCAAACAGTACTTCCGTTTCCATAGTTTGGATGCTGGTGTAAGCCCGGTCTACGCTGGCATCATAGCGAAACATGAGCAAGACGCCGGTTATGACCAGGATCATGGCCAGGAGCGTAGATATGCCTCCCAGACCCCATGTGTAGGAAAAGCGCAAAGCCGGTTTAGCAACTTTTGTAGGGTGGAAATGCAAGATCAAATTGTTAGTTACCGCTCTCATTCGGCCGCGGTCATCTGTTTTACTCGTGTACAACAGGCTTTCTTTTACAGTCATTGAAAACTCCTGGGTTTGTCGTGGTGAGAGACTGTCTAGTAGTCACATAGTCCGTTTGACTATACGACTACTAGACTAACGATCTCGCTTTTGTCAGGTTGTGGATTGCTGTTGGCCACGGCCAGCGCCGTTTCCACCCTGACCACCATTGCCGCCACGGCCCTGGCCACCTCTGCCATTGCCGCCTTGGCCACCGCCATTACCACCTCGTCCCTGACCGTTACCACCATTGCCACCTTGGCCGCCATTACCATTCCCATTGCCCGCAGATCCACCTGCGATAGTGGCATACGCTTCCTGGCTAAGGTATTGCGGCTGGTACACTTCGCCGGTCTGGCGTTCCAGGGAGGAAACGAAAGCACGAAGATGATTTTCGGATCCGGCCAGCAGATTCTGGTAAACGGGAACAATGTCAGCGTTAGCAGTCTGGGCCAGGCTGCCTTGCAGATCGCGGATATCTATCTCTTCAATAGTTGCGCCAACCAGTAGTGCGCCGGACAGGGATTCGCTCCCATCGGCGATCAATTGGTCATACAATGTCTGCAAACTAGGATCAGTGAAGACGCCAAGGTCCTTACCGGCAGCCGAGTCTACCAATCCATACTTGTTGATCAAGACCAGCAGAGCCTCCATATGTGCTGCTTCGCTGGCAGCGATGTTATGGAAAACAGGCATCTGCCATTGATCATACAGAGTGAGGTACACATCGCGGGCCAGTTTTTCTTCTTCACGCATGAACAACAAGTCCGCGATTTCGTCCACGCTCAAATCACCTGCGGGGGCCAGGTAAGTTTCGTTGGCTGCTTCATCCATGCTTTCCTCTGCCACCACTGGTTCTAACTCAGAACCAGCCGGCGCGATCGCCATAGTGTCCACGCTTTTGGTTGCAGTGCCAGCGGTAGCGGCCTTGTCACTTCTCAATAGCGTAGGTGGAGCGGCCGCTGCCGCATCAGAAAAGGAATCGCACGCAGCCAAGGGGAAAGCAAGTAGTAGCAAAGCAACAAGGAAAAGTTTGCTAAAGGTTGTTGATTTTGGTCTGTTTAACATGAGGTTCTCCATATGTTCCATTTAAATACTGTCAAGTCCGGGTCTCAAAGCCGGACGGTATTTTCTTTGCAACTTGATGACACGAGGATAAACCGTAGCTGTGAAGAAGGTATGAAGACGGGATGGAAGGGTTATGAAGGAGAAACGAACAATATGGAACACCATCGAGTTTAAACTACTACACCAATACACGAGGTTTAAGCGGGATTTTGAGTAAATTGACGCAAATCTTTTGCGTTAATTTTCCTCACATTTTCTTACGTTGTTCTTACGTTTTTGATCTATCAGTAAATAGTAGAGTTGCGGCAAAAAAACTCAGCTTAACAAAAAAAGAATAGATAGTGGAGGTGCCAAAATGGTTCACAAAACTGTATTGCGCACGCTATTAATTGTTTTTTTGACGGTTTGTCTGACCGCGTGCGCATCTATAGCAACTGCTGATAGGGAGCCACCCTATCACCCAAATAAAAAAAATCGATACAGGGTTCCTGTTACAGGATGACAAAACCCTGGCAGATTGGATGGTGGCGCCAGAGCAGGTGTCGTCAACTGTGTCCCTGTTTACGCCTGCAGTTCAGGATTCACCGCTTTCCATCCAGGAAACATTCATAGAACTCTACGAACGAGTAAATCCGTCGGTGGTTAACGTACAGGTAACGTACACGCCCGACGTGACTGAACTAAACGACGAGTTCACCCCTTATTTCCCACAGCTCCCCGGATTTCCGGAAAATGCTCCCGAGTTTGGGCCGCCCATGTCGATTCTGCCGCAACAATCGCAGGGCTCCGGATTTGTCTACGATAAAGAGGGACATATCGTTACCAATAGCCATGTCGTGCACGACGCCAATGAAATCACGGTCACATTTGCCGATGGTACAAATGCTCCGGCGACGCTTGTCGGCAGTGACCCTGATTCAGACCTCGCTGTGGTAAAGGTGGAGGTAGACAGTGACCTATTGCAGCCAGTAACAATCGGCGATTCAGATTCGCTAAAAGTCGGACAGTTTGTGGCTGCAATTGGTAATCCATTCGGATTGGATGGTTCGATGACCACAGGCATCATCTCTGGTCTGGGGCGTCTGTTACCGGCGGCCGAGCGAGCGAGAAGGGTTCAGTATACCCGACATTATCCAGACGGATGCAGCTATCAATCCTGGTAATTCCGGAGGACCGTTGCTTGATTTGGAGGGCGAGGTAATCGGCGTAAATACGGCCATTACCTCTCCAAGCCGTGTTTATGCCGGTATTAGTTATGCAGTGCCGGCGACGATGGTAAATGACGAAACGATGGACCTGTCCGCCTGGCGCTGGTCTGAACCGGTTGGAAGGTTGGCCGTGGATATTGCTGAGGACAACGGCGCATACATTGTCGAGGCCTCGGTCCCGGGCATGAAGCCAAATGATCTGGACGTGTCTATTACCGATAACATCTTGACGATCAAGGGCGAAGTGAAACAGGAACAAGATATCTCCAAAGAGAAATATCATCTTCGCGAACGTCGTTATGGCTCATTCGCACGGTCGATCGCCCTGCCAGCGCCGGTGGATGTAGAGTCAGTCGAGGCGACCTATAAGGATGGCGTTCTCACCTTGAATGTGCCCAAGACCGCGGAAGCGCATGCCAAACGAATTCCGATTAAGACAGTTGAGACAAAAGTCTTAGAAGGTGAAACGGTTGAAGAGAAGTAATTGCCCCCAGATCGACCGGCGTTAAATACCATAAGAGGGCGCCGACCAGTGCCCTCTTATGGTGAATTTTTTTATAGTTAGCACAGTGATCTCAATCAGCAGGGCGCAACCAAGCTGGTGACCTAGGCCTAATCACGCAAGCGCCTATTATTGTTCTGTTTGGGTATTGAGCAATTATTATCATCATGATAGTGTCCTTACCGCGATTCAGCTGGGCATTCATATTGTCGCTGGCTTTATTGGGCTGTGACCAATCGACACCGGCAAATATAGCCACTGCGCTGCCGGAAACGGCTACAGCTATGCCTACGCCCATAGTGATTGTGGCCACCCCTACGCCCTTAGGCGATGATGTGCTGGCGCCGATTGATTTTGACCTTGATGACGCAGCCTTAAGCTTAGCCACACAAATCTATTTTTTGATTCGAAGCTATAGTTAAACTAAGGTTGATTAAATTAAGTATGTTGATTATAAGTTAACTCCCCCTTTTTAATCGGGTTCCAGTCCAGGAGTTTTCTGGTGAACTCTACTGAGTTTCCATGCTTAAGTTGGCTGGCATGGGAACACTTGTAATCCTTTTCCCAGCACTGTCCTTCGTCTGCCCGCACAAAATCGCACATTATCCTACGCTATGCGCCGCTTGACTGAAGGAAAAGCCATAGACCATATATCGCGGAAAAAGTTAAAGCGATCGCTGCCAAAGCTATGAATATTATCCATGATAATATTATAATTCCTATCACTTTGTTTGACATGACTACACCCCTTTGTTCTGCATTAACATCATAGTATTGCAATAAAACCCCTAATATTGGCTCATTTTATGCGTTTCTCGATTCTCCTGTTTCCGAGTAAGGCCAGGAGCCCCAAAAAAACTACCAGAGTTGCACTTATCTTCAATACTGTTAAGAAATAATCAAATATCTGCCTCATACTCAGTGTCTGGTCTAACAGAACTGAGTATTTAAAGATGGTGAAAGCGAATCCGAGTAATACAAAGCCAGTAAAACCGATAATTATATAGCGAAGCTTTATAACCTTGGGATTGACAACACCACTCAGGTACAACAATGATCCAATCCAAACAATGACATTGAAGGAGATGATGAGAGCGATGTCATTCCACTCCTCAGAAGGTTGATCGAGTACAAATTGCCGGTATAGCTGAAATCCGATCAATGAATATATGGTAATGATGTACAAGATAGTAGAAGTTTGACGAAGGATGTGTTTCCCACGTTCATCTAATGTAAATGAATGTTTAGTCATTCTGGCTTTCCTCCCAGAAAAGCGTATCAAGGGTCTTGTTTAATGCCTTGGCAATTCTGATACACAAGCTAAGGGTAGGGTTATAGCCTCCCTTTTCTATAAGCCCGATGGTTTGTCTACTTACGTTCACTATGTCAGCAAGCTCTTGTTGAGAGAGATTATTCTCAACTCTTGCAAGTTTGAGTTTCATTCTCGTCGGCGCCTTCATGAATACAAGTATACAATATTCTTTGCAAAATGTCAATTATACATGTTATTATGACTATCATATATTCCATACAAATATGTATTGGGAAAAATCATAAAGGATCTGAATGTGGTGGGTTAATCCAATCCGTCGGGCTGTTCCTGCCGATACGCTACCCGCAACAGACTTGACGTCACGCTCTTGCGGCGCAGTTCTTTGAGCACCTCGACCCAATGGCGATAAATATAATCGGGATGCCTTCTGGATTGACGGCACGGAGGTGACCAACAAGCATTACGCGCTTTGCGTGAATGATGGCAGCTGCAAGCAATCAGCGTATGCGGACGAGGCAGACTACAATGGCGACAACTATCCCATCGTAGGCGTTTCCTGGTTTGATACCGAGGCGTACTGTGTATGGGCGGACGCGCGGCTGCCCACGGAGGCAGAGTGGGAATACGCGGCGCGCGGGCCAGAGGGGTCAACCTATCCCTGGGGAGGCGGTTTGGACGGCGAGAAGGCTAATCCTTGCGATACGAATTGCACGGCCACACTGAGGGATGAGAGAATTGACGATGGCGCCAGGCTTACCACCCCGGTAGGCAATTACCAGGCAGGTGCAAGCTGGGCCGGCGCGCTGGACATGAGCGGCAATGTGTCGGAGTGGGTGCAGGACTGCTTGCGGATATTGTGGACACTAACCCTTGCCCCCCAAGGACTCGATTGCCTTTAGCACGTCATGAAGAAGTGAGAGGCAAACAGTTATTTGCTCTAAAGGTCGCGCTATGACTTTGTTTCGGTGTAGAATAGCGTAGCCGTCCTTTTGCCCATCTTCCTCTGATTCACGCAGAGAACGCACATCTTATTATCGGCACTTTTTGTTTGGATGGAACTTCACCAATACTATGAAACCTACAGAAGTAGCATCGCTCAGCCAAGCGAGCGGCTTCCCTTGGAAGATGGCCGAACCATCAGGGCGCATAAGGAGATCATTGACAATAAGCGGTTAGCCCTGCTAGGTAAACGGGGGCGAGCGCTTGGTACATCTTCGATCAAGACTCTAAACGATCAAATTGCTCGAGGCGTTGAGACTTATCTCTTCTTGTGATTCGTATTATCGGAACCAAGTAATTGCCACTTAAGGAGGTATCATGAACCGTTTTGTGATTGACACCGACCCAGGCGTGGATGATGCTCATGCTATCATGATGGCCTTTGCGCACCCCGAAGCACAAGTCGAGGCCATCACAACCGTGGCTGGCAACGTCTCGTTGGAGCGGACGACGGCCAACGCCTGTACCATCCTGGACGTGCTTGAGCAAGATGTGCCGGTGTACGCCGGCTGCAGCAGGCCACTGGTGTCACCCACTTCCGATGCGAGCCATGTGCATGGCCAAGACGGCCTGGGTGACAGCCGCTACCCACCCTCCAAACGCAAGGTGGACGGCGAGCATGCTGTTAATGCCCTGGTACGGCTGGCGAACGCATCGCCGGGTGAATTGACGCTGGTAACGATAGGTCCGCTGACCAACGTGGCACTGGCGACCCGGCTCGACCCGACGCTCCCTACCAAGTACAAACGCCTGGTTGTGATGGGCGGAGCGATTCGCGGCACAGGCATTGTTACCTCCGTCGCTGAGTTCAACGCCCACACTGACCCCGAGGCCGTCGCCATAGTATTTGATGCCTGGCCGGGGTTGACGCTCATCTCGTGGGAAACGACCATGGCCCACGCGCTTTCGGCCGAACAAGTTAAGAAGCTAATGGCGATGGATTCCCCGCGCGCCGAGTTCTTCCGGCGCATCACCCAGTGGAAAATCAATTTCATCCAACAGTCCATGGATCGGCACGTGTTGCCTACGGCCGATGGGTTGGCGGTTGCTGTGGCATTGGAACCGGATATTGTGCGCAAGGTTGAAGCGCACTATGTCCAGATCGAGTTGGCTGGGCACCACACGCGCGGCCAGACCGTGGTGGACTGGGATGATCAAACAGAGCACGAACCGAACGTCAACCTGGTCTTGGAGTTGGACATGGAAAGGTTCTGGGAACTGATGCAGGCGGCCGTCCGGTAGGCATAACCGATACACTTCCCGCTCGAGGTCGCTTTCTATTATATCGCCCCAAAATAGCGATCTCCGTTAACGGCTCTGGATCGCACCCCAAAACATGATCAAACCCAACAGGCCAAAACCAATCGCCTCAACAAGGCGTATACTCGTAACACCTTCAGCGGAGATGATGCCCAGATAAATTCCCGAGGCCATTAGCCCGCCAATAGCGATGATGGCAAATACCCATCTAGGCAATGTACGCTTTTCTGAGTTGTTCATCAGTTTGTTACCTCTCTTGGTCGCTCTCGCCTTTTTATGGCCACCATGAAAACGATGATCAGCCCAATCGCCACCGACACAAAGGAAATGGCCATTGCCCTAAATAGTGAAAGGCTGATCTTCCCGGCCACTTTGAGGAACTCCCAGAAATAGTTGGGGCCAAGGGCTACGCCAATCTCTGGTTCGATGCTGCCATCCTGATAGTGGCAGGCGAATGTGTAGG
Source organism: Chloroflexota bacterium (assembly GCA_009937635.1). Lineage (GTDB taxonomy): Bacteria > Chloroflexota > Anaerolineae > Promineifilales > Promineifilaceae > JAACFF01. The sequence continues at coordinate 11,184 of JAACFF010000171.1, forward strand.
CACCGGGCTCGTTCACCGTGACGCTCATGATCAAGACGCCAGTAGTAACTTGATCTTTTGACCAATACCGATTCGTGTCGACATAATCGGGTACCGCTTCCGTCTCTGCTCCAGTCAATTTCTCTGTCAGGGAACAATCAATTGCCGGGGGCATTCTTTCACTGGGGCCACGTAGTGAGTTAGCCGGGCTGTATTCGTAATATATCCCATAGGCGCCGGCACGCGTGAGTTTTATATCTTTGGAACCCGGGACAGCAAGACGATGTTGCTCTTCGCCATAGGCGTCAGCAATCATGGTTGGATATTGCGTCAAGCCCGAGTCCTTTAAACCCCAGCCCGATATCAGGATACCAATAAGAATGACCAGCACCGCACTACCGTAAAACCAGCGGCTGGGAATTTGTTTTTTCTCTTTCATTTCTATATTTCTCCAGATTACTATCGGCTTCAAACCCACCGCCCTGGGAATCCACCGGCCAAAAAACCACAATCTTGATTCTTTTCCTTCACGCTTTTAGATGCACAAACAGCATAGCATTTGGGGAGAAGAAGGACACGAGCCTGGATAGATGTTTTGACCCTAACCCTGGACAGGTTTTGAATCCTGTCCTAAGG
>JAACFF010000172.1 GCA_009937635.1 Chloroflexota bacterium
CTGCCCTTGACATTTGTCGGTTTTTCAGGTGGGGGAACAGCCCCGGATTGGGAATCTTACGTAGGGTTGGACTTACGGGATCGTATTGTTCTTCTCGAAGAGGGGAATGCGCCGGCTGATTTCCCAGTTGAAGCATTGGTGCGTGGCGCGCGCGGTGTGTTGTGGATCGTCGAGGATGGCGATCACATCCGCTCGCAAATCCAATTGGATCAGGAGGGCAGAGACTCGATGCGATTCCCACAACTGCCCACTTTCCGTATCAGTCCCCATACGGCCGATGTTATCTTAGAATCGATTGGTTTTTCAAGGGGAGATCTGTTGGCCATGGACGTGCACTCTCAATCAGGCCCTGGCTGGTATTCGCGCGATTTCAATGGGATAACGGTACATATGTCATTGGACTTGAGCGAACCGAGGGAAGTTTCTGTTCCAACGGTACTCGGTTACATACCCGGTTCCGATCTCAATCTGGCCGGCGAACTGGTCGTTATTTACACATTTTATGATGGCCTGGGAAGCGATCCCGACGGCACGGTCTATCCTGCGGTGAACCACAATGCTTCCGGTGTGGGCATTTTGTTGGAAGTGGCGCGTCTGTGGCAGGAGGAGAACCTCGATCCGCGCCGCCCAGTCTTGTTTGTCGCCTGGGGCGCGGGTAGTGTGGACGATCGCGGAGCGGCGGCGTTCATAGATAGTGAGCAGTCCTTGCTCCATCTGCCAACGACGGAGCGCTTAAAGTCACGAGCTGTTTTTCAACTCGACTATGCAGGTGCGGGTGGCGACGCGTTGTTCATTGACCCGGGATCAAGTGATATATTAAGTAGCCTGATTAGCGAATCGGCCGCGGAGCTCGACGTACCCGTGTCGGCGAGTGGAGCAGCGGGAAGCGGCAGCGAGGTGCTCGATACGAGCGCTCCTTGGGTATATCTGGCCTGGGATGGCGTGGCCGTTCCGCCCGATAAAGACACAGTTGAGCGCATTGACGGGGAAAAATTGCGGACATATGGTGAAATAGTAGCTCTGGCATTGGCCAAGGTGGTTAGGCAGAGTCGATATTAGGAATGAGTAAACTAAGTCCGATCAAACCTAGATCACGCCTGGAGTTCGTTGATATCCTGCGGGGTTTCGCCTTGTTTGGCGTCCTGGCGGCTAATCTGAGCTCTTTCAGCGGATACAGCAGCAATGTGGCCGACTATACGGATTTTCTGGACAAGGCTGTCCTGATCGGCATTCAATTCTTCGTACGCGCCAAGTTCTATACTTTGTTTTCCTTCCTGTTTGGTTGGGGCATGGCAGTTCAAATGCAGCGGGCGGCTGAAAAGGGACAGCGCTTTTGGCCCTTGTTCGCGCGGCGCATGGGCATTTTGCTCATTTTCGGCCTAATTCACGGCATGCTTATCTGGTCGGGTGATGTTTTAACGCTCTATGCGATCTTGGGTTTGGCGCTGCTGCTCTTTCGTAAGCGTTCGGAGCGCACGCTGCTGACAATGACTGTGATATTCCTATTGCTGACCATTGTCCTTAACCTGCCCGGTGAGAGGATGAACGCTTTTCGTGAGTGGTACGCCAGCATCACGGAGTTTATGCGGTGGGGGGATCTTCCACAAAACATCCTGGCCACGGGCAGCTATTGGGAGATCGTTCCCAAGACAACGCAAGATTTTTGGGCAGCTCAGTCCTGGTTTATCTATTACCTTGGGGGCGTCTTCTCGATGTTCCTAATGGGATTCTACGTGGGCAAGCGACGTATCTTGCAGCATGTCGATGGGCATCTACCTTTGCTGAAACGGACTCTTCTAGTAGGGTTGATCGTCGGCGTTGTTTTTAATGGCATCTATGTGTGGAACACGCTGCACCCGGAATGGGTTAACGCCAGCTACAATCGTTTTGTGGGCGTAGGATCGCGCACTATTGGCGCGCCGGCATTGATGCTCTTCTATGTTAGCGGGCTGATCCTGCTGACGAGACGAAACTTGTGGTTGGAACGATTACGGCCGTTGGGCAACGTTGGCCGCATGGCTTTGAGCAACTATTTGCTGCAATCGGTGCTGTGTGTGCTTATATTCTATGCGTTCGGTCTAGGACTATATGGCCAGACCGATCCCACTTTTGGGTTCATCGTGACCGTTGTGATCTTTGCGGCGCAAATTCGTTTTAGCCGCTGGCATCTGCATAAGTATCATTTTGGTCCTATGGAATGGGTGTGGCGCACGCTGACGTATGGCCGGCGCCAGGCGTGGAAACAACATGAAGCCGCGGTAGTACTGGCGCGGGAAAACGTATCACCTGTATCAAGACGCTTCAAACCAATTCTTGGCCTGGGGATTGCCGGCGTCATTTTAGCCTTGGGAGCAGGGTTATTGTTCATGCGCGATGGGAACGGCCTCGCCAGCAGCAACATACCGCCCTTGTTAGCTGCCCAGGCAACAGCTACGTTGACGCCAAGCCAACCTACCAGCCAACCGGATGAAAAGAACGAACCGTACGTGATCGCCACACCGCACGTTCAGGAAGTTGCTTACCGTCCTGGACCCATAGCCCAAGCGGGTGATATGACAGCCCTGGCCCGTTCGTTCGACGCTGAGCGGGCACTGGAGCAAATTGTAACTTTGAGCGGATCACCCTTTGACGGCCGTCGTGTCGGCTCCGCAGGCGGTTTGGCGGCTGGGGACTACCTGGCGGATCAATTCGCGGCCCTTGGCCTGCGACCGGCTGGGGACGATAGCACATTTTTTCAATCATTCCCGATCAGCTACACGAACTTGGCGGAGGTTCCGAAATTTAGAGTGACGCTGCCTGGTGGCGAAGCGGGTGACGACTATGTTTTGTACCAGGATTTTGCGCCGCTCATCCGTGATTTTGTGGGCCAGGGAAGCGGCAGCGGGGATGTGCTATGGATGAACCGGTGCAGCCATGAGGATTTTGGGCAACTTGTAGCCGAGGGTAAAATCGCACTATGCCAGCTTGAAGGGGGGCGTGAAGCCTTTCTGCAAGCCAATCGTAATGCCAGAGAGCACGGTGTGAGCGGGCTGCTTTTGGTCACGGATCCGGCCCAGCGGCCGCCTGATATGGGCGACCGGTTCACGCATCCATGGATCCCTGAACCGCTTCCGGCCCTACGGGTGTATCCGCGGCTGGTGGATGACTTGTTCCTGGGGAGTGGGTTGACGATCACGGAGAGTTTGCTGCTGGACCAACCCATGTCGTTGGCCACACACGTTGATTTAAGTGTGGAAACAGTGGGGACCGAGGTTTGTCCACCCGTGGTTGCAGGCGGCGGCTGTACGGGCCGTAATGTGCTGGCCGTTTTGCCTGGTCGCGATCCGGAATTTGCGGGCGAAGTCGTCATCCTAGGTGCTCATTACGACCACTTGGGCGATGCACCCAGCGACGGTGGGGGGCGAACGGTGTGGGCGGGGGCAAATGACGATGCTTCGGGCACGGCCGTTTTGCTGGAGATTGCACGTACCTGGCGAGAGGAAGGGTACGTGCCAAGGCGCACGGTACTCTTCGCGGCTTGGGATGCTGAGGAGTTGGGATTACTGGGCTCAAGTTATTATGTAGAACATCCACAATATGCACCCGAGGATGTGGTAGGCTTGTTGCAACTGGATATGGTCGGCGCGGGCGGCGAATTTCTAAATGTAGACGGGAGTGATGCGTTGGTTTCCACATTGAAAAGGGCCGGTGAGGATCTTGGCCTAACGCTGGAGCAGATCCGGCTGGGGCGCAGTGATCACGTGCCCTTCCTGCAGGCTGGGGTTCCCGCAGCCATGTTGATTTGGCTGGACGCGAAGGGGAATACACCCAGCCATTACCACCGGCCGGCGGATACGCCAGATGTCATTGATTTGGAAAAATTAGAGTTGGTGGGAGAGATAGCGGCGACAACGGTTCTCAACCTGGCGGAAAGTGAACCGGCGATATTGGCGCTATTGACGGAGCGGGCGCAGGCGGCCACTGAGGATGATCTGGCGGCATTTCTAGAGACTTCAACAATAGGGCAAGCGTCTATTGATAGGAGCTGGTTTAACGATCTGCAGACCCGGAACCCGCTCACGGTTACGATTTCTAGCAGTAACTTGCAGGTTAGCAGCGATGTGGCAACGGCCGAGACGACGATCAGCGCCACGTATGCCATTAGTGAAACGCAACAAACCAGCAGCGGCAATACTTTGGCGCAGTATGTGCGGGTGGATGATGGGTGGCGTTGGAACGGCCCGCACCTGGCCCAAATCAGCGAGGATGGGGTTACGGTCAGTTATCCGCCGGATGTTGGTGGTGGGTTAGAGACACTGCCAGCGGCGGTGCGCGGGCAATATGCGCAGATCGCCGGAGCGTTGGGCGTATCTGCCAATACGCCAATCTCCTTGCAGCTTTTTCCTGATGAGGAGGATCTGCGCGCAAGCACGGATCTTTTTATGGCGGAGGATGGCTGGGTGGGACCAGGCGTTGTGCGCATGGTCTACACCGAGGGAATCACAAAAACGGCGGCGACGTGTAGGAGCGGTTCGAAATCTTGCCCAACCGATGCCCTGACCCAACTGGTGCTGGTCAACAATGGTGCCAACCAAGCAGATGATCCCTGGTTGTGGCAAGGCTTGCCGCTTGTATGGCAGGCGCAGCGTGATCCGATTAGGGTGCAGTCTGAACAGCTGCCCCAGCTACAGCAGGCTTTGATTGGAGATCAACCGATTCCACCCACAACGGCAGCGTGGGCGGCGACGGATTACGCGTTAAGGCAAGTAGGATGGCGGGGATTGTTGGATTGGCAACAGAGTGACGCGTGGGAGCAGGATTGGGAACAGCGACTGGCGACTGTGCAAGCGGAACTAGACGCGTTGTTGGAGCAACGCACGCAGGCGATTTTGGCGCAAAATGAGGCCGTCTTTCTGGATACGGCCGTGCCGGAATTGGCGGCGGCGCAACGTCGCTGGCTGAGTGACCTGGATGCGCACCCTCTAAATGGCTTTGCACAAACGGCCGTGCCGCTGGCACTGCTTGAAGATGAAGCGGTATTGGCCCAGGTCACGATGAATTACGAATTGAGCGGGCGCGGCCCGTCGACGGCGGAAACCACGATTCTGTTCACGCCGGGTGGCGAAGGTTATTTATGGGCGGGTAAGCGGCTGCATGATTTGGCAGGGGAGACGGCCGTGGTGAGTTACCCTGATGGTTATGAGGAGACTGCAGAGTACCTGTTTGAAAAAGCGAGCGAGTGGACGCCACAGTTGGCCAGTTTGTTTGGGATCTCGCCTGCGCTGCCTGTTCAAATAGAGCTCTATGATGGAGCTGACGATAATCGGGTGGCCATTGCATTGCCTTATTCCGCCGCCAATTGGACGGAGCCGGGACAGGCCATCAAATTGCGAACTAGCGCAAATGACGGTCAACTTGTCACGCAGTTGACCCGACAATTGCTGTACCAGGCAGACGTGAGTGATGAGTGGTTGCTGCGGGGCGTTCCTATTTTTGTTTCGGCCCAGTTTGATGGAGGCGCTGCGCAGAAGGGTTTGGCCGGGCAGTGGTCGGAGCTAAAGAGCGCCGTGAGCGAAGATAGGCTCATAGAGCTTGCAGGGATGGTTCCAGCGCTGGAGATGTCAGAGCAAGACAATTTGTTGGCGGAGATCGAGGCGTGGGATGCGGTGCGTTATTTCGTGCAGGCCTATGGTTGGGGGGCGCTGACAGATCTGATTAGGGGCCAAAACGAGCAGTTTGTACAAGGTGAATTCCAGCAAGAGTGGGCCGATTCCGTGGCGCGGGGGCATATCCGACCCGAATGGGTGGAAATGATGGCTGGTTTTGATGGAGATAGGGCAATGGCCAGCACCGGCACTCTGGCTTCGGAGGAAATGGCAGGGCGGCTAGCGGGCAGCTGCGGGGCGGAGATAGCCGCGGACACTATCGTCGAGGCATTCCTTTCGGCCGGGCTAGAGCCGGCGGGGGATGGCAACAGCTATTTGCAATCCGTGCCCATTACGATAAGCAACACTATTACGCCTATTCGCCTGGAGATTACGACAGGGGATGGAGAATATGTCAATCTCGTTTACCGCGAGGAATTTCTGCCTGTGCATCCGGTCGTTGGCGGTGATCCAGTTTCTGGGGAGTTGTTCTTTGCCCAGAAAGAGGCTGAATATGAAGGCGTAGACTTTGAAGGTGGGATCGTGGTGCGCACGGCCGGTTTGCCGATCGAGGATGAAGTACGGCAGGCGATGGAGCACGGGGCAGGGGCGTTGATCTTGACCGGGTTCAAAAGGGAGGATGTAGATCTGTATGGCAAGACGGCCGATACGCTGCTGGTTGCGGCTGAGATCCCGGTACTTGAGCTGACCCAGGATGGTACTGCACGGTTGCTCTCGGCTGTTGGGCTGGATCAACAAAAGATTAAGAAGCTGCCGCCGATTGAAGCCGTGAACGGGGAAGCACTGGTGCATTTCGCGGTTTCGCCGGAGCAAAGAGAATCGACCAGCAATGTGCTTGGCGTCTTGCCCGGATCAGATCCGTTTCTCAGCCGGGAAATTGTAGTCGTCGGGGCGCACTATGATTTTGTGGGGGATGATATTGGAGTGCGCCGTTATGGCGGCGCCAATGAGGCGACAGGCGTGGCTGCTATGTTGGAGATGGCGCGCCTGTGGCAGGAGGGGGGGTATGAGCCTAAGCGAAGCGTTCTATTTGCGGCCTGGGGCGGAGAGGAATTGGGTAATGTGGGTTCGCAGTTTTATGTGGCCAATGCGACACGGCCGTTGTCCGATACGATTGCCTTCATTGGAATCGAGGGCATAGGTGGAGGACGGGGCATCGCCTTAGGGGCAAAAGGTGAAATGGAACGGGATGGATTGTTGATGAATGGTTTGGAAACGGCCGTAAGGCAACTGGATGGGAAAGTTGTGATGACCTCTGACGTCTCGCAAAGCGATCTTGCTTCTTTTGCGGATCTGAGAACACCCAGGATTTTACTTTCCTGGCGGCTGGCGGGGAATGATAATCTTTCTGATAATGCCGCTTATGTGGTTAAACCTGAGAGTCTGCGATTCGCGGGGCAGGCCGCGGCTTTGTTGGTGATGTCGTTGGCGCAGTAGGTCAATGTAAGGCAACCTTTCCAGGTTGCGATCAAGCTGGAAAGCTTGATTTACGGAGGAGTTATTTTGAATATTGAGGCATATCTTGAGCGCATTAATTATCGTGGCTCGCTTTTGCCTTCGGCCAAAACTTTGCGGGATTTGCAGCTAGCGCACCTTGTGGCGGTGCCTTTTGAAAATTTGAGTATTCATTGGGGAGAGCCGATTGTTCTTACGGATGAGGCTCTTTTCGAAAAAATCGTAGAGCGGCGGCGGGGTGGCTTTTGCTATGAGCTCAATGGCTTGTTTGCCGCGCTGCTGCGTAATCTGGGTTTTAAGGTGGCGATGCTTTCTGCAGGAGTGGCCGATGATGGAGGGGTGTTTTCGCCGGCGTTTGACCATATGACGCTGCTGGTTTCGTTGGATGAGCGATGGCTGGTCGATGTGGGTTTTGGGGATACTTTTCGAGAGCCTTTGCGGTTGGAAATGGGGATGGAGCAAGCACAGAACGGCCGTGTCTACCGCATAGATGCCGATGGCCAATGGTGGACGTTGATGGAATTCAAAAACGGGGGAGAAGGGCGAGCGCAGTATCGTTTCGATTTGCAGTCTTATCACTTTGGTGACTATGTTGAGAGGTGCCGCTACCATCAAACGTCGCCTGAGTCTCATTTTACACAGAAGCGGATTTGCTCACGGGCGACACAAACGGGCCGCCTGACTTTGAGCAGGAACCGTTTCATTACGGCGTTATTGAGTGGAGATCGGCAGGAACGTGTAATTGAAGGCGAAGATGAGGTTACACAGATCTTGGAGGAACATTTTGGCATGGTAAGGTGAAAGCTAAGGTCATTTACTCGCCAGTCTTGCCTTTAACGTAGGTGACAGTCCCGGCGTGGCTGAAAGCGTCTCGTGTAGACTTGGATGCTCCTGCAGTTCGACGGCTTCCACAGTGGACTCATCTCCTACAAAATCAGCCTCTACGCCTGTGCCGGCAGCGGAGGTGGCGGCAGCTACAAAATCTTCGCGTAGTTTGGGATTGGTCAGCATATGGAAGAGGAGCTCTTCTTCAACTCCTTCCAGATTATCATCTAGATCTTCTTGTGGTACTTGCCACATTTCGGCTAGACCGGTTCGAATGTCTTCAGCCACTATCGTGTCGAACACGGCCGTAATCTTACTGACACCTGTTGCAATAGCTTCTTCCTCGCCAACGGCCAGCGATTCGGCCTGGATACCCTGGATCAGTTCGGTCTCCGTAGGTAAGGGGGCCTCTAGCAGATTTTGGACATTAATGATGCCGCTGCCAAATTGGCCATTGTGTCCGACGGGCGGGTCGTCACAAGTTTCTTTCAATAGTCTGCGGAACGGTTCCTGCAAGGGAATATTGGGGTAGCGAGCGAGCAACTCGGCGCGGCCGTGATGGGCGAGCCACAGAACGGCGGCTCCAGCCGCCGTTGCCACTGCATAAGAAGTACCGCTGCTGGGTCGCGCCCCGGGCTCGTTGTCCTCATCGTACCACGCCCGCCACACATTGTGACCTGGTGCAGTCACATCCACCGCCGGTCCGCGGCTAGAGTGGAACCAGGGCCGGCGATCGGCCGTGCAAGCGGCGACGGCTATTGTTTCCGGATATCTGGCCGGCCAGACGACGACGCGTACCACATTGCCAGCCGCGGCAAGCAGTAGGATATTTCTTTCCCTCGCTCTTTGGAGCGCTTTACGGAAGGAGCGATCGCCGAGGCCGCCCATGCTCATAGAGATTACGTCGCACTCGCTGTCAATGGCGTGATAGACGGCATCACGCACGCGCCTTGGCCCGGAACGAGAGAAGAAGATAGGAGGACCCTTCTTGGTGATGCGCATGGGCACGATTTCCGCTTGCGGCGCGACACCCACTACAAATTGTTCTTGCGAGAGCTTGTCTTCTCCGCTGACGATAACGCTGGCCGTGCTCAGCCCGTGGTTCCCGCCTCGATCATCTGCGTTCCGCGCGCTGTGGGCCCCTTCATCTCCATCGTAGGCGTCAATCTCCAGGTGATGCAAGATACGGCCGTCGTCCAGTTCAGTGTGCGGGATGTAGCCGCTGTCAGGATGGCCAACGCGGATATCTGCCCCTTTGGTCAAGTTCCACGCCTGGTCGGCATCGATTAGGCGTAGGCTCCACATAGGGTCTTGCTCCGTGTCCGATAGTTCATTCCACCAGTCAAGGCCAAAGCTCTCCAGCCCAGTACCATCGGCGGTCTCCAGGGCCCCTTCCGGGATATCGTCCATATTCGTCTCGAAAAGCGCTTCGGCGAAGCTGATAGCGGGCTGTTGTTCCAAGGCGTATTTGAGTTGAAAGGCCTGGGTGACAGTGATTTCCAGCCCCTCGGGAGGTAACAAGTCAAAGGAACCAGGCGCGCTGGCGTGTACCGGATGGATAGTCCACTCTTCCGCCCCTGTGCCTAAGACTTCAGAAACGGCTGACTCTAAAGCATTGATGGCTTCCTTTTGCGGGTCGGCAACGGCCGCTGTCGCGATTTCAATGGTCAGAGCGTCAAATTCAGCATTGGTATGTACATCCTGTAAGTTGATTGCCATGATTACCTCCGGTTACTTTCTGCATGAGCTGGATACGAATCTGGTAAGTACCTCTCTTGTTGGTTCAATAACGCGTTGACTATAATCTGCTTAGAGCATCCAAGGCGATAACCAGCATCTTCGCTTTTCCTTCATCTACAACGTCACGGTGGGGATTGTAGGCGAAGTCTTCGATCTCGGCATCTGACTCGTTTTCAGCCAGGTTGCCGTCGGTGACGAATAGACCTCCTGCGCGCAGGCCGCGAAGACCAGCCATGGTCAGTAGGGTCGCGAATTCCATTTCAACGGCGACGACTTGCGCTTTGATCCATAGATCCATCTGGCTATCCAACAGCCCAGGATAGAAATTGGCGGCGGTTAGCACGATGCCGGTTGGCGCGTCTTGCAAACCGTGGGTCGCGCAAGCGTTGAGCAGGTTGCTGACAACTTCATAATGGGCAACAGCCGGATACTCTGGGGGGATGAGGGTCTGGCTGATGCCGTCGTTGCGAACCGCGCCGGTGCCGACAACAATGGTGCCATCGGCGATTCCAGGCTGCAGCGCGCCGCAGGTGCCGGCGCGAATGACGGTGTGCACGCCGGCGAGGAATAGTTCGTGAAAGGCGACGGCGGCCCCTGAGCCGCCGACGCCGTGCGAACATATGGTGATGGGCAGGTCCCGATGGTGGCCGGTGAAGGTAAGGTATTCGCGGAAACGGCCGACTTCCTGGACGTCATCTAGCAGCTTCGCGGCGGTCGCAGCGCGATCAGGATCGCCAACCACGAGGGCGCGTTTGGCAATCTGGCCGGGTCGCGCACGAAGCAATGGCAGCAGTTGCTCATTCATGTAGTTTTCCTCCTCGGAATTTGGCTTGGAGTATCCGCTTTAGCGGTGAGATGATTGAGGTCATTACTCCGCTTCAGATTTCACTCATGGTGTTATCCCGTGGTGCATGTGGTCTCTTTCGCAAAGCAACCTTTCCGGGTTGCGATCAAGCTGGAAAGGTTGCTCTACGTTCATGGTATTACGCTGCGGCACGTATGAACTCAAATGAAAATGTGCCACAAAGGGAGAATATCACAATACGCCACGCAAAATCAAGGCAAGGAAAACAACGAAAGCAGCAAACCTATGACGCCGGCGCCCAAGACTAACCAGATCGTGCTGACTTTAAAGCGGAAGAGCAGAACGGCCGTAAGCAGCGCCAAGATCACGGTGGGAACGTCGATGACAGCCGCGCGGCCTATGATCAAAGTTACGCCGGCCATCAGGCCTAATGCGGCGACGTTGACGCCATCAAGTAGGGCGGCAGTCCACTCAGATTCGCGCATGCGGGGCACAAGAGGATTGAGAATGGACACAAAGATAAAGGAAGGGATAAATATTCCTAGCGTGGCGACTATCGCGCCAGGCAAGCCGGCCAATACATAGCCGACAAAAGTGGCGGTGGTGAGGATGGGACCGGGCGTCACCTGCCCAATGGCTACGGCGTCAAGCAGTTGTTGATCGGTCATCCAACCGAGACGCAGGACAAGATCGTTGCGCAGGAAAGCGAGTAGTACATAGCCGCTGCCGTAAAGCACGGCACCTACTTTAAGGAAAAGCAAGAATAATTGATCCAGGTCAACGGGAGCATTTGCAGCCATGGCGGGTAGAGGTGCTGGTATGCCAAGAAGGGGGGGCGCAACTACGGCAGCAATTACCTGGCGGCGGATAAAGGTGATTAAGAGCATAAGAGCGGCCGTGCCGAACAGCAAAGCGAGCTCATTTACGCCAAGCAAATAGAGGGCGAACACGGCCAGGCCAATTGCGGCCAGGAACCAGTTTTTCACCGCCTTGCGCCCCAGCTTGATCAGTGCTTGCAGTACGATGACGACGACAACGGGTTTGACGGCGTAGAGCAGACTTTCCCCTTGCGGCGTAGCGCCGTAGGTTACATATGCCCAGGCCAGTATGGTGACCATGATCGCCGCCGGAAGGATAAAGCAGGAGCCGGCGACGATTAAGCCTTTCCAGCCGCCTCGCTCTTTGCCGACGTGCATGACCATTTCCGTGGAGTTGGGACCGGGAATGAGATTGGTGGCGCCGATGAGATCGAGAAAATGCTGCTCTGTCATCCAACCACGCCGGGTGACGACTTCGTCGTGTAACATGGCGACATGCGCCGCCGGAC
>JAACFF010000576.1 GCA_009937635.1 Chloroflexota bacterium
CGGCTGGCGCCGCTTGGTCTCACCGAAAAACAAGAAAAGTACACCCTAACTGCTGAAAAAATACGCTTTGCATTGGTCACCGAACATTTATATAGCCTCCTCAATTCCGTCAACGTCTGCCAGTTTGTGTTTGGCCCCTCCTGGCAATTATATGGCCCGCAACAGTTAACAGATACGGTTCGCGCCGTCACGGGTTGGGATGTAACTGTAGATGAGTTACAAACCGTCGGCGAGCGCAGTCTCAATCTACAACGCGCATTTAACGCCCGCGAAGGCTTCACCCGCGATGATGACAAACTACCCAAAAAATTGAGCAAAGCGCTCAAAGGCGGCCGTTCCGACGGCTTCAACTTCACGGCAGAGGAACTAGAAGAAGCCAAAGATGTTTATTATGCCCTTTCTGGCTGGGATGTGGCCACGGGCACACCCACGCGTGAGAAGTTAAGCGAACTACAATTATCGTGGGTAGCGGATGATTTAGGATTGTAGCCGTTGAAAACCATTCCCTTCTGGACCGACGATTTCCCGCGCCCGAACGGTTTACCGGTAGCAGCTGGTTTACCCTCTCAAGTGGATGTGGCTATTGTAGGAAGTGGATACACCGGCTTGAATGCAGCCCGCGTACTGGCCCAAGCTGGTGCGACGGTGGCCGTATTGGAACGCCACACTATCGGCTGGGGAGCCAGCTCTCGCAACGGTGGCATGGCCACGCCCGGCATCAAGCAATCTCTGAAGGTCATTTGGAAGCAATACGGCCGTGATTACGCCCACAAGTTCTGGCAAGCCTCGCTCGATGCCATCGACCTCATTGACCAAATCGTGCGCGAGGAAGAGATCAAGTGCGACTGGCAGCGAAATGGGCATGTTGCCCTGGCCTCCAAAGAAGGCCATTTCGATCACTATCGCGATATCCAGCGCTGGTTCAAAGATGAATTTAATCACGAAACCACCCTCGTTTCCAAAGACGAAATCCACGACGAAATCGGTTCAAATAGTTTCTTTGGCGGCTTGGCGGATGATTATGGCGGCGGCATTCAACCGGCCAAATATGTCTTCGGCCTGGCGCGAGCGGTGGCAAGATATGGCGTCCATCTCTGCGAACATGCCGGCGTTCAACGCATCGAGAAGCTTCCTGACGGTTTCCAGGTTCACACCAGCGCAGGTGCCATAAATGCCAGCGAACTGCTTATCGCCACCAACGGCTATACTGATCGCCTCGTCCCCCAGCTAAAGCCCAAGATTTTTCCCGTCGGCAGCTATATCATTGTCACTGAACCGTTATTGCCGGAGATGCAGCGCAGACTCAGTCCCAAGGGCCGTATGTTTTATACGTCCCAGATTTTCTTGAACTACTTTCGCTTGACGCCAGACGGCCGTATGCTATGGGGTGGTCGCAATAATCTCAGCACCGATTTAGACCTCGCTGACAGTGCCAGGCAACTGCAAAAGACTTTGTATAACGCCTTTCCTGACCTAAAAGAAGTACCGCTCACCCATTCCTGGACAGGGCAGCTGGGAATAACCTTTGATCTCATGCCCCATATCGGGAGGGTCGACGGCATACATTTTGCCTTAGGCTACGGTGGACACGGTCTATCCATAGCCACCTACGTGGGCACGGAAGTAGGAAAACTGCTTGCCGGCCAAATAGACAGCACGCCCTTCTCCGAAATCCCGCACCAGACCATGTTTTTCTACCGCAATCGGCCCTGGTTTTTGCCGCTGGCAGCCTGGTATTATCGATTTTTAGATTGGAAATCATAACCGTTGCCAACTTTCCGTGGTCAATCAGGGCGTCCATCCGACAGCGAACACACAAAGAGATACAACAAGCGCATTGTCCTCGCGCTGCTATCCGTATATCTGATTTGGGGCTCGACCTATCTCGCGGTGCGAATTGCCGTTGAGTCGATGCCCCCACTGCTGATGACCTCAAGCCGGCTGTTTATCGCCGGCCTACTCTTGTTTATAATTCTTCTAATTCGCAGCCATGCCCGGCCCAGCCGCCGGCAATGGCTTAGCGCCCTTATCGTGGGGGGGTTGATGCTCGGCGGCGGTGCCGGTTTCACAGCTTTTGCCGAGCAGTGGGTAGAGTCAGGATTAGCGGCCGTCTTGATTGCCACGGTCCCGCTCTGGGCGACGCTAATGGCTGGTGTGTGGGAACAGTGGCCTAGTCGTATCGAGTGGTTTGGCCTGATTCTTGGCCTTGCCGGCGTCATAATGCTAAATACAGAGAATAACCTACAGGCCAATCCCCTTGGAGCCATCGCATTACTAATAGCGCCGATCACCTGGGCTTTGGGTTCTGTACTCAGCCGCCGGCTGGATCTGGCCAAAGGACCAATGGCCATTGCCAGTGAGATGTTAGCCGGTAGTGTGGTTCTATTACTGTTAGCTGCCTTGAGTGGAGAGCGGATCAACACAATGCCTACAACAGCATCCATCGCTGCCTGGTTTTACTTGACCCTATTTGGTTCGCTGATAGGCTTCAGCTCTTACATGTACTTACTGCAAACAACGCCTATCACCCTGGCCACCAGCTACGCCTATGTCAATCCCGTCATCGCCGTGCTGCTGGGCGTCTTTCTGGCCGATGAATCAATGTCTTGGTCAGGTGTATTGGCGATGGGTATTATTCTTGCTGCGGTTATAATAATGACTTTTACGCAGCGCACTACTCACCCAAGCCCAACAATCGACCTTACAACGGAGAAAAGATAATGATACCAAATATTATGGCTCATGGCGGAGCTTGGGATTGGGATGATGAGCTTGATGCACCCAAACGCGAAGGCATTAAAGCAGCGATGGCCATCGGCTATGAGATCTTGTTGAACGGTGGATCCGCACTGGACGCCGTGGAGCAAACCGTTATCGCACTGGAAAACAATCCCCTTTTCGATGCTGGAATTGGTGGTTATCTCAACCGGGATGGCGTCGTGCAATTGGATGCATTAATCGTCGATGG
>JAACFF010000173.1 GCA_009937635.1 Chloroflexota bacterium
CAATGAAGGGCGCGTTCCTCGCCTGTGGCCAGGTTTCGTAAAATCAGGTCCGGCATGGGTCCCCAGGGAAAGTAGGCAACTGTGGAATCATCTGGTGACAATGAGAGCGAACGGGCCAGGGGGGGCATGAGCTCAACGACTTCGCCTGTTTCGAGGTTGCCTTGGAATAGATCTGAACCGTTGACAAAATCCCCACAGCCATCGACCATCGCGCGGTTTGTGAAAAAGGCATGTTGTCCATCGCTGGACCAGCGAAGGATTTCAGGAATGGTCGCGCCTAGTCCGGCGTTCTGCATGTAATCTGCCAAGGTCCAGGTAAGGGACCCGTCGGCGCTGCTGACCTGTAACTTGGTATCATATCCTGCCAACAGACCCTCTTCGTAAATGTAGGCCAGCCACCCTTCGGCCGTCCAACGGTCGTCGTCCGATTTTGATATTGAAGTCGCCAACCTATCGTCTGATACGGCCGATTTGTCGCTGGGAGGAGGCGTGGGTGGCATAGCCGTGATTGCCGGCGCTGTTTTCGTCACTGTTGCGGTTGGCGAGGAAAGGGGCAGGGTTGTAGCTGTGATAGATTTAAGGGCCGCGGCCGTAGAGGTGGAAGGCACCTCCAATGTGGTGGCAGGCATCTGCTCAGTAGGTTCAGAACCGATGCCAGTCCGCTCAGTGCAAGCCGAACAAAGGACAAGTCCAGCAAAAAGCAAGAAGACAGGAAATTCCAGATACGTCAATTTGCGGATCATAACGTCACCTCCAAGTGCGATCAATCCACCTATTTAACGCTATCTCAGATTACAGGCAACTATTTGCATCTCATCTTCTCTTACGATTCACAGAGGTGCAAGGCACTTTTTCAATGACTGTCTCCAGCAATCGAGCTGCTAGGTGCCTAACACCAGAATAAGACAAATGAAGAATACGGCTGTTTTCGCACGATCATGTTACAATAGCAACGATTGGCAAATTGCTCAGTATGACTAACATCTCATGAACAAGGAGAACAACCCATGAATAAATGTACACATGCGGATCAGATCAAGGTTGCCAGACCTGAAAGCCCGTCAGAAGGTTGTGAAGATTGCCTCAGAATAGGCAGCACGTGGGTGCATTTGCGCGTTTGCCTCACCTGCGGTCACGTTGGTTGCTGTGATAATTCGCCAAACAAGCACGCCCGCGCGCATTATGGGGAGACAAGCCATCCACTCATCCAGTCGGTTGAGCCGGGAGAGAAATGGGCATTCTGTTATGTTGACCAGGCGCTGATGCGCGAACCGCCGGCAATTGAATAGTTGACCACGCGGCAGGATACGGTTTGGCTTATTTATCAAAGATTTCGCAGATTTATTAAAGTTTGAGACAAACTGTTCTACATTTTCAGGAGAGCAAATGACGCAGGAAAGTTTTGATGACATAGAGATAGTGAACAACAGCAAAGCTCGGCGTATTGAAACCCAGATAGGCGATCAAGTTGCGCACATTGACTACATCCCAGACAAGGACTTTATCATCTTCACCCGTACGGAGGTGCCAGAAACTATTGCGCACCATGGCGTCGCTGGCAAAATGGTACACTTCGCTCTTGAGTATGCCAAGTCAAATGATCTAAAAGTGATTCCACAATGCCCATTTGTGGCTGGGTATATTCACATTCACCCCAAATACCAGTCATTGGTGTGGGACCCTAAAGCGCAAAATAGCAGCTCGGATACAAACTGATAAAGGATCGCCAACTCTGCTATAATTGATTCTCTATGAGATCCGATTTTCTAGAACAAATCGCAACGTTGGATGTCGTTTGTCTGGCCGGTGGTGTCGGTGGGGCCAAGCTTGCCGAGGGGCTGGCGCAAGTTGTGCCACCCGAACGTCTGACGGTCATCGTCAACACAGGCGATGATTTCCAGCATCTAGGATTGACTGTCTGCCCCGATCTGGATACGGTGCTTTACACCCTCGGTGGCGTGGCCAATCCAGAAACAGGTTGGGGGCGTGTTGGCGAATCCTGGAAAACCATCAAAGAAACTGACCGGCTTGGTGGTGCGGCGTGGTTTAAGCTTGGCGACCTCGACCTGGCAACCCATTTAGTACGGTCGCAGCTTCTAGCAGAGGGGCAAACATTAACGGCCGTAACGCGCCACCTGTGCATCCATTTCGACATTCAAGTCCAGCTCTTACCCATGAGCGACCAACCGGCGCCAACTATGATCGCCAGCGAGGAGGAGCTGCTTCCCTTTCAGATTTGGTTTGTAAGAGAGCGTTGGCAGCCTGCGGTGCGCGAAGTTTGCCTGCCACAAGACGTGCGGGCTACACCACAAGTGATGCATGCCCTGGAATATGCAGATATCGTCGTCCTTGCTCCTTCCAATCCGTTTGTCAGCATTGATCCCATTCTACATGCATACCCTATTCGTGAAATGATTATGGATCTACCTCGGGCCGTGGTAGCCGTCAGCCCTATAATTGGGGGCAAGGCGGTAAAGGGGCCGGCGGCAAAGATGATGGCGGAACTGGGCATGAGTGCAAGCTCCAAGTCCGTCGCTCGCTACTACGGCGAACTTATAGATGGTTTTATTTATGATCAACAAGATGCAGGCCAATGTGATAATCTTGCCTGTTCGACGCTAATAAGTGATACCCTTATGGTTGACGCGAAAAGCCGGGTCCGTCTAGCAACGGAGTTGCTGCAATTCGCCTTATCGATCGCCGAATAGAAATGACTCGTAAGAGAAACCCGCTTTTCATGAGCTTCAATGCAAGGATTTCTCTTCTTAATCGTTTGTTCTTGTCATCCAAAAACCGGGTTTCGGTACTGCGTCAATAATCCATGGACATCTGGGTACTTATTCCGGTAAAATCACCGTTTAAAAGCAAAAATCGTTTGGCTCATCTGCTGACGGCCGAGCAACGCGCCCAGCTCATACGCGGGTTGCTGAAGCAAGAACTGGCAGTATTGAACCAGATACCTGCCATCACACAGGTTCTGGTTATTAGCAGCGATCCCACTGTATGGGCCTTGGCCCGACAATACGGCGCGCAGGTAGAAGAAGAGCCGGGATCGCAAGGCCTGAACAAAGCCGTCAGGCGTGGCATGGTAGTTGCCGCTGCCAATGGCGCTTCAGGCGCATTGTTGCTGCCCGTTGATCTGCCGTTTATCACTGCTTCTGATGTAACGTTGCTGCTCAATGCGGGTCTGGATATGCCGATCATGAATGCTCAGGCGGATAAACTTCTAACTTCTGCGGGAGATAACGGTTCGCAATGCAGCAAAAGTAACATCTCTGTTATGGCCATATGTGGCGATGAAGAAGGTGAGGGTACCAATGCCCTTTTCCTCGATCCAAAAACGATTTTCACTTTTCACTATGGACCGGGCAGCTTTCAGCGCCATGTCAAGGAGGCCAATAGGCGCGGATTAACGGTTCGCATCGTGCGCGCCCCAGGACTACAATTTGACCTTGACAATGAGAAGGATTGGCTCATCTATCAGGCATCAACGGTAAACTGTTAACCACTGTTTTGTTATTTCGGGTTCAAATAATCCGAGAAATACCCATTGACCAATAGGAGGTCCCTATGTCCCAAGACCGAGTAGCGCTTTATTTGCAAGATGCCCATTCGTTACAGGATGGCATTGATTTGGTGCAATATGCCGAGTCCAAGGGTTTCGAGGCCGTTTGGCAGGCGGAGAGTCGCCTTGTGCGCGACGCCATTGTGCCCATGGCCGCCTTCGCGGCGACGACAAGTAAAATCAAAGTTGGTAGTGGCGTTACCAATAATTGGACCCGCAACATTGGTCTGCTGGCAGCCACCTTTCTGACACTGGACGATCTGGCCGAAGATCGCATTATCTGCGGCATAGGCGCCTGGTGGGACCCGCTGGCAAGCAAAGTGGGGATCAACCGGCGCAAACCACTCTCGGCCATGCGCGAAACAGTGGAAGTGCTGCGTCGATTGCTGAACATGGAGAATGTGACCTATCACGGCGAGTTTCACTACGTGGATGGCATCCAATTGGATGTGGTTCACGGCCGTACGGAACCGCGCAATGTGCCGATCTACATTGGCGCGACGGGCATGAAAATGATGGAAATGACGGGAGAGATCGCCGATGGCGCGGTTTTGAATTACCTGGTAAACCCGGCCTACAATTTACAGGCGATGGATGCACTGGAGAGGGGAGCTAAAAAAGCAGGCCGCTCCATTGACGAAATCGACCGCCCGCAGCTGATGATCTGCTCCGTTGGAGACGATAGAAAAGCGGCGCTGGACGGTGCGCGCAAGATGATCACCCAGTACCTTGGCCAGCAGCCGCACCTGATGAAAGCGAGTGGCGTAAGCCAGGAACTGCTGGATGATATACATCAGGTATTAACCTGGCCGGCGACCGAGGAAGAGATCGAAGGCGCCATGCATCTCGTTCCAGATGATGTGGTACAGATGTGCACAGCCAGCGGTTCACCCGAGGAAGTTAAAGCCAAGGTGCGCGAATACATTGACAACGGCGCGACGTGCCCCATTCTTTATCCGCTCGGCGATGCCAAGTTGATGATTGACATTTTTAGCGACGGTTACAGCTAGGAATCGCCATGCGGCGTGTCATTACCTGGATATTGTGGATTCTCCTAATCGTGGCCTTGGCCGCTGTCGTTTACTTCGTCTGGACCCGGCTCTCAGGTGGTGAAAATGGGGAAAGCGTTATCGGTACGATGGTTACCTTGGAGTGCAATTCAGAATGCGCCGATAGGGGCCAGTGCGGCACTACGCAGGATGCGCCACAGGTCGAAGTCGTTCTTGGCGGGCTTGATGCCCCTATCGTTGAGCGAGACCAGCACGATCGCTATATCGTGGCCGGTGCTCCCGTTGAAATCAAGGAGATTCGCAGCGAGAGATTGGAACAGACTGGCGGCAAACAGTTTGATGAAGAATTCGCTCGCGTAGAGTTACGCGATACCATTGGAGGCATACTAAAGACAGGATGGTTCGCGGACTGGTGTATCCGGTATCCTTAATATGAGCGGCGAAACGAACCAACAGATCTTGAGCGAACTGATGGCGGCACAGCAAGCGGGGGAGCCTGTTGCGCTGGCCACAATTATCCGCGCCAGGGGATCGGTTCCGCGCCAGAGCGGGGCCAAAATGCTGATCTATAATGACGGCCGAATAAGTGGCACCATAGGCGGCGGGGAGATGGAATCGCGGGTCATTGAAGAGGCGCAAGCATGCATAAATGATGGCCAGACGCGTATAGTGCCTTATTCTCTGGTTGATCCCCAACGGGGCGATCCTGGCCTTTGTGGTGGAGATGTAGAGGTTTACCTGGAACCTTACGCTCCTCCGGCAACGGTCCTGGTTATCGGCTGTGGGCACGTGGGAAAGGCGGTTGGCGCACTGGCCCATAGTTTAGGTTACCGGGTTCTGGTCAACGACGATCGCGCAGAAATGGCCTCGCCTGAAAACATTCCGCAGGCGGATGTCTATCTGCCCGGGGATATCGAAGATGTGCTGGCACAACTAAATATCCATAACAACACATATATCGCCGTTCTGACACGCAATGTTTTACTCGACCGCCAGATCCTCCCCAAGCTGGCAAACAGTGATGCGCCTTATATTGGCGTCATCGGCAGCCGCCGCCGCTGGCAAGAGACAAAGAAGCTTTTGTCCGAGGATGGACTGAGCGACTCAAAAATCCAACGATTTCACTCGCCCATTGGGCTGGAATTAAACGCCGAATCACCAGAAGAGATCGCCGTCAGTATTATGGCGGAGATCATTATGGTGCGACGCGGCGGAACCGGAGAGCGAATGGGCGGGCCAGGGAGTTAAGGAAGCACCCAGAAGGTATCATGGAAAAAGAAAAACAATTCGTTGAACTGTACGAGACGCCGGCGACTGTATCTGACGTACTGGCGTTGCTTGATCAATACGGCCGTTCGGCGCGCCTTGTCGCCGGCGGGACGGATATCCTATTGGAGTTGGAGCGCGGGTTGAGACCGGAGGTGGAACGCTTCATCGACGTGACGCGTATTCCGGGTTTGGACCAGATCACGCAAGATGAAGCGGGCATGATCCACCTGGGGCCCTTGGTGACGCATAACCAGGTTGTTGCCTCGGATCTGTTAGTGCAACATGCGCTACCGTTGGCCCAGGCATGTTGGGAAGTGGCCTCGCCGCAACTGCGCAACCGGGCGACTATCGCCGGCAACCTGGTCACAGCCAGTCCGGCAAACGACACCATTTCACCTTTGCGTGCCCTGGAGGCCAGCGTAACTTTGCTCTCCACACAAGGAAAACGTGTGGTTCCCTTGTCTGAGTTTTATAGCGGCGTGCGCAAGACGGTCTTGCGCGCGGACGAAATGCTGGTGGACATTAGCTTTCTGCCGCTGCCGGCTTCGGCACGCGGGGTCTTCGTCAAGTTAGGGTTGCGTGGTTCGCAGGCGATATCAGTCGTGAATCTGACCATCATCCTTGATTTCGACGAGGATGGTCAACGGATACGCGCCGCGCGCATAACGCAAGGAAGCGTAGCGCCTGTGATTATTGATTCACCACAAGCCGAGACCTTCCTAACTGGCAAAGAATTGACCAGTGGGGTCATTGTCGAAGCAGCGCAATTGGTGGCGGCAGCAGCTACACCAATTGACGATATTCGTGCTACAGCCAGTTACCGAAAAGAGATGGTGCGGGTCATAGCCCGGCGCGCGTTGGAGAACCTGCGCAATGGTCACGAACGAGAGCGGTGGCCTGAGAACCCGGCTATGTTATGGGGTGACACTCAGGGCATTTATCCCACCGGCCCACAATTCGCCGCAACACATGGCCCCCAATCGACAATCTCGGCCAAGATCAATGGCGAGCAAGTAACCGCGATTGGCGGCATGCACAAGACGCTCTTACGTTGGCTGCGAGAACAGGGCTTGTTGACGGGAACCAAGGAAGGTTGCGCTGAAGGAGAGTGTGGTGCTTGTACCGTATACCTGGATGGGATGGCCGTTATGTCTTGCCTAGTCCCCGCGCCGCGCGCTCACGGAGCCGAAATCACGACTATCGAAGGATTACCGGGTTGGAATGGCCATAAAAATGGCGACTTGCACCCCCTGCAACAATCGTTCATCGAGACAGGCGCTGTGCAGTGTGGTTACTGCATTCCCGGGTTCTTGATGTCCGGGGCCAAGCTGCTGGAAGAACATACTCATCCTGATTTGACCCAGATCCAGCAAGCTTACTCAGGCAACTTATGTCGTTGTACCGGTTATTACAAAATCATTGAGGCCGTCAAAAAGGCGGCCGTGGCTGGTGAACAAGATGAGCAATAAAAACGAATACCAAATTCAGAATATTCCGCGGGTGGATGCTCTCGGAAAAGTTACCGGAGAAGCACCATTTCCAGGCGATGTGACGCCGGAAAACTTGCTACACGCCAGGGTTCTTTTTAGTGGACAGCCTCATGCGCGCATGATATCTATGGACACCTCCAAAGCGTTGGCATTCCCCGGAGTTGTTGCCATCTACACGGCCGAAGATGTGCCGGTGAACGAATACGGTCTAATCATTTCTGACCAACCGGTGCTCGTCGGCCTGGGCAGCGAAATGCCGTTTAGCGACGTCAGCCGTTGGGAAGGCGACCAGGTAGCGGTCGTCGTTGCTGAAAGTGAACTGGCTGCTGAAAAGGCATGCCGCTTGATCAAAATTGAATGGGAGCCCTTGCCTGTTATTACGGATGTATTCGAGGCGATGAAGGATGAAGTCATTATTCATCCTGAGCTGGGCAGTAACATCTTAAAGAAATACCAGATCCGCAAAGGGGATATGGAAGCGGGGTGGGCCGCGGCTGACGTCGTCGTGGAAGACACCTACAAGCTCCCTTATCAGGAACACGCCTATTTGCAGCCGGAAGCCGGCGTTGGCTGGATCGACGAAGAAGGGCGAATCGCCGTAAATGTGGGTGGACAGTGGACCCATGAAGAGCAAGAGCAAATCGCCCACGCTTTGGCGCTGCCGTTGGATAGAGTACGTGTACGTTATGTAGCCATCGGCGGCGCTTTTGGCGGCCGGGAAGATATGTCCATTCAGATTGTCCTGGCCCTTGCCGTAAAGCGATTGCAAGAAGCGGGTATTGACCGACCGGTCCGTATCATATGGTCGCGCGAAGAGAGTATCATCGGCCACCATAAACGCCATCCAGCGGTGATCAAAACCAGGTGGGGGGCTACGAGAGAGGGCAAGGTGACGGCCGTTGCCGCCAAAGTGATCTTCAACAGCGGTGCTTATGCGTACACAAGTACCAAGGTCTTGGGCAACGCCAATCTGATGGTCACCGGCCCTTATGAGCTTCCCAACGTTACTGTTGACAGCTACACAGTAACGACCAACAATGTGCCTGGTGGCGCTTTCCGCGGCTTTGGCGGACCTCAAGGCGCTTTCGCCGCCGAAACACAGATGAATAAGCTGGCGGAAAAGTTGGGCATGGATGCGGTCGAGTTGCGGCTGAAGAATGTCTTGCGTGAAGGCAGCCTGATGACGACGCAAACGCCGGTTCCCAAAGGCGTAAGCCTCGTCGAAGTCGTCGAACGCTGTGCATCCGAAGCAGATTGGCATAATAGCAATGGGCATGAACAAAGTCTGTCATTCAACAGCCTACAATCCGTGGTATCCGGCCCGGGAGCCGTGCGACACGGTCGCGGTTTCGCATGTGGTCTTAAGAACGTGGGCTTCTCCTTTGGCGCACCAGAACGATGTGAGGCTACCATCGAGCTTCATGGCGGCGCGGAAATCGAAAAGGTTATCCTGCGCCATGCCCTGGCAGAAGTGGGACAAGGATCGCATACAGCCGCGCAACAGATGGCAGCCTCTGCCGCTGGCGTTGACATTTCATTGGTTGAGCTCGATCTGAGCGATACGGCTACCAGCGGTGATTCAGGCTCAGTATCCGCCTCGCGCATGACCTGGATGGCCGGAAACTCAATTCGCCTAGCGGCCGAAAAAGCGTTAGAGGCTTGGACCAACGAGGAACGCCCCGCGATTGGAGACGTGCAGTTTAGGCCACCGCTGACAGAAATGTACGATGAGGAGACCGGCGTCTGCAATCCCAACTTCAGCTACGGTTACATGGCGCAAGCGGCCGAGGTCACTGTTGACGTGGATACCGGGCACATCCGGGTCGACAGGATCGTAAGCACCCATGACGTTGGTAAAGCGATCAATACCAACCTGATTGAAGGGCAAATTGAGGGCGCGGTCGTGCAGGCAACAGGTTATACGCTGATGGAAAATCTGCAGCTAGAAGACGGCCATATCTTGAATCCCTATCTCAGCCAGTACCTCATTCCAGGCATCAAGGACGTACCTACTACAGTCGATTCGGTGATCATGGAGATCCCGGATCCCATCGGACCCTGGGGCGCTAGAGGTATGGCCGAAATGCCCTTCATCACGCTGGCCCCGGCTGTCATTGCCGCTGTACATGATGCGACAGGTATCTGGTTTGACGAAATCCCACTAACGCCGGATCGCGTGGTCGCCAAACTGCGACAAAACCAGATCGGCGGCTAACACTTGACGAACAAGCCGTCCAAGCGAACGGTCGTTCCGGAGACCGGAACGACCGTATCCCATTATTCACCAGATATCTTTATGAGTTTTAGACAATGTTTGATCGTCTTACGTGGAGGCGGTGATCTAGGTACGGGCGTAGCCTACCGGCTGTATCGCTCCGGATTTCCGCTGATCGTCCTGGAATTATCCAACCCTCTCGTCGTACGCCGTCGTGTGGCCCTAGCAACAGCCGTGCTTGAGGGTAAAGTGCTCGTCGAGGATCTTCATGGACGGTTGGTAGAAACGGCCGCAGATGCGGAACAGCTGGCCAATGAAGGTGGTATTCCCGTGCTTATCGCTCCTTCCTTGGAGACAGTTGCGGAAAAGCTTTCACAGCCGATATGCGCCGTCATAGATGCCCGCCTGGCCAAGCGTAATATCGATACTACCATCGATCAGGCCCCCCTGGTTATCGGCCTGGGACCAGGATTCCATGCCGGCGTGGATTGCCATGCCGTAATCGAGACTATGCGCGGACACACGCTTGGTCGCGTCATCTGGGATGGACCAGCCCTGCCAAATACGGGCACCCCGGGCGTGGTAGGCGGCAAAGGGGTTGAGCGCGTATTACGCGCCCCGGCTAATGGCCAGGTAACCTGGCAATTCGACATCGGAGATAGGGTCAAGCAAAAACAACATGTGGGATCGGTGGCCGGCCAACCCTTGCTGGCACCTTTCGACGGCGTCATTCGTGGCTTGATTGCGCCAGGAACGACAGTAAGAAGCGGCTTGAAGATCGGCGATGTTGATGCACGTGCCGAAAGGTCTGCTTGTTTTACCATATCGGACAAAGCACTCGCTGTCGGAGGCGGCGTTCTGGAAGCGCTCCTTTCTCACCTGGCGCGCCAAGCTTCAGCTGCCATTGATGGGCAATCGGCTGTTTCTTGAGTTCATTCGCCCAAAAGCGACAGTGTAATCGGCGCAGCATGCCTTAATCATTGGTCACCCCGCACTGAAATTATGAGTGGCAACTGGGAACTCAAGAAGTCTTTTGACATAAAAGAAACGCCGGAATTGGTGGCCTTCGTGGGTGCCGGCGGCAAAACCACGTTGATGATGGCCCTTGCGCAGCGGCTGAGTGGGCGCGTGATCATCACGACGACAACGCATCTGTTTGCAGCCCAAATAGAGTCTGCCGCGGTTGATCTACCGGCCGTAACATGGCGTTATCAGGAAACTCGCGTCCTGGACAAGGATGAGTTGCTGATGCGCAGATATTTGCTGGTGGGCAAGCCTAAGGGGGATAGAGTAACTGGCGTGCCACTCGAGGCTCCAGGGAAACTGTTAGCTCGGTCAGACGTCGATTATGTGTTGGTGGAAGCGGACGGTGCAAAAATGCACCCTATAAAAGCACCTGCTGAACATGAACCGGCGTTGCCACAAGACGCGACCCTGGTGTTGCCCGTAATTGGCATCGACGGCCTGGGAGGCCGGATAATTGATGTGGCGCACCGCCCAAAACATGTGGCTCACTTGCTGGGAAAAAAGGACACGGATACGTTGAGTGTGGAAGACTTGGCGTTTTTGCTTAGCCAGCAGAATACCGGCCTGAAGGGGGTACCAGAGACGACCCGTGTGATCGCAGTCATTAACAAAGTTGATACGTCTGCACAACTGGTGGCCGCGCGGCAAGTTGCCTGTTTGGTTTTGCAGCAATCACGGGTGCAACAAGTTGTCATCAGCAATGCGTTGTCTGCAAGGGTTGTGCTCGAGGTACACAAACGCGTCACGGCCGTCGTCCTGGCAGCGGGGCAGTCCCAACGCATGGGTCGCAGTAAACAGCTGCTTGAATGGGGGGATACGACGATGCTAGGCCAAACAGTGCGCAACCTCAAGGATACGGCCGTTCATGACATCTTGGTGGTAACTGGCTCGGAAAACGAAAGCGTGGAAGCTATCGCGCGTGCGGAAGACGTACGCACCGTTTATAATCGCCGATACGCAAGCGGAGAGATGCTTTCGTCGTTACAGACAGCCATAAAGACCATCCCGCCGAATCGGGCTGCTGTGTTGGTGATGATGGCCGACCAACCCATGGTCACTGCGCGAGATATTGACCTCTTGTTGCAAGCTTATTGGCGAGGCGAAGGGGACATTATTGCTCCGGAGTTTGGCGGGCAGCGCGGTAATCCGGTGCTAATAGACAGGCGTCACTTTGAAGAATTGTTGGCCTTG